>JANNVN010000091.1:0-6755 GCA_031414435.1 Gemmatimonadaceae bacterium
CCACGCTGGTCGCCTTGCTGCCGAACAAGGGTGGCGAGATCAAGCTGGTGATGCCGGGCGGCTCGCGTGCCGGGTATCGGTGGAGTGTGACCGGTGGCGTAGTGAACTTCGACATGCACGGTGATTCGACGAATGCGCCGAAGAACTGGTTTGTGAGTTACCGGAAGGGGAAGGGAGCGGCAGCGGATTCCGGCGAACTGGTGGCGGGGTTCAACGGAAACCATGGATGGTACTGGCGGAATCGCGGGTCGCGCGAGGTGCTGGTGCAGCTGATCACGACGGGGAGTTACGCGCGGATCGATCGACTCCCGTGATCAGTGTGGCGTGGCCGGCGACGTCTCGGTAGTGTCACGCTGATGCGCATCCGTTTCTGTTTTGCGAAAGAACTGCTTGGTAGGATCGCGATCCCTTTTCTTTTGTCGTCGAGGTGCTGATGCGCCGCTCCATCCTGCTGGTGCCGCTTCTGGTCGGTGTGTTCGCCTGCGGTGGCGGTGACAGCGCATCGTCCACCGGCACGCCGTTGGTCGCCTCGACGGACGCGTCGTTCACGCGTATTCAGCGGGAGATCCTCGACCCGCAGTGTGCATCGTGCCACAAGTCGGGCAACACCAACGCCCGGCAGTCGGGTCTCGTGCTGACCGCCGACTCATCGTATCAACAGCTGCTTGGCGTGGCGTCGGTGCAGGCGTTGGCGAAGAGCATCGGCATGCCGCGCGTCATGGCGTTCAAGAGCGATAGTTCACTGTTCTATCACAAGCTGGCCTGGATCCCTGGCCACCACAGCGTTGACTACGGCAATCTGATGCCGATGGGTACGACGCAGGGAATCACCGCCGGACAGCTGGAATACGTCCGTCGCTGGATAGAGGCCGGAGCACCGCGGACAGGCAACGTTGCAGACACGATGGTGCTGGCGGACACCCGGGTACAATCCGCGACGTTCACGCCGCTCGTCGCGCCAGTCAGCGGTGGGCTGCAGCTCAAGGTGGACAGTTTCGCGGTGACCCCCGCTCGCGAACGCGAGCTGTTCGTGTACCGGACACTTGGCAATGCGTCCGATCTGTATGTCACCCGTATTCAGTCGCGGATGCGTCCGGGGAGTCATCACCTGCTGCTGTACACGTTCGATGAGGCCAACACGACGTTCCCGTGCGACACGCGCCCGGTGCCCAATGCAGTGCGTGACATCAAGAATCCGGACGGCGGCTTCAACCTGTTCAACATGCTGCCGATGGCGTGCCATGTGTTTTTCGCCGGCGCCATGACCCCGGACTTCGACTACAGCTTTCCGCCGGGTGTTGCCCTCAGGTTACCGGCGAACGCAGCCTTTGATCTCAATGTCCACTATGTGAATCGGTCGCCGGCGAGTCTGCCCGGCGAGGCCTATGCGAACCTGTACACAGCGGACCGCGCAGAAATCCAGACAGTCGCGCGGACCCTCAACTACGCCAACCAGAATATTCAGCTGCCCCCAGGTGTGCGGACGACGCTGACGAAGTTCTTCCCCGTGAGCGTTCGCACCACCGTGCTCGGGGTCACGTCCCACATGCATTCGCTTGGGGAGAAGTTCGACATCCGGGTGCGGCGCGCCAACGGCAGCGAGACAACGGTCTACACGAACACCGATTGGGAGCATCCCGGCTTCGTGAATTTCCCGACGCCGATCGTCCTCGAGCCTGGCGACGGGCTGGTGTCAGTGGTGACATGGAATAACACCACGTCGCGGACGGTGACGTTCGGGTTGGCGAGCACCAACGAGATGGACATCATCTTCGGGTACGCGTACTGAATCTGGCGTCGCGCTCACTGACCGGCCGCTCGAACGCAGCGACGGTGCACGCTGGACTGCGCGTCCGACCGGCGCAGGGCGTTGGGAGCCACGCGTAACGAATTCGTACGCGCGGCTCGCGCAAAGTGCCTTTACACGACATGTTGGTGAATTGGCGCGTCGGCCGGCACCCTGACTTGGTCCCGGACCGGCCGAAACCAGCGACCCGTCCGTTTAAGGAGCAACATGATCGGAATGCGTGGCGTGCGGGCAGCGGTGCTCGGCGTGTTGCTGGCGGCTCGGACGGCAGAGGCACAGGCGCCCGTACCGCTGCAGGCAAAGGCGCAGCCCAGGGCTCGCCTCGGAGCGATCTCTGGCCGCGTCGTCGACTCCCTGAGCGGGCTTCCCCTCCGGGGGCTGACAGTCACGATTGAGAGCGTGGGCCGGAACACCCGGACCAGCATCGACGGACGTTTCTTCTTTGACAGCGTCGCGGCGGGGCCGGCGCGTCTCGTCGTGACGCGGACCGGAACTACCTTCAGTTTCAGCACCGTGATGGTCACCGCGGGTGAGGTCGCCGGTGCGCGGATTCTGACGAAGGTCGGCCGTGGTGCCGACCGCCGTATGGTGTTGACGGGGTATGGTGCGCAGCCTGCTGACGCGTCGAGCGGCGCGATCACGACGATCAGCGCCGGCGACGCGAACGTCGGGGTGATCGCAAGCCCGACTCAGCTCCTCGTGGCGCGAGCACCCGGCGTGAACGTCACGCTGAACAACGGCGAACCAGGCGCGAACGCGCAGGTCCGCATCCGCGGCACCACCTCGATCCTGGGGGACAATGAGCCGCTCTATGTCATCGACGGCATGCCGATGCAGAACATCGAATCGGAAGCACGCGGCATTGGCATCGGTGGCACGCCGGCCCTGGGCCGCAACCCGCTGAACGCGATCAATCCGTCCGACATCGCATCGATCACCGTGCTGCGCGATGCTGCCTCGACGGCCGTCTTCGGCAGCCGGGGTGCGAATGGTGTTGTGCTGATCGAGACGACACGGGGACGACGTTCCGGCGTGGCAATGACCTACGAGACATACGCTGCGCTCGGTCAGGCTGCCAAATCGCTTGGCTTCCTGACCGGCGATCAATACCGTGCCTTCGTGCAGAGCCAGGTCAGTTCCGGACGACTGCCAGCGTCGCGGCTTGCGGCGCTTGGGACGGCGAGCACAAACTGGGAGGACGCGACGCAGCGCTCATCGTTGTCGCAGCATCACAACTTCACCATCTCGGGTGGGAGCCCGCGCAGCGCGTTCCGCGCCTCGGTGAACTACGCCGACCTGCAAGGTGCGGCCATCTCCAGCGGCATGCAGCGTCTGCAGGCACGGCTGAATGCCGAGCACGAGGCGCTTAACGGCAGACTGCGCATCGGGCTGAACGCGAGCACGGCACGCATTGACAACGACTACCTGCCATTCGAGAACACCGGTGGCTTCGAGGGTGGTGTGTTCCAGAACGTCGCCATCTTCAACCCCACGCGTCCGATATATGTCAGGGATCCGCTCGCTGGCGGACAGACGTTCTATGAAGAGGGAACCGGACGTCAGGGGATTCGGAACCCGGTCGCGCTGGCACGGCAGGTTCTCGACGATGGGCAAACCAACCGCACCATTGCGAATCTCACGACGTCGTACGCGCTCACGCCGACTGTTGTCGCACAGGTGAACGTGGGCACCGACTACACGAGCGGACAGCGCAATGGGTATCTGCCCCGTGCCAGTCCGGTCGGTGCCGAGTTCAGCGGGTTTGCGCAACGTGCAAAGCGCACGTTGTCGAATCGAACGCTCCTTGGCACGCTCCGCTGGGCCCCGGACATACGACGTGCCGTAGAGTTCGACTTGCTGACTGGAATCGAGTACACCGGATTCAGGAACACCGATGAGCTGGAGGAGGCGCGCGGGTTTGCTTCGGATGCCGCCGGATATGGCAACCTCGGCGCTGGCGCCATCCGTCCGCCCGTACAGTCGTCGCTCCTCGAGAACAACCTCGCCTCGCTGTTCACGAGAGTGAACTTCGGCTTCAGGAAGAAGTATTTCCTCACGGGCGTGCTGCGCCGCGATGCGCGTTCACAGTTTGGGCAGGATCAGGGGGCCGTGATGACACCCGCGATATCTGCCGCGTGGCGGATGACGGAGGAATCATTTGCGCAGGCGCTTCCATTCTCCGAGCTGAAGCTGCGGGTTGGGTATGCGCGGCAATGCAACGGTGCAGCCTCCCGCGTCGCCGCAGACACCGCGGTCATCGTGATTGGACCCGGCCAGAATCCGGAACGGAAATGCGAACGATCGGAGCAGTCGAACGTGGCTCTGGACTTTGGTGTGCTCGGTTCCCGGCTCACCGGCTCGGTCGACGTCTACCGCGAGAGAGTCACCGGGCTGCTGCTCAACGTGCCGGTGTCGCGGAACGGAGGTTCCTTCCTCGACACCCAGCTGCAGAGCGTGGGTGCGATGTCCAACAAGGGGCTCGAGCTCTCGCTCGACGCGCAGCTGTTTGAACGACCTGGGAGCGGACTGCAGTTGAGCACTGGAGTGATCGTGTCGGTCGAGCGGAACAAGGTGCTCAGTGTCGGCCCGACGGCCGACTTCCTGACGACCACGGCGGTCAGTGGTCCGGGGCAGAGCGGTGTTCTTGCCCAGCGTATCATCCCGGGTCAGCCGCTCGGGACATTCTACGGTGCCGCGTTCGCCGGGTTCAATGCGACTGGTGATCAGACCTTCACGAGATACACGGTGACGCGCGATGCGAACGGCAACGAAACGAGCCGGGTCGCGAATGGGGTGACCACAACTCCGTCGTTCTTCGATGACTCACGCACCATCGGCAATGCGAATCCGACATTCAGTCTGGGCCTTCGGAGCAGCGCGAGCTGGAGGCGTTTCGACGCCAGCTGGCTGTGGCGCGCGGAGCAGGGACGCGACGTGTTCAACAACACCGCGCTGATCCACTCGGCCAAGTCCAATGTCCAGCAGAACCGCAACTTCCTCGCATCGGGGCTGGGCACGCCCGGAACGATCGATGAGCCTTCGATCTACTCGTCGCGCTGGATCGAGGACGGCTCGTTTGTGCGGCTCCAGAACGTCACGCTCGGGTACTCCTTCGTGCTTCCGGGCGCTGGGCGATCGGCCCGGGTTTACGTCTCAGGCGACAACTTGCTGCTGTTTGCGCCCTACTCGGGTTACGACCCGGAATTGTTCGTCGACGCCGGGTTCGCGTCGCGTGGGGTGGACTATCTCTCGTATCCGCGGGCGCGAGCAATCGCGGCGGGGTTTCGGGTGCAGTTCTGATGGGCGGGTGCGGCGCTGCACCGTCCAGGCCGGCCACCGGTGCAGGGTCTTTGCCGACCGGTGCTGATGTCTTCCCGATGGCCTTCGTGAATACGGGATACTGCAGGATTGATGTGATTTTTCTGCGCCTGCCGCGGGCGTGATGTCCCAACGTCTCTCGAGAGTGAATGCGCCGCGCCATTGATCTATCCGCTGCCAGCCGATTCACACACGTCCTGCTGCTCGTGCTGCCGCTGTGTGGCTGCGCGGCGCGCCGGTCAGGCGTCAACGCGCTGGCCCCGCAGGAGATCATCGAGCTCGACGTGCGCACTGCTTCGGATACGGTTGCGAGGTACGCATATGTGCGCGCGGCGTTCGATGGCGCGCCGCCTAGGACACTGACGCTGGTGCGACAGCCGAGTGGACGGTTCAGCGGGCCGATACCTGCGGGGGCCCGACGTGTGGCGTTGAGCGTCTCGGTCGCCGAGCACTCGGTTCTGGAAACGCAGGCAGTCCTACCCGCCGAGCGACCGGCGCGGTTTCGGATTCGCCCCCGTCCGCTGATGCCCAGTGATTCGATAACGTTTCCGCGCGTGCTCGGCGACTTCAACGGCTTTCGCGCCAGGCCGGGCGACAGCCTCCGCGTGTCGCCGGACGGGCGTCTCCGCGCTGCCATCCCGTTCAGCGGCGATTCGACGCGCTTCCAGATCCGTGGCGTCGGCGGGCCATCGGACGCGGCGTGGGTGCCGGTGCGTTCGTACGCCATCGCGCCAGATACCTCTGGAGAGGTGAGCTTTGCCGGCGTGATGCGGCCCCGGCGTGACACGTTGTTCTTTGAGCTCGATACGGCCCAGCTCCGCTTCAGCACCGCGCCATCAGAATTCGTTACACTCACCGCCGACTCGGCGCTGAATCAGGCGAATGCGTTGGCGCAGGAGCGGTTCGATGCCTTTCGGTTCAGCGGTGTGCTTCCGTACTTTCGTCACTCCGTCGTGGACTCGACGATGGCACGGGCAGTCGCGCACGCACGGGGCCTCCTCGCGTCACCGCAGGATCCTCGGGTGCGCACGGAGGCGCTGGTGACAATTGTACTGGCGTGGCGTCCTGGCTCAGCAAAACCGAGCGCCGAATCACGTGCCTTGCTTGCAGAGAATGAGCCAGAGAGTGCCATCACACGCGATCGGAGCGGTGTAACCGCGATCACAAACGCGCTCTTCTTCGCTGACCAACCCGACGGCGAGACGGCCGTCGACTCAATCCGCTGGCAAGAGCGCTACGCACAACGGTCGCGTAAGTACCTGCTTGCGACGGCTCGCGATCAACGCGCTGATTCCCTTGCGCGACGCAGTGCCTACATGTCGCTGGCGTTCAACCTGGCAGCCACGAAAGCGAAGACCGGGCTCGATGCTGTTCTCGAGGACGCGATGCAGGCGTTTCCGGCTGATCCGGATCTCGCACGGCTGCCGGATGCGTTTGGAAGTCGTCGTATTCTGAAGGTGGGGATCAGTTTCCCCTCGTTCCGCCTCACCGCGCTTGGTGAGGGTGCCACTGAGATCAGCAACGACAACTTTCGCGGGAAGCTGACACTGATTGACTTCTGGGCAACCTGGTGCTCGCCCTGCATTGCGGAGATGCCCGTGCTGCACCGCACGTATGAACGGTTCAAGGA
>JANNVN010000092.1:0-3717 GCA_031414435.1 Gemmatimonadaceae bacterium
GTTGATGCCACCGGTCGTCATCTGCTGCCGGGTGGTGTCGATGCCCACACCCACATCGATCAACGCTCGAGCACCGGGCTCCACACCGCCGACGATTTCACCAGCGCCAGCCGTTCGGCAGCAGCTGGTGGCACCACCACTGTGCTCTCGCATGTGGCGCAGCATCGGGGCGATTCACTCCGCGCCGTGACGGACGCGTATGCGGCGCGAGCCGCACGCGATGCGATCATCGATTACGCCTTTCACCTGATCGTCAGCGATCCCACCGATCTGGTGATGCAGGAGGAGCTGCCTGCGCTGATTGCCGAGGGGCACAAGTCACTCAAGCTGTTCATGACGTATGAGAAGATCCGACTGAACGACGCGCAGATGCTGTCGGTCATGGCGCTGGCGCGAGTGCACGGTGCACTGCCGATCGTGCACGCCGAGCATCACGAGGCTATACAGTGGCTGACGCAGCGGTTGCTGTCCGAGGGGAAGACGTCGCCGCGTTGGCATGTGGCAGCCCGGCCGGAGTTCGTCGAGCGCGAGGCGGTACACCGGGCCTGCATGTTCGCCGAGATGATTGACGTACCCCTGATGGTCTTTCACGTATCCGGCACACAAGCACTGGATGAGATCCGGCGTGCGCGCGCGCGCGGCGTGACGGTGTTTGCCGAGACCTGTCCGCAGTACCTCGCGTTCACTGCTGACGATCTGGCGCATGACAGCTTCGAGATGGCGAAGCTGATGTTCAGTCCAGCCCCACGGGACACGGCGGCGCAGAGGGCACTCTGGGCCGCGCTGGCCGATGGTACACTCGACGTATTCTCCAGCGATCATGCGCCGTATCGTTTCAACGACCCGCAGGGGAAGATGGCATTCGGTACCGATGCGCCGTTCTCGCGAATTCCGAATGGTGTGCCGGGGCTCGCGATGCGGATGCCGTTCCTGATCAGCGAGGGTGTACACGGCGGCCACATCTCGCTCGAGCGGGCAGTTGCGCTTGGGTGTACCGTGCCGGCCGCGCGGTTCGGACTTGCGCCACGGAAAGGCACGATCGCGGTCGGTAGCGACGCTGATGTCGTGGTGTGGGACCTTGATCGAGCGGTAACCGTCACCGCAGCGATGCAGCACGATCACATGGACTACACGCCGTACGAAGGTCGTCGCGTTCGCGGCTGGCCGGACGTGTCGCTGTCACGCGGCGAGGTGGTATATCGGGATGGTGCGCCGACCGGTACACCGGGCCGGGGGCGTTGGCTTTCGCGGTAGGCGACTGATTGCATCACTTTGCCCGCACCCCGGCGTAGTCCGGATCGCGGAGGGGCGCATCTGTCAGAGCCGTCGTCCAGACAGCTGTCGGCGCTATTGCCGGAGCCGCACCGTCCGCAGGTTCTTGTCCGCCAGAATGTCCTTCTCGTGAAACGGCAGCGGTAGCAGCCCGCCTTTCGAGTACTGCCTCGTGAGATCACCAGAGTACGGCGACGCCGGATCATCCGACTGCGAGTACGTCAGAATCCCCCGCGCATCCACCGCACCATCGGCGGTCCAGCCGACGACTTGGATGTAGCTGTTCCCATGAATGATGGGCGTGTAGCCGGTCGGCTTGAGCTCCGTGGTGATCACACTCCACATCCCGGTGCCGCCCTCGCCACCAGGAATCGGAACCCGCTCACCGTTGCGCATCTCGTATTGAATGCTGCCGAGTGTCGCGTCGAGCGGCACGTTGAACTGCGCCAGGCGTTGTTGTGCAAGCGCGAGCGCACGCCGCAGCCCCTCGCGCACGCCTGGCTGTTCCACTGCCAGTCCGCGCGGAGTGTTGGCGGCGTCCGCAGGGTCGAACGGCACGCGATACAAACCGGGCACGCGCACCGCCTGCCGCCAGAACTCGCGCCACACATGTCCACCGCGACTGTCGATCGTCTCACGGCGGTTCCACGCCGCCATCACCTTGCACGATGCGCCGATATCCACCGAGGTGCCAGACAGCACGACCGGCTCCACCGGTGCCGCACAGAGTGTCAACAGGTCGTCGAGCAGCAACTCCGCGCCAAAGTTCCGGTGCGAGAAGAGCATGTCTTCCAGCGTCTGCGGCGTGGCCTTGACGCCACCCTTGAGTACCTCGCCAATGTACGCCAGACCGGCACGCGTTCGCAGACTGCGCGCCGTGCGCTCGGCGCCGATGATCGGCGAGAAGCCTTCGAGAGGTGCCAGCGGTGTGGAGAGCCAGTAGCTGTCGTTGGCATTCGAGACCACGTCGTCACGACGGATCCGAGGCATCGCCGCCGCCGGCATCGCGCCGGGCACCTTCGACGTCGCATCCGGCTTCCATTCACAGGCAGCGTCGGCTCCATTGAGCACCAGTACCGATGCCGGAACTCGAGACGGCTTCAGGCGGCACTTGTCGATTGTCGTCGCATCGAGGTTCGGCGTCACGCTGATGTCAGCGTAGAAGGCCGTGCCTGACTTGTCGGCAGCGAGTGTGTTGGTGAATGGCACACCTTGCTGACTGATCGCCGCCTCCACATCGTCGATCGTCCTGGCGCGATTCAGCATGTCGTACGTGACCCCCGCCTGATCGTTGCCGAGGTTCGCGTCGCGTACGGCGTATGCGCGTGTTCTGGTCCAGGGCAGCTGCTCGGAGGCGATCACCGGCCCGTAGTGCGACAGGTACACGGTCCGGATTTCATCACTCACCGTTCCGCTCGCGGACTTCACTGGTACGGTGACATTGATTCGCGTCATGCGCCGCCAGCCGTCGCCATACCGATACTGCGTCGCGTCGTCCGGCTTGAGCTCGAGGGCGTAGAGTGTGGAGCGAAGTGCGGTGGAGACGGTATGGCTCCACGCGACATCCTTGTTGAAGCCGATGCCGATGCGATTTGTGCTCAGAAGGCTGACCCCCATCACATCCAGCTCGCCGGGGATCGTGGTGTGGATCATGTGGAATCGCGACGATCCCTGCCACGGATAGTGCGGATTGCCGAACAAAAGGCCGCGGCCTGATGCGGTGACGGCCTTGCCCATCGCCACCGCGTTGCTCCCGACGCCCTCGGGCAGGGTGAAGTCCGTGCTGATGCTGCCGGTGCGCATCTCGCCGGGAGGCGCCGCATTCGCCATCTCCTTCTGGAATCGCCCTGCGCCGTAACGAATGCCAACGCCGATGCTGAGGCGTGCCACGTCATCAGCGGTGATTGGCTGCACCCAGGTGGCGTTGCGGCAGTCGGCAGGCAAGTCGTTGCGGTGGTCACGCAGGTAGCGGTTGAATCCGTCGGCGTAGCCACGGTTGAAGCGGGTACTCTTGGCCGTCTGCGCGGCGTTGAACCGTCGCACCGTGGCAGCGTCGAGCACAGCGCGATAAAAGATGTCACTCTCGCGGTTGCCATCGGCCGGGCCGAGGTGCTTCGACATCTCGCCCTTCACCGTCATCACCTCGCGGGCCATGGTGCAGACGGCGTCGGTCGCGGTGGCGTAGGCAAAACCGTAGCCGAGACTTGGCCAGTTGGCGGCCTTCACATGCGGGATGCCGTAGCTCGTCCAGCGGATTTCGGTGTCGTATCGCGCGGATTTCTGGGCGCCGAGGCCGTGTGCGGCAGCGAGCGACAGGAAGGCGATGGACGCGGTGAATGATCGGCGGGGCATCTGCGTGTGATGGTATGGTGGACGAGCGTACGGTGGATCGACCTGACCGCCCCGTCCCCAGCGGGCAAGGCGACAGAGCAGGGGATGGATGCC
>JANNVN010000093.1:0-10209 GCA_031414435.1 Gemmatimonadaceae bacterium
CGGTCTTGCTCACCAGCGCAATCTTGACGCCGGTACGGAAACCGGGGTCGAGACCCAGCACACTCTTCTCGCCCGCCGGCGCCGAGAGCAGCAGCTGTTCGAGGTTGCGACCGAAGATGATGATTGCTTCCTCATCGGCGCGCGTCTTCAGTTCGAGGCGCAGTTCCACCTCGATGCTCGGCGCCAGCAACCGATTGTAGGCGTCATCGGCCACGGCCCCGAGCAGCGCGACGGCCTTTCGGCTGCCGATCACGTCGCGCTGCAGACGCGGGGCGATGTCCACCAGAGGTGCCTCGACGCTCCACACCAGCTCCCCTTCCGTCTCGCCGCGCCGGATCGCCAGCACGCGATGCGAGGGGATGGTGCCCAGTGGTTCGCGGAAGTCGAAATAGTCGGAAAACTTCGACACCTCTTCGGTGCGCCCATAGGATCGCGCACTCTTCACCGCCCCCTTGGTCCGGGTGACGTCACGGATCCAGCCGCGCACCGCCGCATCCTCCGCCACCTGCTCGGCCAGAATATCGCGGGCGCCGGCGAGCGCGGCATCAACGTCCGCCACGTCCTTCGCCACGTCCACGAAACTGGCAGCCGCATCGCGCGCACCGGCATCGTCGACCGACCCTACCCAGAGCTGCTCGGCGAGGGGCCCGAGGCCACGCTCGCGCGCGATGATGGCCCGGGTCCGGCGCTTTGGCTTGTATGGCAGGTAGAGGTCTTCGAGCGCCTGTTTCGTCACCGCTCCAACAATTGCCGCCTTCAGTTTGTCGTCGAGCTTGCCCTGTTCCTCGATGCTCTTGAGTACTGCCGCACGGCGCTCCTCGAGCTCGGTGAGGTATTGCGCCCGATCGCGCACATCGCGCAGCTGCACCTCGTCAAGGCCACCGGTCACTTCCTTCCGGTAGCGCGCGATGAACGGCAGCGTATTGCCCTCGGCAAACAGTTCGAGGGTGCGCTCGACCGATGACACCGGGAGAGCAAGTTCACGTGCGACAGTCGAAACGAGTGACGGGGCCATCAGTCAGCTGATTGGGAAACGGAGCGGCGTGCGAACCGGCAAACTGTCGCGCGCGAGCGCCATCAGCAACGGCTTGACAGGTGCGTTCGGCTCAGTGCAGATCCGCGGCCGCCAGACCGGCGCTACTGCGCCCGGTGCGCCAGAGCAGCAGCAGCGGCAGCGCAAGCACCATCACACACGCACAGATCAGGTAGATCTTCGAGAACGAGATCACACTGGACTGGGCCAGCACCTGGCGCTCCATCACGTGGTACGCCTGCGCCGCTGCCGTGGTGGCATCCGACCCACGCGCCACGAACGCGCGCGACAACATGGCCACCCGCTGCGTGACTTCGGGGTCGCCCGCGTTCATGTGCTGTACGAGGTTGGCGCGCGACGACGATGTGAATCGCGACAGCAGCGTTGCCATCACCGCAATGCCGAGCGAACCGCCCAATTGTCGGGTGAGATTGAAGAGCGCCGTCCCCTGTGGCACGTCCTGCGGCGAGAGGTCGGCCATACTGGCATTCGTCAGCGGCACGAAGATCAGCCCCATACCGACACCGCGCAGGATCAGCGGCCAGAACACATCATCAGCGCCTGCATCGAGCGCCAGTCCCGACAGCCACCACATGCAGGCGCCGAACATCGCCACGCCGATCACCACGGTGTAGCGCGCATCCATCCGATTCGCGTTGCGCCCGATGATCGCCATCGTGAATGCGCTCGCGACCGCGCCCGGGAAGATCACCTTGCCGGTCTGCCAGGCGGTGAAGCCATGCAATTGCTGCAGGAACACAGGCAGCACGAAGATCGACCCGTACATTGCAAGCCCGAGTGCCGCGGCAAACACGACGCCAACCGACAGCTGTCGACTCTTGAGGACACGCAGGTTGACGATCGGCTGCTCGAATGTGAGCTCGCGCCAGATGAAGGCGGCCATGGACACTGCACTGACGATGGCCAGCGTGGTCACGAGGCCGCTTTCGAACCAGTCGTTGCGCTCACCACGCTCGAGCATGAATTGCAGCGTCCCGATGCTGGTCGCCAACAGGAGGATGCCGAGGGAGTCGATCTTCGTGGCCCGCACGGCATTCTTCGAGTCCTTGACGAAGTTCCAGACCATCGCGGCGGCAATCAATCCCAGTGGCACGTTGATGTAGAAGATCCACGGCCAATCGAAGTTGTCGATGATGTAACCGCCGAGTGTGGGGCCAAGGGTCGGCCCGACCATCACGCCCATCCCGAAGATCGCCTGTCCCTTGCCCACTTCGTTCGGCGGGAACGCCTCGAACAGCGTCGCCTGTGCGACGCTGAGCAGCGCCCCGCCACCAAGCCCCTGCACGATGCGCCAGAACACCAGCGACCAGAGCCCCGTTGCCGCGCCACAGAAGAAGCTTGCCGCCACGAAAAGCAGAATGCTGGCCGTCAGATAGTTCCGGCGCCCAAACCAGTTCGCCAGCCAGCTCGACATCGGGATGACGATCACGTTCGCGATGATGTAGCCGGTGCTGACCCACGCAATCTCATCGAGCGTTGCACCCAGATTGCCCATCATGTGGGGAACGGCCACGTTGACGATCGACGTATCGACGAGTTCCAGCACGGCCGCCAGCGTCACCGCCGCGGCAATCCAGTAGCGGTTGCGATACGCGTCGGCCGCCTCGGAGGAGGAGGCGATGGAAGGAAGCGCTGCGGCGGTCATTCGTGGGGCGTCGGCAGTCGGCGACTACTTGGTACTGACGTGCGCGATCACGCTCAGCCCGATACGCAGCGGACGTGTCGCGTCGAGCCCCTTCGTGATCCTGATGCGCACCGGTACGCGCTGCACCACCTTTGTGAAGTTCCCGCTCGCGTTATCCGGCGGCAACAGCGTGAACCGCGCACCGGTCGCGGCGCTGATGCTCTCTATCACTCCCTCGATCTTTGCGCCATTGTACGCGTCGACTTCCAGCTCGACCGGCTGACCGATCCGAAGCTTGTCGAGCTGCGTCTCCTTGAAGTTCGCAGTGATGAACAGGCCGGTATCCGATGCGATGTTCATCAGCATCTGGCCTGGCTGCACCAGCTGCCCTACCTCGACGAGCTTCCTGCTGATGGCGCCTGAAACCGGCGCCGTGATCTTCGTGAACGACAGTTGGAGCGCAGCATTGTCGCGGAGGGCAGCTGCGGCATTCAGCCGCGCCAGTGCCAGTCGCACGCCGGCCTGCATACCCTCGACATTTGCCCCGGCAGCGGTGGCCTGCCGTTGCACCGCCACCAGCTGCGCCCGCGTCGCAGCGGCCTGCGCCTTGGCCGCATCCAGCTGCTGCTGACTGACGATGTTCTTGGCGGCAAGATCGGTGTAGCGAGCCAGATCGGCCTCCGCCTTCACCACCTGTGCGCGCGCGACATCGACATTGGCATCCTGCACCGCGGTCTGCGCTGACGCGTTCTCGACCATCGCCTGCGCCTGGCCCGTGCCAGTGCCGCGACCGCCGCCCGTCGCACGCGCCGCCGCCAGCTCGGCCTCGGCTTGCGCGAGCCGCACCACGAACTCCCGGTCGTCGATCGTGACCAGCGCGGCGTTGAGCGCAACCTGGTCGTTCTCGCGCACCGACACTTTCGTCACGAAACCACCCACCTTGGCAAGCACCGGCAGCACATGGCCGTCGATCAGCGCGTTGTCGGTGCTCTCGTGCGCGCTGGCGTACGAGAGTGTCCTGTATGTCCAGAAGCCGCCGGCGAGTACGAGTACGCCGAGGATGTACGGAAGACGGTTTGGCTTCTTCGGGGCCTCGGCCATGGCCTTTTTCGGCGGCGCTTTCGCCACTTGATCGTTCTTCGGCGGCGCTGATGTCGCTTCATCGTTCTTCGGCGGCGCTGTCGTCACGTCATCGGTCTTCGGCGGCGCTGTTGTCACGTCATCGTTCTTCGGCGGCGCTGTCGTCACTTCATCGTTCTTCGGCGGCGCTGTCGTCACTTCATTGTTTGAGTCGCGGCTGGTGGATGCAGCGCGGGGGTGTGCGGCCATGACTGGTTCCTGTCCGTTAACGGAGCGACGTGAGTGTGCCCTGCGCCCGGGCGATGACAACGCGTGCGAGCTGACGTGACGCCATGGCGTCGACCAACTGGCTACGGGCGCCACTGAGGCCGAGCAATGCCTGCGTGACATCGAGATTGCCTGACACTCCCGCGGTGAAGCGATCCCGCGCCTGGGCCACTTCCTGCTCGGCCAGCTTCAGCCGCTCCTGTGCCGCAGCCACCACCTCACGCGTGGCCGCCGCATCGAGCAGTGCCGTTCGCACGTCATAGCCGATCTGCGACACAATTTCCCGGCGTCGCGTCTCCACCTCACGCTCCGCGATGCCTTGTTCGCGAATCCGTGATTCGCGCCGCAGTCCATCGAACACCGGCACCGACACGCGGAGCGCCCATGTCCACGTGTTGAGCAGATTGCCCGGGCTCTTGCCGATGAACCCATTGTCGGCCACCGCGCTCACACTCGGCAGGCGTTCCGCGCGCACCGCCCGCTCCGAGAGGCGCGCCGACGACAGCTGCGCATCCAGCACCGCGAGATCGGGACGCCGCGTCAACGCCGTCGTCAGGGCATCGGTCTCGGTGGGCAACAGAGTGTCTTCGGCGTCGAGCGCGTCGGTCAGTATCAACGGAAGATCCGGCGGCACGTTGAGCGAGTATCGCAAATCGAGCAGCGCCTTGTCACGTTCAACGCGCGCTCCGATCAGCTGTGACCGGAGGGAGACCAGCTGTGACTCGGCGCGCGTCACATCAAGGGCGACGCCTGTGCCCGCACGCAGCGTTTCGCGTGCGATTCGCAGCAGGTCCGCTGCCAGCGTCGAGTCGGCAGAACGAGCATCGAACACCGCTTGCGAGCGAAGCACACGCACATAGGCGATGGCGGCCAGCGTGGCGGCACTGGCCCCGACCGCCGATGACTCCAAGCGCAGTGCCTGCGACTGCTGCCGGGCCACGCGCAGCCGCGCGTTGACGGACGGGTCGAAGATGTTCTGCTGAATGCGCGCCCTGAAGTCCGTCACCGGCACCGGACCTACCACCTCGCCTTGCGGGTCGAAGAACGGTGGCTGCCCGGGAAGCGACGGAAAGTTGAGACCGAGGGTCGCTGTGTTGAATGACCGATTGTTCGTCTCCGCAGCGCCGCTGATGTTCGGCATCAGATCGGCGCGACGCTGCAGGACTCGCGTATCAGCCGCTTCTGCGCGCAGGAGGGCAGCCTGCGTCGGCAGGCTCTGCCGCGCGGCGAGACGGGAGGCTTCTCCAAGGGTCAGCGCGAGCGGCGTCTGCACCGTTGGCGCCGGCTGCGCACGCACCGCATGGGGCAGCACGAGCAGCGTCGCCAGGAGAAGCGAGACCGGCCGCAACGACAGGGACTCAGTGGGTCGAAGCATCGGTCGGACTCGATGTGGGCAGCGACGGACGCATGGCCGCGTTGAAGAAACTGAGAACACGATCCATGACCGCCTCGGCGTTCTGCAGGCCGATCGACTCACACATCGTCGGATTGGCACGCATCAGTGCATGCTGCATGAGGAGCGCGTGCAGCATGCGTGCGGCCCCCGCTGATTGCTCACGCCCGAACAGTCCGTCGTGGACACAGGCTTCGATGCACGACTGCAGCAGGCGTTGCCAACGCAATGACACGCGCTCGGCAAAAAACTGACTCAGTTCGGGCAAACGCGGCAGGACGCCGGTGACGAGGCGATAGAGCACCGGGAACTGCGGCTCGTTGATGTACTGCCAGTAGATGCGGACCACGCGCGTGAAATCCGTCAACGCATCGGCGTCGTGTGGTGCGCGCTCGAGTTCATCCAGTCGAATGAGGACCGTGCGACGGATCATCTCGCGGAACAGGGCTTCCTTGTTCGGGAAGTACAGGTAGATGGTGCCTTTGGCCACGCCAGCGAGCCGCGCGATATCCTCGAGGCGGGTCTCATCGAGCCCCGTCTCGGCGAAGGCGGTGAAGGCGGCATCGATGATCTGGGCCTCGCGCTCCTCGACGGGTCGGCGTGGCCGATTGTCGGCCTTGAGGGTCTCGCGGGGCTGGCGTGCGACTGACTGGTCAGTCATTTGGCGGATCCTTCGGACGCTTGGAGATCGGCGTTGGCATTCCCGTACGATACTGACCGGTCAGTCATTTGGACAGCGGGTGCGGTCGGAGGGGCGGCCACCTCATATGGACGGCGGCATGCCTGCGCCGAGGATTTCCAAGCGAAAGCCCCGGCGAACTCCCCGGCGAACTCCGTCCCCATGAGCTCGAGAACTCCGTCCCCATGAGCTCGGGAACTCCGTCCCCATGACCTCACGAACTCCGTCCCCATGAGCTCACGAACTCCGTCCCCATGAGCTCATGAACTCCGTCCCCATGAGCTCATGAACTCCGTCCCCATCCGCTCCATCAGCGGAGGAACTCCGTCCCCATGACCTCACGAACTCCGTCCCCATCACCTCACGAACTCCGTCCCCATCAGCTCACTTCGTGCACCCGGTCGTGCGCCGCGTGTCCGACAACGCCACGATCTTCCACACCTCCCCCACCTTCGCCAGATGGAAAATATCCACCCCACAATGGCTGAACGTCCGGCCGACGTAGAACGAGTAGTCCACCCACACCGACGCCAACGTGCCGTCGATCAGCACCCGCGGATTGAACAGCCGCTCGTCGTAGACCTCCGCGTGCGGCGTCCCGATCGTCTTCACGAAGGCGTCGAGCGGCGTCATCCGAACCCGCGCCACGCCGTCCCGCCCTACATCGGAGCTGACCATCGCCGACATCTGGGGATGGAAGACCGCCCGGACCCGCGCGCTGTCGCCGGCGCGCATCGCGTTGAACAGCTCATTGACCACCGCCATCTGCGCCACGCTCTCCGCAGCTGACGCCTGCGCTGCCACCGGCGCGGCATGGCACACCAATGCCACGCTCGCGCTCACGGCCACCATCGCAACCCGATGCAGTCTCCGCATCCTCACCGCTCTCCCCCTGTGCCCTTGATCCCGGCAGCCGGCGCCACCGGATCGAGATTCTGCCAGGACTGCGCCGGCAGCGACCGCACGGTCGGCCACACTTCATTGAGCGTACTCGCCTCGTACAGACGACCACCCTTCATCACATACCGGAGCGAATTGGTGTTGCGGATGTTCGTCAGCGGATCTGCATCCATCACGACGATGTCAGCCAGCTTGCCAACCTCCAGCGACCCGATGTCCTGCGCGAGCCCGATCGCTTCCGCGCCATAGATCGTGGCAACGCGCAGCATGTCGTACGGCGAGATACCGCCGCTCGCCATCGCCCACATCTCCCAGTGATAACCAAGGCCCTGCAGCTGCCCATGCGAGCCGACGCCGATACGTGCACCACCATCCACCATGCGCTTCACGAAGTCGGCGTGCCGCGGGAAGACATACTCGTCTTCGCGGAACCACCCACCGGGGCCGGGCCCGGTACCCGCGCCCTGTCGCCGTGACTTCGCATCGATCCACGCACTGGGCATGAAGTGCGCCAGCTTGCGGTCGAGCTGAATGTCTTCGTGCGTGTAGAAGAAGTTCTCGCCCCACGGTCCACCGTAGCTGACCAGCAGTGTGGGTGAGTTCGTCGTCTGACTGGCCTTGAATAGTTCGACGACGTCGTTGTACATCGGCATGATCGGCAGCGCATGCTCGATGCCCGGATACCCATCCAGCGCGTGCGTGATGTCCAGCTTGTAGTCCAGGCCACCTTCCGTCGTCGGCATGATACCGAGTTCGCGCGCGGCCATGATCACCCACTGGCGCTGCTGCCGATTACCGGTCATGTACATCTTCAGCGTCTTCGTATCGTAGTACTGCGAGTACCGCTTCATGATCGTGCGTGCATGATCCAGATCGCGAATCGGCTCGGCCCAGAACACACCAGGCCCGGTCGAGTAGATGCGTGGGCCGAGCATGCCACCGCTTTCCACCTGATCGGTGTATGTCAGGATGTCCGTCGTGCCGGTCTGCGGATCACGGGTGGTCGTCACGCCATAGGCCAGCGTCGCCAGATACTGCCACGCCTGCGTGGTGTGGACGTCGGTCTCGAGCCACTGCGCGTGATAGTGGGTATCCACAAACCCCGGTGTGATCGTCTTGCCCGACACATCGATGATCTTCGCATCCGCCGGAACGCTCACGGTGCCGCGACGCCCGATGCCCACGATCCGCCGGTCAGTGATGACGACATCTGCATCATCGATGATTTCGCGTCCCTTCATGGTCAGGGCACGCCCGCCGCGCAGGACGATCGTGCCAGTGGCCCGGTCGCGCGGGACCGTCACGACGATCCGTGTTTCCATGGGCTTGTAGCCCGGCTTGGCCGAGTCGCCAGCGGCCTTCTTCACCGAATCGGCAACGGCCAGCACCTTCTTCGCGCTGTCGCTCAATGCGGCGCGCACACGCGCTTCGGCCTTGAGTAAATCGTCCACGATCCGCGCACGATCCAGATCGTACGTGAAGAACGAATTTGCGAGAGAGAAATGTACCTTGCGCCCGTCAGCGCTGAACGTGGCGAACTGCCCCGCCACCTCACTGAGCTTGCGTGACGGAAAGTTCGCATTCGCCGGCATCGCTACGTTGATCGTCGGTACCTGTCCGGCGATCGGTGGCACGGTGACGGCATAGATGTCATTGCCAACCTCTGCCAGCGCCTGATCTCCGGTCGGCGCCATGCGAATGACGTTGGCCGGCACCGGCGTTGGTGCCCCCTCCAGCGCCAGCTCGGGATCGAGATCGGTGTGTGTCAGTGCTTCACGGCTGAACACCCGCAGGCCGCGCTCGGTGGCCGGGATGTTGGCCGAGGGCGGCACGGGGCCGACGACCTTGAGCAGCGCCTTCTCGTCTGTATTATCCCAGCGGAAGCTGACCAGCCCCTTCGCCTGCGAGAAGGCGAAGATGCGCGAACTGTCGCGGGTGAAATGCAGCGCGCTTCGACCGTTGGCCGGCCCGATGCGACGCATCACACCGCCGTCGACCGACACCCAGACCAGATCTGCATCGTACACGCCGCCGCCACCGGTGCCGATCACCACCATGTCGCGCGCATTCAGCATCACGGCCGCGATACGCCGACCGGTGGGATCGAACGCCAGGTCCCGGTAGATCGCGGCCTGTGTGGTGAGCTGCTTTGGTGGAGTGCGACCATCGATGCGTGCGCTGTAGATATTGCCACCGGCCCCGTCGCGGAATGTGGCAAACGCGATCGTGCGCCCGTCCGGACTCCACGTCGGCATGTGCTCGCCGACGTTCATCGTCGTCACGCGGCGCGGCGTACCGGATGGCCAGTCCATCACGTACAGCCGATCCACGGCCGTGAAGGCGAGTTTTGTTCCGTCAGGCGATGGCACACCATCTCGAATCTGTCGTGCCGTGAACGAGGCGCTGTCATTGACACGCCACGCAAACTTCACCTCGGGGCCGACCGCCACGTCGGCGTCGACAGTGAACGGAATCTTCGCCGGTGCCGTGCCATCAACCGGCACGCGCCAGATCTCACCGCCGTAGCTGACCACGATCGACTTGCTGTCAGGCGTGAAGCTGTAGCCGGGCAGCACATCCAGCGGCGCCCGCGATTCCTGATCGTCGTGTTGCACCGGGTATGCCAGCCACCGCTCATCCCCCGTCCCCAGATCGCGAATCCGCAGTCCGGTTTCGACATCCTGTCGCGTGCCGTATACCAGATACTTGCCGTCGGGCGACAACGCGGGGCGGAAGGCCGAGCCATATCGCGCGGAGACGACACGCCGCTCGCCGGTCTCGCGGTCGTACACGTTCAGCTGGTACTGCGGCAGGATGGCGTTGTACTGCCAGTCGCCGGTGCGCGCCGCAAACCAGATCTGCTTGCCGTCTGCCGAGAAGGCCGCGCCAAGCGTCTTGATAGTGGCGGGTTGGGCGATCAGCTGGATTCCACCGCCGCCGTCCACATGCCACATCCACAGCTTGGCCGCACCGCCGAGTGGTCCGCCGCTGCGCGAGGCGACGACGTACTTGCCGTCCGGGGTCCACTCCGGCGAGAGTATCAGTGCGTCATTGCCCTTCGTCACCTGCGTCGTGTCCTTCCCGTCGAGTGACGTGATCCAGACGTTGTCGCCGCCGCTCCGATCAGAGATGAAGACGATGCGCTTGCCATCGGGACTGAACCGCGGCTGGGCATCGAAGGCGTTGCCACTCGTCAGCCGCGCCGCAGTGCC
>JANNVN010000094.1:0-22112 GCA_031414435.1 Gemmatimonadaceae bacterium
TGAATTCACTCATCAACTGCGCGGCACGCTTGGCAAGGGCTTCCGAAGCGGCTTTCGTGGCACGGGTCGTACGCGTCAATGCAGGCATCGATATATGGAACGGCAGGCGACAGCCCACCTCATGGCTCAAGGGCCCGTCAACCAGGGATTGGCGGGGGCGACCTGAACGTAGGTTAACCCGTCGGGCCCGGAAGCACACGATCCCAGCGCCGCCGTCTTCCAGGAAAACTCCGGGCGACGCCCTGCGGTCACACGCTCCTGCTGCTGGAGACACGCAAATCGGGGCGCCCCCCTATCTGGGAGACGCCCCGATGGCCCCGCACATTCCCCGGATGATCAGCCCTTGATCACCCAGACCTTGATTTCCGGCTTCACGTCGGCGTGCAGCTTGATCGCGACCTTGTAGACACCGAGCGCCTTGATGGGCTCGTGCAGGTCGATCTGCCGCTTCTCGACGTGCAGCCCCTGCGCCTTCAGCTGCTCGGCGATGTCGCCGGACGTCACTGAGCCGAAGAGCTTCCCCTCTTCGCCCACTCGGGCGGCGAAGGTGATCGACAAGTCGGCGTACTTCTTCGCCTCGTTCTGTGCCGCATCCACACGAGCCTGTTCGGCCGCCACCAGCTTGGCCTTCTCCATCGAAATTCGCTTCTTGTTGCCGTCGGTGGCCGGTAAGGCCATGCCGCGCGGCAGCAGGAAGTTCCGGGCATACCCCGAGGACACCTTCACCAGGTCGCCGGCATGTCCGAGGCTGTCCACCGCTTGCCGAAGAATCACTTCCATCCTGTCACCCTCCTCGAATTCAGGAAACCGCTGGCCGGATCCGGCGTCGCCAGTCGGCCCAAGTATCACCCAGTCCCACCAATCCCAGCGCGATCGCTGCGCCATCGCGCAGCAGCAGCAACAGCGCCACACCAACGATCAGCCCGAGCAGCGAACGCCCGGGACGAAGAAACCACGCCAGCACCGCTGCGCCACGCAGGGCGTAGAGCGCCCCGAAAAACACCAGCAGATTGATGCCCAGCGGCCGCAAGGACTCGAGCGCCGGCAGCAGTGCCAGAACCAACCCGACGATCACTGACCAGATCCAATGGTCATTGAAGCGAAAGTCCCGCAAGCGTCCCAGTTCGTCACCCAGCCGAGTGCGGCTGAAGCGATGGAACAGGGCCCAGGCAAGTGCCATCGCCACCAGCGTCTGCAACGCCAGCAAGGATGGCTGGACCGCGCGCGCCAGCTGCGGAAGGTCCGCAACGTTCTGCTCGAAGCGATCAAGCACTGCAACGGTCGCACTGTCCGAGCGCGTCGTGCGCGCTCGCGTCATTTGCGAGCGGGCGATGCGCCAGTTCTGCAGATCGGCATTGCCGCGAATGGCCAGCGCCGAATCGACCGTCTTGTCGAACGCCGCCGACCCGGACGGTGTGAGCACCACCAGCAGCGCCGAAAGCATCAGCGCGGACAACACGGCCACCACACCCTTGCCCAGAAACCATTTCGAACGTGCCGCCATCAGCGACAGCCCGAAACAGGCGCCGGCAAGGATCGACCATCCCACCGACAAAATCTCACCGCTCACGCCAGTCCGAGTCGCGTGCCACACCGACCAGACCACTCCCGCAACCGTGACGCTGGCCATCGCCAGGCTGCCCCCGCGCCACCACCCCACCACTCCGCATGCTGCCAAGGCTGGCAACAGCAGCGTGATCGGTTGATGCAGCGGCAGCAGCGTCTGAGCGAGTGGGAGATCGGCGGCGATGCCGTAGGCCATCAGCGCCAATCCCAGCCACCACCACCCACGCCGCGACGCAGGCGCGGTGGGATCCGTCATCGAGCGGTCAGGCCTTGCTGGAGCGCGTATACGGCAGGAGCGCCAGATAGCGCGCCTTCTTGATTGCGCACGCCAGCTGACGCTGGTGGCGCGCATCGACACCGCTCAGCCGGCTCGGCAGAATCTTGCCGTTCTCGGTGATGAAACGGCTCAGGAAACGTTCGTCCTTGTAATCCACGAAACGGATGCCAGCCTCGTTCACCGGGCTGGGCTTCTTGTTGCGGCGGGCCATGGGTTAATCCTCGTCGTCGTCGTCGTCACCGGCTTCTTCAGCGCGGCGCTTGGCTTCCAGCTGCTCTTCGGTGAGCGGCGGGGCACCCAACTCATTCTCGTGCAACGAGATGAGGTAACGGAGCACACTGTCGTCGAGCTTCAGCGAACGCTCGAACTCCGGCAGCTTGCCCGTCTCGGTGGTGAAACGCGCGACGACGTAGTAGCCGATGTCACGCTTCTTGATCTGATAGGCCAGCTGACGGCGGCCCCAGTTGTCGATCGTGGCCTCTTCGGCCAGTGACAACAGGCCATGGTGCTTGGCCAGCTTTTCGGCGATCACTCCATCTTCGAGCGCACTGTCGAAAATGTAGACGGCCTCGTACGGACGCATGATTGCGGTCACGAGTGGCAATCCTCCCTGTGGTCAGAACCGCCCCCCGCGGGTTGCCGACGCGGGAGGAGGGGAATGAAGGTCGCCCCACAGAGGGCGACCGTTGTCCCGCGCAAACGACGCCTGACGCGGGCTAGCCTCGAAACATACCCGTCAGCTGTCCCGAGTGGAACTCCCCTTCGTGATGGACAGCGCCACTTTGCCGATCGTGCCGTTGCCCTCCACCAAGGCATGCGCCTCGGCGATCGACGCCAGATCGAAGGAGGCGTCGATACGCGGCGCCAGCCGGCCGCTCGTCAGCCACGGCAGGACTTCCCGTTCAAACGCCTGAATGACCGCAATTCGCTCCTCGAGGGGCCGACTCCGGAGTACCGTGCCGCGCACCGTCAGCCGCTTGCCAAGAATCGACCGCAGATCGACGGTTGCCTTCGAACCGGCAAGAGCGCCGATCAACATCAGTCGTCCCTTCGGCGCCATCGCGGCCAAACTCTCGGCCATGTAGTCGCCGCCGACGAGATCAATGACGACATCCACGCCGCGACCACCGGTCCAGTCCGCCACAGCCCGCGCGATCCAGCCGGCCTCGGCGGGTTGGCAACCGGCGCGCATCCCGACCGCCCGTGCCGCCTCGAGCTTGCCCGGCCCGCGCGCTGTGCCGAAAACCGTGGCACCGAGTTCGGTCGCGAGCTGAACGGCTGCCAGGCCGACGCCGCTTCCGACCGCATGGACGAGAACCGACTCCCCGGGCCGCAGGGCGGACTGCGTGACCAGCGCGTCGTGCGCCGTGATGTACGCCTCGGGTGACGCGCCGGCGATTTCCCATGGCAGCCCGTCGGGAACGCGTGCTACCGTCCGCTCGTGCGTTACGAGGTACTCCGCGTGTGCGCCGCCGCCGACCAGGCCGCAAACACGATCTCCGAGGGCCCACCTCGTCACACCGTCGCCGAGCGCTGCAATCTCGCCAGCGAATTCGAGACCGGGAACATCTGTCGGTGCACCCGGCGGCGCGGGGTAGCGCCCCATGCGCTGCAACAAATCGGCGCGATTGATCGCCGAAGCCCGCACGCGGATGAGCAGCTCGCCGCGTCCGGCATTGGGCACCGGACGCGTCTGGATCTCGAGAACCTCGGGGCCGCCTGGGCCGGTAATGACTGCTGCGCGCATTTGGTGAGTCAGAGACATCTATCAGTCTCGCGCTCTGGCGGGCGACGCACCACCCCGATGAGCTCACGGTGGTGGCG
This sequence comes from Gemmatimonadaceae bacterium, assembly GCA_031414435.1. Taxonomy (GTDB): domain Bacteria; phylum Gemmatimonadota; class Gemmatimonadetes; order Gemmatimonadales; family Gemmatimonadaceae; genus JACMLX01. Next base: position 3,668 of record JANNVN010000094.1, read on the forward strand.
GGGGCGGTTCGGGGAGCCACTGTCCCTGCTTCAAGCGCAGTGCAATGCGCCCAAGGCACCGGGTGTCGCGCAGCGGATTGCAGGTCAATGCGACCGCGCTCGCCTCGAATTCGGCTGCGAGCCTGCCGATGGCGCGGCCGGGGAAAATGGCACGCGGCGTATCCACCGACCACAAACGCAACAACTCGAGGCGAGAGAGTCCAAGGTCCTTTGCCGTCGTGAGAGGGTCGTTCATCACGAAGTCGGCATTGCTGTAGGTATCGCTTCCGGCCAGCAGCTGGACGCCAGCCGCGCGCAAGCGACGGGCGTTGTGAAGGGTCACCTCGGTGTAGCGCCGCCGTCGTGCGGTGTCACTGCCGGCGCGGGTGGTACCAAGCACCAGTGTTGCAGTCATCGGCACGCGCTGCGCACCGGCCAGCCTGATGGTCGAATCGGGAAGCAGGAGGGCCAGCGCCTCGGCATCAGTGGCGTTCGCGGCGGCGTACCCTGGCACATGAGCGAAGCCGTCCACCCCGTCGCGCAGGGCAAGTGCGAAGTCGTACGGTGTCTCGACGTGCGCCCAGACGCGGCGACCCACGTTATGTGCGGCTTGAACAATCGAAGCGAGGAGCGCGGGATTCATACCGTAAGCGCCGGCCTCCGTCGTATCGCGACGCCGAGCCTCCCAGTGCTCCGAGTCCACGAGCATCACTTTGAGCACTGGCACAGAGTCACGGGACAATCGCTGCACGATACCTGCGAGCTGCGGCAGGCTGTCGAGGCGCTCGTATACGTCACGATCGCGCGCGAGGCTGCGTGCCGCTTGCTGTTGTTCCGCTGGAGTCCCTCCCAAACGTCGGAAGAGGCCGAGCGATTCGTAGAGCACCTGCGGGTGGCCACCTGTCGCGGTGATCGCTGCGTTCGCAAAGGCTACGTCGACGCTCAGCGGGTGGTTGACCTTCGCCGCGATCTCCCTTCGACCGGAACGGGTGTTTGTCAGTGTCTGCACATAGAACACGCCGAGGCGAAGGTACATGTCGCGGATACCCTCGAATCCCCAGAGGCCGTCCGGACTGTGCGTATGGGCGTCGCCGAATGGCGGGACCATCCACCGTTCCCGCATGTCCACGATACTGTCAGCGGCCACGCGCGGGCGGTTGACGAACCGCTCGCCGCGCATCCATCGCGATCCACTCCTGAACTGGCGGCCATCGAACCAGTGAGCGCCGCGCAGCTCGACCACGGGCAGCGTCCCTTGGGCAACGAGCGGCCGCTGCAAAAGTATGCTACACAAGATGAATGGCACGATGCCCAACCACCGCGCCGGTTGGTACACCGCTGCTGGACCACGACGCATACACGCCTCACTGGTTGAGTGACTGCGCGAATAGTCCCGTGAGTATGGTCCGTTGAACAGCCGGGATCCGGCGAACCCGCCGGTTGGTTCGGTCAGCGATCCGCGTTACGCGCGCGTTGCCGGAGCAGCGTTGATCCGGCACGACTGCAGACGATCTGCGTGCCATCCGGGAATTGTGCTGCCAGGCGCCGCTCGTCACTCGGGAGGATCCGCGTGATATGCCGCAGATTCACCACATGGCTGCGATGCACACGCACGAACGTCGACTCGTCAAGCTGCGCGGCGAGGGCGGCCAGTGTCGTACCATGCAGCCACGTCTTGTTCGCCGTCACAATCCGCACGAAATCATCGGCACCTTCGAATCGCCATACATCCGCGACAGGCACCGGATGGAGGCGCGAACCGCTGCGAACGAGGATGATGCTGCTGGCGCCGGCGTTGCGCGCGGCTTTGACGCCGTGCGCGCGTCGCACCCGTGCAAGCGCGTCGCGCACACGATCGTGCCCAAACGGCTTGACGAGGTAATCCACGGCGTCGATATCGAACGCCGCAGCTGCGTACTCCGCGTGAGCGGTGGTGAACACGATCGCCGTGCCCTGCGGAACGAAAGGCAGCGCGTCGAATCCACTGCCGCCGGGCATCGTGATATCAAGAAAGAGCACATCCACCGGCTGCAAGCCCAGTATCGTCCGCAAGCCCGGCAGATCCTCGGCCTCGCCGACGACGGCGAACCCCGGGTCGGGCGACAGACAACGCCGAAGCGACTGGCGCGCGAGCGGTTCGTCGTCTGCAATGATCACGCGCAGCACTGTGCTCATCTCACGTCGCCTGGGTGGCCGGAAAGCGCGCGTGGACCGCCCACCCCGCCTCACCGCTACGCGGCCCGGCCGTGAACTGCAGCGCCGCGCCATAGTGTGCCAGCATGCGACGGCGCACCAGATCGAGGCCGCTACCGCTGCCGCGCGTGGTGGTCGCACGCGCGCCCATTCCGTCGTCCAGCACCGCCAGCACCATGAACTGGTCGCGCCGCTGCGCCGTGACGCTCACATGGCCGGGCCCCGGCCGCGGCGCGATACCGTGCCGAATCGCATTCTCCACCAGTGGCTGCAGCGAAAGCGCGGGAATCATGACATCGTCGAGATCGGGCCCGAGCAGGAACTGACACGTGAGCCGCGTACCGAGCCGTAGCGATTCGAGGGCCACGTAGTCCTGCACCATTGTCCACTCCGCGGACAGCGGAACGAGGTCGTGGCCGGGGCTGCGTCCCTGACTTACGTAACGCGTCACCCGGGCAAATCGATCGATTGCATCGTCGGCACGCGCATCACCACTGCGTACCAGTTCGAGCAGGGAATGGAGCGTGTTAAACAAAAGGTGTGGGTCCAGCTGGGCGCGCAGTGCGCTGACTTCGGCCGCGTGCAGGAGTGACGCTGAGTGGTGCGCGTCGCGGGTGGCTTGGGTCGTATAGCATGCCGCCGCAATGGCGAAGTACAGCACGACCGCAGTCATCGCCTCCCACCGAAGGGCTGGTCCGGCGAGGAAGGACGGCGCTGCGGGACCGCCATTCATCGCTGAGGCGACGCCGACCATGTAAGCCGTCGCTACGTACCAGAGCACGATGAACGCCGTGACGCCGGCAATGTGCAGCGGCAAGAACCACCAGTGATTTCCAAGTCGCCACGGCACTCGCGTGCAGAGCAGCCACACCGGTGCGGCTGCAATCGCGGCGGCCAAGGTGTTCGCGATGGCATCACGGAACATACCAAAGGACGGCCGCGATCCCTCCGTCATGAAGGCAACCATGTAGCAGACGATCATGAGCGTCATCGCGAATACGATCAGACGTCCAGGGCGCCATGCCAGCGAGGTCGGCCGTGTCATATCCTCAATCTAGCCGTCTGGCGTTCACCGGCTCGTGTACCCCGGTGAACGCGGCGACTGCCCCGGTGAACGCGCCATCTGCGCGAGGTTCACGGCGCGGCGCGAAGGACCAGGCGCACCGAATCCAGCGAACCATCCGTCACCGGCGGCGTGAGGTGCAGCAACTGTGCGAGCAGCGCGTACACATGCACGTTACCAAACGGCGGAACGACAAGCCCCCGCGCCACATCCGGCCCAGCGGCGATGAACAGGGCGCCCATCGATGGCAACTCGGGGTCATAGCCGTGCGCACCGAACGCCTGCCCGCGCTGCATATCGGCGGCGGAGGCCTGTGTGGCGATGGACCAGCCTTCGTCGGCGATCGCGACGATCGGCGTGACGTGTGCGCCAGAGTTGTAGTGCAGCCTGCCTGGCAGCTCGCCCTTCCGGTACACCTTCAGATGTGGATGTGCATTGACCAGCGCGTTGAACACGTAGTCGGATGTGCCGGCCTTTGGGATGATCGTCGCGACGGGGCTCCAGTCGCCCATCACCACACTGTCCATCGACACATACGAGTCGAGAGTGATCGTGCGCTCGGCAACGATCTCGGTCATGCCGTGATCCGACACCACTACGATGTTCACGCGATCGGAGGCACCGAGTCGTGCGATACCATCAACGATCGCGCCCACCGCACTGTCAACCTGCGCGATCGCAGAATCCGTTCGCGCGGAATTCGGGCCGAAGTTGTGGCCGTCCGTATCCACTTCGCTGAAGTAGACGGCGATCAGACCCGGCGCCGTGAGCTCCGGCATCGCTAGCCACTCCAGCACGCGCTCGACGCGTGTGGCGCGCGTGGTGGTCACGTCAAACGGATACGTCCAATGCGGAAGCACTCCGCCGATCGGCGCTTCGGAGCCTGGCCAGAAATACGACGCGCTGCGCACGCCCTGACGCTCGGCGGTCACCCAGATCGGTTCGCCCGAATACCAGCGCGGATCACGAACTGCTGGATCAGCACCGGTGGCAAACCGACCCAGGACCGGGTCGCGCATGACATTGGCGGCGATCCCGTGATTCTCCGGATACAGGCCCGTGACCAGCGTGATGTGGTTCGGAAACGTCTTGGATGGGAACGACGGGACGAGTCGCTCGGCGCGCGTACCGCCGGCTGCCAGTGCACGGAGCCGGGCCGCGTTGGGGCGCTGCAGATAGTCCCAGCGAAAGCCGTCCAATGAAATCAGCACGAGCTGATTCCGCGGCGCGCGGGTCGCGGAAGTCGCAGGGCCAAACCCGACGAGTGCGGCAACGGCAGCGAGGGCGGCAGGCCACATCAGCCACGCGCGACGGTTCACTGCCGCTGAGGGCGAAGAGGCACCTGGTTGATCTCCATCTGGGCGCAGAAATCAGAGCGAAGCCTGCCGACACAGGAGGGTTCGGCCAGCGGCACGCGCAAGATACGCCAGTGTCGGTGGCAATGGCACACCGACCGGAGTGTCAGGCCGTGCGTAGCTGTGGTGCCGGGACACCGATGCTCGCTGGATCCGCGAGCATCACCCCGCTGGTGGCTTGCTTCTTTGCCTGGTACATGGCCCGATCGGCGCGCGCAACCCACTGCGCCACATCCTCACCGGGCGCGAGCTGCGCGATGCCGATGGACGCGCCCATCGCAAACTCCATCGACGCGCTCGGCAGCGGGAGGCTCCGCACCGTTTCGACCAGCCGTTTTGCGAGCGTCTGCGCCACGAGCTGATCACAGTTGGCGAGAATGACGGCAAACTCGTCGCCACCATAGCGGGTGATGACATCGCTCTGCCGGAGAAAGACCTTCCACAGGGCATGCGCCACGCTCACGATGGCTGCGTCGCCCGCGGTGTGACCATATGAGTCGTTGATCACCTTGAGCTTATTGAGGTCGATCATCAACATGGTTACAGGAGTTCGACCCAGGGAGAACAGCTGGACCGCGCGCGCAGCCATCAGGTCGAAGTGTTTCCTGTTTCCGACACCAGTGAGCGGATCGGTGGCGCTTTCCTTTTTTGCCTCCTCCAGCTGCCGGCCGAGTGAGTCGAGGGAGGTCGCGAGTGACTTGTACTGACGCTGCTGCTCTTCACGACGCTCTTTCAGGGTCCGATCAATCTCGTTGACGGCGTTCAGGACGTCTTCCCTGATGTTCGCCAGTTGTGCACCACCGACGGCTTTCTTCATCCGCGCCAGATGACCGTCGGTTGTCGCTTCGGCGGAGTCGTCGATCCGGACCGCTTCGTGCACCGCCGACACACAGGTCCATAAGGCGGCGCGAAGCTCATTGACGAGCGATTCAACCGAGCTCTGTTCGTCGCGGCGAAGCGCGGCGACGGCACGCACGAGGCCGCGCCAATCGCGCTCCGAAATGCCAACGGCCGATCCATCCTCACCGGCCTCGAGCGGCAGTCCCATCGTCGCATGCCGCTGCCAGGCCGTCATCTCCTTCGCTGTCGCCTCGGCCGAGCGATGCGGCAAGTCGACAGGAAAGCGCGCAAGCGCTGCGATCACGCCGCCCAAGGCATCGAGTACGACGGTGCTCTGATTCTCGATCGCCGCGAGGCCGGTATTCGACGCGCCTCGCGGCGGCACGTCGGCGTCAGGGCCCGTGGTCGTGACACTGGCGCGCGGCGCGGCAACGCGAGTAGCTGGCTCCTTTTTCCGGAAGAACATTGGCCTGGTCCGATGAACATGAGTTTCCCCAGAGCATCGGACTCCGCGCGCGAAAGCTGAAGCGTCCGGCGCGTCAGGCTCAGTTGGCGAGCACGAGCAATTCCCGGCTGGCGATCCTGGCGCACTCGGCCAGCACTGCGGCGCCGACCAGAATTGCCCCTTCAGCCACGTCGAACCGAGGCGAATGCGCGGCGGTGGGCTCCTCGCCGGGCGCACGGGCGCCGAAACGCAGGAAGCAGCCGGGAATACGCTCCAGATAGAAGGCGAAATCCTCGCCGCCCATGTTTGTGATCCCAAACGGCACGACGGCGTCGCCCCCCATCACTTCGGTCACGGCCCGATGTGCCCATGCGGCTTCACGCGGCGGATTCACGATCGGCGGTGTGCCGTCTTCAACACTGACCGTCGCGATGACGCCGTATGCGACGGCGACATCGGTCACGATGCGCGTCACCTCGCGCACCAGCCGTTCGCGCGTTGGCGCGTCCATCGCCCGAAGTGTGCCTGAGAGCGTTGCCGTTTCCGGAATTACATTCGATGCGATGCCCGCGTGCACACTGCCGACAGTGCACACGGCAGGTCGCGCAGGATCGACGCGCCGTGCGACCACTGTCTGCAGTGCCATGATGATCGCCGCCGCCGCGACAATTGGATCGGCGGCCTCGTGCGGTCGTGCGCCGTGCGCGCCTTTCCCGCGCAACTCGACCGTGAAGGTGTCAGCCGAGGCTGCGAGCGGGCCTGCTTCGGCGATCACTTGACCGACGAGGAATCGACGGTCGACATGGCCGCCGAAGATCGCGCGGACGTCATCGAGCACGCCACTTGCCAGCACAGCCGCCGCGCCGGCGCCGATCTCTTCGGCCGGCTGGAGGACGATCAAAACGTCGCCCTCCGCCGGTGCGTGAAGCAGGTCCATGGCGGCACCGATCGCCCATGTGGCGTGCACGTCATGCCCGCAGGCGTGCATGACTCCCGCTGCGGAGGAGGCGAAGGCGAGCCCTGTCTGTTCTTCTATCGGGAGCGCGTCGATGTCGCCACGAATTGCCACCACCGGCCCCCGGGCATCGCGCCCCGGAATTCGCGCCACCAGTCCGGTGCCCGCAACCCGCTGAATCTCTCGAACACCCATCGACTCGAGGATCGCTTCGAGGTGAGCGGCGGTACGGTGCTCCTGGTTCGACAGCTCGGGGAAGTGATGGAGTGTGCGCCGCAGCGTGAGCAGCTCACGGACCTGCGCGTCGGAGAATCGCGCGGATGCGCCAGGGGCAACATGGAGTGTGTCTCGATGCGGCAGCGTACCAGGTGGCGCCGGGAGCGGGTGCATCGACTATCTCGAGAGCGTCGTGGTACGAACAGTGAGGTCATCGATCCGGTCGAAGTTCACCTTCACGCCGATTCCCGGCGTGTCGAATGGCACCGTGACCATCCCGTCGGCGCTCATGGTCCACTCTGGCGTCACGACGTCCTGTGCCCAGTATCGTGCGCTCGGGCTGAGGTCACCCGGCTTCTGGAAGTTGCTCAGCGATGCAAGCGCCACGTTGTAGGCGCGGCCGATTCCGCTCTCCAGCATGCCGCCGCACCAGACGGGAACGCCATGCGCTTCGCAGTAGTCATGGATCGCAAGCGATTCCGCAAAGCCGCCCACCCGCCCGGGCTTGATGTTGATCATGCGACCGGCACCGAGCGTGATCATATCCTGCGCCCGATCGAGCGACGTGATCGATTCGTCAAGACAGACAGGCGTCTTGAGCAGGCGCTGGAGCGCCGCGTGCCGGACGATGTCTTCCCACGCCAGCGGCTGCTCGAACATCATCAGGTTCAGGCTGTCCATCGCGATCAGAGCGTCGGCATCATCGAGCGTGTACGCGTTATTCGCATCTGCCATCAGTGGTGCGTCCGGGAACGCCTCGCGCACCGCGCGAACGTACGCCACATCGCTGCCAGGCATGATCTTCAGCTTGATCTTCCGATAGCCTTCGGCCAGCGCACTCCTGACTTTCTCCACCAGTGCGTCTGGTGAGCGCTGGATGCCAATCGAGATCCCCACGGGAATCGTCTGGCGGGTGCCACCAATGAGCCGCGCGAGTGACACGCCAAGTCGCGTGGCCTCCACACCCCACATGCCCATCTCGACCGCCGCCTTCGCCATGAGATGCCCGCGGAAGTCTTCCTCGAGTGCGGCGAAAACATCACCGGCAGCGCCAAACTTGACGCCGAGGACACGTGGCGCGATCCATCGCTCAATCGCGAGCCAGGCAGTGTCAACCGTTTCGGCGGTGTAATTCGGCGTGTCGTCGGCGACGCACTCACTCCACGCGCTGACACCACTTGCGTCGTGCAACTCGAGCAGCGCAATCCGTCGCTCGGTCATCGTCCCCGACGAGATGCGGAAGGGCTCGCGCAGCGGGAGCCGGATTTCGCGGAGTGTGATACTGGTCAGTTCGAGCATGCGGAGTCGAGTTGGAGTGCGGTCGGCGTGTGTCAGCGCGTCGCGGACAGAACGTAGTATGGCAGATTGTCGTCATGCCCGCGCACGAAGCGTGTGACCATCAGTCCCTGCGCAAAACGGGCGGTGATGGCAGCCCGGACGGCAATGCGCCAGGCGCGCGCACGGTCGAGGCTCGTCGCCTGCACCGCGCTTAGGTCGTGTGGGATCGTGACGCGTACGGCGGTGGCATCAGCGGTGGGGATCGCCAGCGGCGTCCCATCGGGTTCCATCGCGATGGCGAGCGGCAGTGCCGCGTCTTCGGGCTCGGCGCGGCCGGAGCGCGTCGAGACGGCCACCTCGGCATCGAGCGCCCAATGATAGACGAACCGATCGGTTGGCATCGCACCGTGCAGGACGCTGCCGGTGTGTTCCCCGTACATGTTCTCCACGTACTCCATGGGAAATGCGCCGAGGTGATTGATGTTGAAGTGGGCGTTCCTCGCCACGAGTGGATCGGCGGTCCACAACATGGTGTGCACGCCGAGTGGCAGCACCACATCGCGCTGGTGTGCCTTGAGAAGTTCGCCGAGCCCGAGTCCCCGGGCTTCAGGTCGCACCGCGAGCATGTCGGACCAATGGACTGGCTGGCCGTGCTGCAGGCCCGTCATGCCGAAGACGAAACCCAGCATGCGCCCGTTGGCATCAAAGGCACCGGCAGCCACGCCGCCGATTTTCTGCGAGACGCGGAGAATGGCGCCGGGAACGCGTTCCGAGAAGCCGTGTCCCCAGGTGTCGTCCTGGAGTGCCACGCAGGCATCGTAGTCGGCCAGCGAGGACAACTCGCGAATGATGATCGGTGTTGCGTGCGACGTCATGCTGTTGCTGGGGCGAGGTGGGCTCTTGCGGGGCGGCCGGCGCGGTGGTAGCGATAGATGCGTACAAAACTGTATACAATTTTCCTGGATCAAGCATGCCAGTCGATTCCGCAGGGCGCAAGTCGTCGCGCCTCCGCTGCCTTTTGACGGGGGCTGGGCTGGTGCCGGTGTTGTTGGTGCTCTCGGCGTGCCGCGCGGCCGAGCCCCGTTCCGGGGCGGCGGCATCAGAGGCAGGCACCGATACGTACGATCTCGTCGTGACGAATGGCCGAGTGGTCGACGGGACTGGCAACGCCTGGTTTGCGGCGGATATCGGCATCCGCGGCGATCGCATTGCGACTATCGTTCCCGCCGGTCGCCTGGCGACGGCAGCCGCCACGACGCGCATCGACGCGACCGGGCGGGTCGTCGCGCCCGGCTTCATCGACATTCAAGGCCAGTCGGTGGTGCAGTTCACCACCGGCGACGGACGTGTGGTCGGCAAGGTGTCCCAAGGCGTGACCACGGAGATTCTCGGCGAAGGGAGCACACCGGCTCCCGTCAATGCCGCGATGGTCGCGCTGATGACGTCGCAGCTGCGCACACACGATGATTCCGTGCAGGCGCGAGCCTTCAGTGCATTCACCGGACCTCGTGGCTTCGCTTCCTGGCTGACGGCGATGGAACAGCACGGCATCTCGGTCAACGTCGGCTCGTTTCTGGGAGCCGGCACGGTTCGCGTATATGCCAAGGGCTTCTCGGAGGATACGCCAACTCCCGCGGAACTCGACACGATGCGTGCCGTGACACGCAACGCGATGGAGGACGGCGCGTTCGGCGTGGCCAGCGCGCTGATCTATCCGCCGGGGAACTACGCCGCGACGGACGAGCTGATCGCGATCGCGAAGGCGATGTCGCCGTTGGGTGGTGTCTACATCACCCACATGCGTTCGGAAGCGGATCAATACCTCGAGGCGATCGACGAGGCTCTGCGGATCGGGCGTGATGGTGGCGTTCCCGTGGAGATCTATCATCTCAAGGCCGGCGGCGTGCGGAACTGGCCCAAGGCAACGCGAGCCGTGGCGAAGATCGATTCGGCGCGGGCGGCGGGGCAGGATGTGGCGGCCGACATGTATCCGTACGTCGCGGGTGGGACGTCACTCTCCGCGTGTACACCGCCGTGGGCGACGGAGGGTGACAAATTGCTCGAGCGTCTGCGCGACCCGGTGGCACGCGCCCGCATCATTGCCGAGATGCAGGCCCCGCGAAACACGTGGGAGAACCTCTGCGCGCTGGCCACTCCTTCCGGTATCATGACGGTCGGCTATGAACAGCCAGCCTTGAAGCAATTCGAGGGCAAGCGGATCAGTGAGATCGCTGCCAGCATGGGCAAGAGCTGGTCGACCACGATCGTGGATCTCCTGCTCGCAACCGAGGGTCGCGTCGGGATGCTGGTGTTCATGATGTCGGAGCCCAACGTCGAAATGCAGATGCGTCAGCCGTGGATGAAGTTCGGGACTGACGCGGACGGCTCGGACCCCGACTCCGCCAAGGGCCTCACGCACCCTCGCGCCTATGGCACCTACACTCGCATCCTTGGTCACTATGTGCGTGAACGCGGCATTCTGACGCTCGAGGAAGCGGTGCGGAAGATGACGTCGGCGGTGGCAAATCGCCTGTCGATTCGTGATCGCGGTCAGTTGCGTGAGGGTTTCTTTGCTGATGTGGTGGTCTTCGATCCGGCGACAGTCATCGACAAGGCGACGTTCACCGCGCCGCATCAGCTTTCCGTCGGGATCGAAACGGTCATCGTCAATGGCGTGCGAGTGTGGGACAAGGGGAAGCACACCGGAGCCAAGCCGGGTCGCATCGTTCGCGGTCCGGGCTGGACTGGCAGCGGAGCCGCGCGATGAAGAACGCGGATCCAGCGCTGGCGAGTGCACGTGGTGCGACACCGATGGTCGTCTACCACGCCTTGCGCGCACTGATCGTACGAGGGCAGTTAGCGCCAGGGTCGCGCATTGTGGAAACGGAGGTCGCCGCCAGACTGCGCGTCAGCCGCACACCGGTGCGCGGTGCCCTTCAGCGTCTGGCGCACGAAGGCTATATCGTCGATTCGGTCTCACTGCAGCAATCCCGGCCGACCGTGGCGCCTCTCACACGTGAGGACGCACTCGAGCTGTTCAGCATCGTCGGCGAAATCGAAGGGCTGGCGGCGCGATCCGCGTCGTCGCTGCCAGTCGCACAGCGCGAGGCGCTCGTCCGCGAACTGACGTCGATCAATGCACGATTCGAGCGCGCATCACGCGCCCGCGTGCCGAAACACGATCTGATCTACGAGCTCGACGAGCAGTTTCACCGCCGGTACGTGGAGCGTGCCGCCGGCCCGCGCCTGCGCGCATTGCATGACGCGGTCAAGCCGCAGGCTGAGCGATATGAGCGGCTGTATGTCAGCCTCCTGTCGCGCGATCTCGCCCCATCAGTGCAGGAGCATTCCGCAATCATCGCCGCGATTGCGAGCGCAGATCCGGACACCGCCCAGCGAGCGGTGCAGGTCAACTGGCGGAATGCCGCGGCACGACTCGGCCAGGTGATCACGAACGTGGGAGAGCGAGGACAATGGTGACCATGATGACCATGATGACCACGGTGACCACGGTGACCACGGTGACCACGGTGACCACAATGACCACGATGACCACGGTGACCACGGTGAACACGGAAGCAGTCCTGCACGCTTCGGCACGCCGGCGCTCGCGCGCATCGCGGCTGCTGCTGCTGTGTGTCGCCCTTGCTGCGCCGGCGTTATCCGCGCAGGGGCGCGACCTGATCGGACCGCTCCCGCGATACACACAGGTCACGCAGGCACTGACGGCATTCATCGAGCACGAAATGCGCGACAAGGGGATTCCCGCGCTTTCAATTGCGCTGGTGGACAGCAACCGTGTGGTGTGGTCACGCGGGTTTGGTGTCGAGAATGCGGCGACAGGGAAGCCCGCCACCGCGAACACAGTCTATCGCGTGGGGTCGGTCTCGAAAATGTTCACCGATCTCGGCATCATGCAGCTGGTTGAGCGCGGTCAGCTGAATCTCGACGCACCCGTTCGGCAGTACCTTCCGGCGTTCACCCCGCAGAACCCGTCAGACGCACCGATCACGCTGCGGCAGCTGATGTCGCACTATTCGGGATTGGTACGCGAGCCACCCGTGGGGCACTACTTCGACGACACACGGCCGACGCTCACGGCCACCGTCGCCAGCCTCAGTCAGACATCGCTGGTGTACGCGCCGCAGACGACGCGCAAATACTCGAATGCGGCAATTGCGACCGTTGGCTTCGTACTCGAGAAGAAGAGTGGCATTCCATTCGCTGCCGCGTTGCAGCGAGCGGTACTGCAGCCGCTGGGCATGACGTCGAGTTCCTTCGACCCGACGCCAGCGCTCCTGGCGCGCGTGCCGGAGGCGGTGATGTGGTCGTATCACGGGCGCCAGTTTGCCGCCCCGACCTTTCCGCTCGGCATGGCACCCGCAGGGAGCATGTACAGCACCATGCTTGATCTCGGGCGGTTCATCAGTATGCTGCTCGATGGTGGTATGGGCTCGAAGGATCGCGTGGTGCGCGCCGCGTCACTCGCCGAGATGTGGCGTCCGCAGTTCGCTCCGGCAGGTGCGACGCGCGGTTCCGGGCTCGGTTTCGTGATTGGCACGCTGGATGGCCGGCGTCTGGTTGAGCATGGCGGCGCCATCTACGGATTTGCCACGCAGCTTGCCGTGCTGCCGGATGACCACCTTGGCGTGGCCGTCAGTGCGGCGAAGGACGGCATGAACGGCCTCACCGATCGGATCGCGACGGAAGCGTTGCGACTGATGCTGGCCCTGCGAAAGCGCGCGGCATTGCCAGCGCTCGTGGTCACATCGCCGGTGTCAGCGGTGCAGGCGCAGCAGGTCGCTGGCCGATACCGCGATGCAACAGGATCGCTGCACGTCGACGTGCGCGATTCGACAGTGACCGTTGTGGTGCAGGGCCGGGGCGATCGCGCGGTGATGCGGCGGTGGGCCGGCGATACGTTGATCGCCGATGATGGGCTGGCATTCGGGGAGAAACTCTGGCGCGACGGTACCGCGGTGGTGTATGGCGGTCGACGGTACGAGGCGGCTGCCGCCGCCGTGGACTCGCTGCCGGTGGAGCCGTCGCCGAAACTTCGTGGCCTGGTCGGTGAGTACGGATGGGACCACAACATCCTCTTTGTTTTCGAGCGCGAAGGGCGGTTGCACGCACTGATCGAGTGGTTTTTCGAGTACCCACTCACCGAGATCAACGAGGGGGTCTACGCCTTTCCCAGCAAGGGGCTGTACGCTGGCGAGCGCATCGAATTCGTGACGGATGCCAACGGCCGCGCGACGGAGGCACGCGCCGCCGCTGTTCCGTTCAAGCGCAGGGCGATTGTCGGTGAGGACGGCGGAGTGTTTCGCATCACACCACTGCAGCCGGTGGAGTCGCTGCGGGCGGCGGCACTCGCGGCACAGCCGCCCGTGGAATCCGGGCAGTTCCGCGCGTCGGAACTGGTTGAGCTGACCCAGCTCGACTCCACGATCAGACTTGATGTCCGCTACGCCTCGGATCGCAATTTTCTCAGTACGCCGGTGTATACCCAGGCGCGGGCGTTCCTGCAGCGTCCGGCGGCGGAGGCGCTCGTCCGCGCGCACCGAAAGCTGGCCGCGCAGGGATACGGCCTTCTGATCCACGATGGCTATCGTCCGTGGTACGTGACGAAGATGTTCTGGGATGGTACGCCGCCAGACAAACACGACTTCGTTGCAGACCCGAGCCAGGGATCACGGCACAATCGTGGCGGCGCGGTGGATCTCACGTTGTACGACCTGCGGACCGGCGAACCCGTTGCCATGACTGGCGGGTACGACGAGATGTCGGACCGGTCGTATCCGGAGTATCCAGGTGGCACCAGCCGACAGCGCGCGTTGCGCGAGGTGCTCCGCCGCGCGATGGAAGTGGAAGGTTTCAGTGTCTACAGTGTCGAATGGTGGCACTTCGACTATAAAGATTGGCGCCTCTATCGCATCGGCAATCAGCGATTCGAGGACCTCGGCGTAACGCGCTGAGCACCAGCGCGCTGCGTTTTCAGGCCGCTATTTCACGCCGGCCAGTGCTGCCAGCACCAGGACAACGTACTGCGGGCCGAGGTATCCATTCGGACCATCGTCATACGACTCCGTCAGCGAGTGTCCCGCGGTGCCGCGGCCACCCGCAACGAGGGTGATGGCGGGGATACCAAGGCCGATCGGAACGTTCGAGTCGGTGCTCGAGGCTTGTGGCGTGACCGGAAACCCGAGGACCCGTCCGGCTTCGACCGCAATGCGAACGATGCGAGCACTGTCGGGCTGCGATCCTGCGGGGCGGATGCCGATCGTATCGATGACCATCGTCAGTGACACCTTGCTGTCCGGCCAGCGGGCGCGCTCCTCACGGAGCGCGTCGCGAATGGCCGTCTGGAATTTCGCATCGAGCGCGGCCAGCGACGCAGCGCTCTCGGAGCGCATGTCCACCTCGACAATCCCTTCGTACGGGATCGAGTTCACCGACGTTCCACCGCTGACGACGCTGGCACTGAATGTCGTTCGTGGCGTGTCGGGAACGGTGAAGTCGGACATCTTCGCGATGGCGCGCCCCATCGCATGAATGGGATTCGGCATTCCGAAGGCGCCGTAGCTGTGGCCGCCTGGGCCCTTGTACGACACACGGTACCGATTGCTGCCGACCGCACCGCTGACGGCGCCGAACCCGGTCCCATCCACAGAGATGAAATAGTCGATCTTGCCCTTGAGCTCACCGGCGAACAACGCGCGCACACCGCGAAGGTTGCCGGGCCCCTCCTCACCCACGGTACCGACGAAATAGACCGTGCCCAGAGTACGCACATCGGCCGAGCGCATCGCGCGCGCCACCGCGAGAACAGCTGCCAGCCCGCGACAGTCATCACCAATGCCGGGCGCAGTCAGTCGCGTTCCGCCCGCGGTCGTGCTGTCGCGGCGAACTGTCACGTTCGTGCCTTCAGGGAAGACGGTATCGAGATGCGCCGAGAGCACCACCGTCGGTCCGGTGCCGCTGCCGTCGCGCTGACCGATCACGTTCCCGGTGGCATCGATGTGTACGTTCGTGATGCCGAGTGCCTCGAGCCGGCGCTTGAACTCGGCGGCCCGCGCAGCCTCCTTGAACGGCGGGGCAGGGATCTCGCAGATCGATGCCTGCTGGTCGAGCGTCCAGGCGTTGTCGGCCTTGAGCATGGCGAGCGTGCGTGCAATCGCGGGGTGCGTCGCCGGTACGCGAATAGGTTGAGCGCCGACGGCGACCGCGACGAGCATCGGGAGGAGTGCGTGCTTGACCATGAGCAGGACAGGGAGGGGAGATGCGACGGCGCGATGAGCTGGATGCGGAGTCTCAATCGATTTGAGACGATCCGCAGTGGTATCCGGATCCGTAAGCTAGGAGCGGCCCCCGACGGCGGGAACCTGCCGGCTGAAACCTCCTCTGACCGACGAGATCATTCATGTCCCCTCGCCTTGTCTGCTGGTCCATTGCCGCGGCGTACACCGTGGCTCCCCGCCCCGCAGGTGCCGCGCGCTGCTCTTGTGGCGATGTTCGGCTGCGACACCGCCTTCGTTGAGCAGTGCGCGCGCACCGTGCTGTCGGCCGAAGGTGCGGTGCGGCATCGCGCGCCGCAAACGACAGGCATGCGCTAGAGCGTCGACCTGAACGCCGAAGGCACGGTCGCGTGGTACACGCAGGTCAATGGTTCGCCGTGGGCGACCGTGTCGCCGTCTTTGTCGATGCGCTTCACCGCCGACAGCGTCATACGGAACACGGGTCAGCGTGGTCAGCCCGTCACGGTTCGGGGAGCCGCGCCGCGGGAGACGCTCGCCTCCGTCGGGTCTCGTTCTACGTCTCCGTGCGAATGATCGACTTCGCGGCGAGTGGAGGCTAAGTGCACTCGTTAGGTTTCGCGCCGCAGGCGAGGACGCCGACGAAAGCAGACATTCGCATGTTCGGCCGGGATTCTGCCGAGGAGGTGCGGGGGGGCTTCCGCACCGGTCTCCGGCGCGACCGGGCCGGTGTCGTGTGGGGGGCCGACGGGTCACTCACGACGCAAAGGATCAACGTGACTCGCAGGCTGGACATCGGTGGCACGATGATTCCCGCAGGCAGGCACTCGCTGTTTCAGTTGCCCAACGCGGGCGAAGCTATCGAATTGTGAACTCACAGACCGGACGGTGGGGCACTGCGTACGAAGCGATCGATGCGGTCGCGAGCATTGCCGTGCAGAATCAGGCCACACGCACGACCTCCGAGGAACGATTTCACGTGACCATCGAGAATCGCCAGGTCCTGAAGACGTGGGTCCTTGGCGGCTACGCAGTAAAGTTCAACGAGAAGCAGTTGTAGCAGCGTGATGGCTGTGAGAGCGGCCCCCACTCGCCCGCTCAGAGGCGGTGGAAGATCACGAAAAGGGTCACAATCTCGCCGAGCAGGGGCGCCAGCCCACCGACAGGCTGCGCCAGCGCCGACTTGCCCAACACGACCTCGCTGCGCGCGATCAGGCGTGTCGCGCTTGGTCTGGCCTTTCATCTCGTCCGCCGCTGCGCTGTGCAGCCGCGGAGCGGCGGACGAGATGGTACGCGCGCGAGCGCTTGCCCCAGCGCGTCCTGTATCTCAAGCTCATTGACCGGTTCCATGTTTGTTGTCCGGCACGGTATTCACTCTTCCCGTGCCGGCACACGTCTTCGGATCAATAAGGGAGGGACTTGGCGAGGCGAACAGAATCGGCGAGAGAAAGCGCGCACACGTTCGACGACGGGAAGTTGTCCTCGAGCGGGGTCTCAGTGGCTACCAGTGTAGAGTATCCCAGAAACTCTCTTTTCGCCGATGAGGAGAACAATTGCTGCAGTGCCACGTAAAAGCCAACTGTGTCGATGAAGACGGTCGAGGTAAACCCTCCAGATTGTCCGGCTATGCCATTTGACAGAG
Organism: Gemmatimonadaceae bacterium; assembly: GCA_031414435.1. Lineage (GTDB taxonomy): Bacteria > Gemmatimonadota > Gemmatimonadetes > Gemmatimonadales > Gemmatimonadaceae > JACMLX01. Next base: position 20,887 of record JANNVN010000094.1, read on the forward strand.
TGGTACATTTTCTTGGCTGCTTTCGAATCGCAGACATCCATCCCGACCGGACCCTGATTGCGTTGGCCGCTGAACCAGATGTGTCGGTGATGGTGACGCGCGTCAGCAGGAGGTCACCCGGTCGGCCAGCGCGTGCCTCGTGCCCTCGAAAGCTGAAGCGTAGCTCAGTCTGAAACTCCGATCTGACTTCAAGAATTGCACCAGTTGATTCAATGCTTCGCCGAGAAATTTCGTCTCCAAGAATCGCTGAGACCTCGCTGATGCTTTGTCCTAACGCCAACTCACAGGTACGTAGCGGGCTACTCTGTCGAAGCAGCCGTTCGAGGCACACGCGCTGCGTGCCTGGCTGCGGCACGTCGACTCTTCGCGCGCAGCCGGCGCACATGTTCCAGAACAAGATGAGTGCACAGGACACCGAGAACTGCCTCACCGTCGTATCCGCGTCATATCGAATCCACCACCACCCGGGCCGATCGGGATGGTTGTTGCAAAGAGATTCGAGTCATCGAGCTTGAACTCGTCTCTGATCCGTCCCTGGAAGATCAGTGTCTCGCACGACTCGTTGCCATTACTGACCGTCGAGCCAAGTACGACGCCGGTCAATCCCCACTTCGTGAGATTGGTTTGCCTGACATAGTCTGTGAACTCAGGATGTGCTTCAGCGATTCCTTGCACGATACCCCGAGACCACTCCGACGCTTGCTGCGACAGGAATGCGGTTGCAGGGCTTCGCATCCACCGATACGACTCGCAGCCCGCGAAACCGATCGCAGCTGCCTCGTTCTCTTGTGATCCAGGCAATGCATAAATCATCAGCGCTGCCTTGACGCGTCCAGCCTCCAGTGAGTTGATCACCGTATTCGCGATGTTCGCCGCTTCGACATTTACTCTCAAGTCTCCGACGAGCACATCAAGGTCGGCGCTTGCGAACCCTACACCCACCGACACCCCGGTCTGACCTCCGGTGTTGATGACGAGCGCGTTCGCAGCCGCCCATATCTGTCCTTGCGCCTTCTTCCCGAGCTTGTCCCACTTGGCTTGGTCAACGCCAATTGGTGCAGGGAAGCCCGGAAATGCATCGGTCCAGTGAGGTGGAGGGGTTGGAATAACCTCAACGGTTGCACTGATTCCGGGACCCAAGTCCGGGTTGCAAAGAAGCTTGTCGAGTTGTGAGCTCGAAACCAAACTGCTCCATCTCGAAGTGAACCCAAAATCCCCTGAGCCCC
>JANNVN010000095.1:0-22092 GCA_031414435.1 Gemmatimonadaceae bacterium
GCCCGCGCCGGGCTGATGTCCGCAGCCGACTACACGTCTCTGCTGGGCGAGTAGCCGCAGCCGCACACGCGCGAACGACGAAGGCCGGCTTCAGCAGGTGAAGTCGGCCTTCGTCGTTCCGCTCAGGTGTACCGCGACGCGGTCTCAGGCCTTCGCGTATTCCTCCATCGGCAGGCAGCTGCACACCAGATGCCGATCGCCATACGCGCTTTCGATGCGACCGACACTGGGCCAGAACTTGGCAGCGCGCACGGACGGCGTGGGGAATGCCGCCTGCTCACGCGGGTAGGCATGTGTCCAGGCATCGCTGATGACCGCACTCGCGGTATGCGGTGCGTGCTTCAGCGGATTGTCATCACGCGGCAGCTCGCCCCGCTCCACCTGCGCAATCTCCTCACGGATCAGCAGCATCGCGTCGACGAATCGATCCAGCTCGGCCTTGTTCTCGCTCTCTGTCGGCTCGATCATCAGCGTGCCCGCCACCGGGAAACTGACCGTCGGCGCGTGGAAGCCGTAGTCCATCAATCGCTTGGTGATGTCCTCGACTTCGATACCGGCGCTGGCCTTCAGCGGGCGGGGATCCACGATGCACTCGTGTGCCACGGTACCGTTCGGCCCCTGATACAGCACCGGATAGGCGTGCGCCAGTCGCTTCGCGACGTAGTTCGCATTGAGAATGGCGATCTTGGTCGCATATGCAAGCCCTTCCGCTCCCATCATGCGGATGTAGAGATAGCTGATCGGCAGAATGCTGGCACTGCCGAATGGGGCGGCGCTGACGGCACCCGAGCTCAGGTCGGTGCCAATGCCTGCCGGTGCGTGCCCCGGAAGGTGTGGCACGAGGTGCGCCGCGACGCCGATCGGCCCCATGCCCGGGCCACCACCGCCGTGCGGAATGCAGAACGTCTTGTGCAGGTTGAGGTGACAGACGTCTGCACCAACGTCGCCGGGACGGCAGACACCGACCATCGCATTCATGTTGGCGCCGTCCATGTACACCTGGCCGCCGTGCGAATGGATCTCGGCACAGATGTCGGCGATGTCAGCTTCAAACACGCCATGTGTACTCGGATACGTCACCATCAGCGCCGCCAGGTTCTTCGAATGCTCGGCGACTTTCGCCTTCAGGTCAGCAACGTCGATGTTTCCGTTTTCGGCGGTCTTCACACCAACGACGGTCATGCCGCACATCACGGCGCTGGCAGGGTTGGTGCCATGCGCGCTGGCCGGAATCAGGCAGACAGTACGATGGCCTTCACCGCGCGCCTGATGGTACCGTCGGATGGTCAGCAGGCCGGCATACTCGCCTTGCGAGCCCGCGTTCGGCTGCAATGACACGGCAGCGAATCCGGTCACGTCAGCCAGTGCGGCCTCGAGTTCTTCGAACATGTGTGCGTAGCCCTGCGCCTGCTCCCGTGGGGCGAAGGGGTGCAACCCACCGAATTCCGCCCAGGTCACCGGATACATCTCGGTGGCTGCATTCAGCTTCATGGTGCAGCTGCCGAGTGCGATCATCGAGTGACAGAGCGACAGGTCCTTCGCCTCGAGCTGCTTGATGTAGCGCAGCATCGCGGTTTCGCTGTGGTGCGTGTTGAACACCGGGTGGGTCATGAACGTCGACGTTCGCGCGAAGCGCTCGTCGTAGCGCGGATTGCACTGCGCGGCGAGGGCATCAATATCGATCCCGCTGGCTTCGCCGCCGTTGAAGATCGTCAGCAGAGTTGCCACGTCGGCCAGCGACGTCGTCTCGTCGAGTGACACGCCGATCGAGCCTTCGCTCAGGCGCCGGAGGTTGACGCGATGCTTCAACGCCGCCGCCATGATGTCCTGCATCCCATGCACACCGACTTCCACACGCACCGTGTCGAAGACATGCTCGTGCAGCACCTGCAAGCCGAGCGTATCGAGACCGGCGACGAAGACGGCCGTCAGGCGCTGAATGCGGCGGGCGATTCGCGTCAGCCCGACGGGGCCGTGGTACACGGCATACATGCTCGCCATCACCGAGAGCAGAACCTGCGCCGTGCAGACGTTGCTGGTCGCCTTTTCGCGACGGATATGCTGCTCGCGGGTCTGCAGCGCCATGCGCAGCGCCGGTGCGCCGTGGCTGTCGCGACTGACGCCGATGATGCGCCCCGGCAGCAGGCGCTTGAATTCATCGCGCGTCGCCAGAAACGCCGCATGCGGGCCACCGTAGCCCATTGGCACGCCGAAACGCTGTGCGCTGCCAACGGCAATGTCCGCCCCCCACTCGCCCGGCGGCGTCAGCAGCGTCAACGCCATCAGATCGGTCGCAGCGGTCACCAGTGCACCAACCTCGTGCGCCTGTTCGCAGAAGGCCGAGTAGTCCACCAGCGCACCATCGGTGGTTGGATACTGAATCAGCGCACCGAAGAACTCAGGCGTCAGCGATACTGCACCTGCATCGCCCAGCACGACGGTCCAGCCGCGTGATTCGGCGCGCGTCTGCACGACGGCAATCGTCTGCGGATGACAGTCAGCGGCGACGAAGAACTTCGTCCGATTGCCGCTGACTGCGGCCTGCGACAATGCCATCGCCTCGGCAGCCGCCGTCGCTTCATCGAGCAACGACGCATTCGAGATCGGCAGCCCGGTGAGGTCGATGACCATCGTCTGGAAGTTCAGCAGGGCTTCGAGGCGTCCCTGTGCGATTTCGGCCTGATACGGCGTGTAGGCGGTGTACCAGCCGGGATTCTCGAGCACCGTGCGCTGGATGACCGGCGGCACGATCGTGTTGTAGTACCCCTGCCCGAGGTAGGTGGTGAAGACCTCGTTCCTCGCCGCGATCGACTTGAGCCGCGTGATCGCGGCATACTCGCTTTCGGCGGGCGGGAGCGCCAGCAGGCGACGGAAGCGGATCGCTTCCGGGATCGTGGCATCGATCAGGGCGTCGAGCGTCGGATACCCCAGCGTGCCGAGCATCGATTCGACCTCAGCGGGCGTCGGGCCGATATGGCGCTGGATGAAATTACCGGAATCGTCGAGAGCCGCCGGCGCGGCGGAGGCGGAACGAACGGGAACGGCCATGCGGCGGAACTCCACAGGGCGCCCAGACCTCGCGCCCGATCGTCAGATTGTATCGGATGGCGGCGCCGTGCACGGACTCTCCGGCAGGCGACAGATAAACGTAATCCGTGACAGCGACCACAAGCGCTGATCGCGATCGGCCCTTCAACCCACCTGTCGTGCCCCCTGATCCGCTGTGGAGCGGCGACGTTCGCCTGATGCACAGCCCCGCCCGCAGCGCCGTGGCCAACATGGCGCTCGACGAGGCGATGCTGGCCACCGCAGCCGAGACGAACATGACCCTGGTGCGGCTCTACAGCTGGGAGCAGCCATCGGTCTCCTTCGGCCGAAACCAGCGATGCACCGGCATCTACAGCCTTGAACGCTGCGACGCGTGTGGAGTGCCCGCCGTCCGACGGATCACTGGGGGGCGGGCGCTGATCCACGGTCGCGAGCTGACCTATGCAGTGGCGGCGCCCACCTCGGCCGCCGCCAGCCTGCGGGGAGGCTACGACGCGATCAACACCATGCTCCTCGACGCGCTGCGATCCCTTGGAATCGGGGCGGCGCTGGCGGCGCCAACCGGCCGGACCGCATCGCCGGGGCTCGCGCCGTGCTTCGAAGCGCCATCGGCCGGCGAACTCGTCGTCGGCGCCGCCAAGCTGGTGGGCTCGGCGCAGCACCGCGACGCGCAGGCCTTCGTCCAGCACGGGTCGATACTGCTGGGTGACGATCAGGGCATGCTCACAAAACTGGCGCTGGTTCCGCTGCCACCCGTCACTCCGCCCGCGACGCTCCACGAATGGCTTGGTGACGACGTCAGTGTGGCAACGGTCTCTCGTGCAGTGGAGCAGGCGGTGCGCCGGTCCTCACCGGGCGGACTCGTCGTGCTCTCGGACGACTTTATCCCCAGGCACCATGTCGAGACGGCGGCAAGTCGCTATCGTGATCCGCGTTGGACGTGGCGGCGATAGCTGTCACTGGTCTCGCATATCCCCTCACTGCACATCACCGTGATGCTGAGCCTGCGCGCCGCCGCCACCCATCTGCTCCCGCTCGTCATTCTCGCCGCCTGCGGCACGGGGACGGACACCAAACCGTCAGCCGCTGCCGACTCCCCCGGCGGAACGGTGGTGATTTCGACGCCGGCGGAGCCCGATAATCTCATGCCGCCGATCACCACGGCAGAGGCTGGCCTCCAGGTTGAAGATCTCGTGTATCAGCACCTCGCGGACGTCGGGCCGGCACTGAACACGGTGGGCGACGCGGGCTTCACGTCGAGTCTCGCGACGCGGTGGGACTGGGCCGCCGACTCCTTGTCGATCACCTTTCATCTCGATTCCGCCGCGCACTGGCATGATGGCGCACCGGTCCGGGCTTCGGACGTCGCGTTCACATTCGCGCTCTACACCGACCCCAAAACGGCGTCAGCTGCCGCGACGCAGCTGACTAACGTGGACTCTGTCTCGGTACACGATTCGCTCACGGCAGTGGTCTGGTACAAGCGGCGTACGCCCTCGCAGTTTTTCGACGTTGTGATGCAGATCTACATTCTGCCATCGCATCTTCTGGCCACCACCGACAGAAGTACACTCGCCTCGTCACGACTCGCAACGCAGCCTGTTGGGAGCGGGCCGTTCCGCGTCGTGCGGTGGGTTCCGGCGCAAGTTCTCGAGCTGGCAGCAGACACCACCGGCGGCCGCCGCAGGGCGCAGCTGGATCGCGTCGCATTTACCTATGCACCGGACCCCGTGACCGCGTTTACACGGGTAGCCGCTGGTGAGGCCGACCTGTTCGAAGCGGTACGGCCGGACAAGGTCGCGGAGGTGGCGAAGAATCCGCAACTCCGCCTGATCGTGGCGCCATCACTCCTGTATTCCTATCTCGGGTTTAATTTGCTTGATCCAGGGACAGGCAAGCCGCATCCCATCTTCGGAGACCGTAACGTCCGTCGGGCGCTCACAATGGCAACCGATCGTCGCCGCATCGTCGCCAACATGTACGATTCGTTGGCCGTGCAGGCGCGAGGCCCGTTCACCTCCGCACAGTCGGTGGCTGATTCGGCACTCAAGCCGCTCCCGTACAACGTTGACAGTGCAAACGCCTTACTGACGTCCGCCGGATGGGTGCGCGGCCCGGATTCAATTCGGCGACGAAACGGCAAAGTGCTTGGATTCGGAATCCTTGTCACTTCAACCAGCGTACCGCGGATGCGCGCAGCTGTGTTGTTGCAGGAACAGTTCCGGCTGATCGGTGCTGACGTAAAAATTGAGGCCACGGATTTTGGCGCATGGCTCAGTCGCAGCAAGGCGCGAACATACGACGCTGTCGTCGGGCAGTGGGGCCAGGATGCTGGCCCCGCGAATGTTCGTGACACCTGGATGAGCGCCGGAGCGGCGAAGGGTGGGAACAACTACAGTTCATATCGCAGCAAGGCGTTTGATGCGCAGGTGGACAGCGGCTTGGCCGCCTTCGAGCCGAGCGTGATGCGGGCGCATTTCGCCGCTGCATGGCGTATCATCGCCGACGATGCGCCGGCGATCTGGCTGGCAGAACCACGGCGTGTGATGGCCGTGCAATCGCGCATCAAGGTGACCGGGATCCGGCCGGATGCATGGTGGGCCGGTATCGCACGATGGCAGATTCCCGCCGATCAACGCATCGCGCGAGACGCGGCCGCCGGAGCTGCGCGCTGACGCACCGTGCACCACCGCCGGTTCAGTGCGCGCACTGATTCAGCGACTCTGGCAGGGCGTGCTGGTGGTGGCGATCGTCGCCACCGCCACGTTCGTTCTGGTGCGTCTCGCGCCCGGCGATCCGTTTGCCGTTGCCCTCGACAACTCACGACTGACCCCTGAGCTACGCGCGCAATGGCGCGTTGCGTATGGCCTCGACGGGACCATCGGCACACAGTACCTGCGCTGGATTGCCGCCCTGCTTCGCGGCGATCTCGGATGGTCGGTCAGCACGGGGCAGCCGGTCGTGCAGGCCATCGCGCAGGCGGTGCCGTACACGCTCGTGCTGATGGGCGCAGCCCTGCTCTGCTCGTTCGTGATTGGCATGGGACTTGGCGCATGGCAGGCCGCGCGGCACAATCGACTGCCAGATCGTGTCATCGGCGTCGTGACACTGTTCAGCGCCGCACTGCCTGATTTCTGGTTGGCACTCGTCGTGCTACTCATGGGCGCCTCGTGGTTCCGTATCTTTCCGGTTGGCGGCGCGTCCGATCAGCTGCTTCCGCTCTCAGCATCGGCCCTCACGATCGTGGCGGATCGGCTCGCGCACCTCGTGCTGCCGGTGTTCACACTGGTGCTGTTGATTGCAGCGCCCGTCGCACGGCAGCAGCGTGCGGCGCTCCTCGACCGCTTGCATGCCGACTGGGTGCGCACGGCAACAGCCAAGGGTGTTGCGCCGTGGCATGTCTTCCGCCGTCACGCGTGGCGTACCGCACTCGGACCGGTGGTGACGCTGGGTGGGCTGGCGCTGCCCGCGTTGGTCGGTGGTGCAGTCTTCGTCGAGCACGTGTTCGCCTGGCCCGGCATGGGGGAACTCGCAGCCCGTGCGATCGCGGCGCGTGACTACCACCTGGTGGTCGGCTGCGTGATCGTTGGCGCCGTGATGGTCGTGATTGGCTCGACACTCGCGGATCTCCTCGTGACCCGACTCGATCCGCGAGCCGCGACTGCGGACGACAATCGCCGCATGGCTGGTTCGTGACCGCCGCCGCGACGGGCACTGGCGACTGGCGACTGGTGGTCCAGCGCCTGCGCCGCGATCCACGCAGCGTGGCCGCTGCGGCCGTACTGTCAACGGTTGTGGCGCTGGTGCTGGTTGGTCCGATGCTGTCGCCGTATCAGCCGTTCGAGCAGCTCGACATCACGCATCTGGTACACACACCGCCCGGTGCGACGCACCTCCTTGGCACCGACGCGTACTCGCGCGATGTGTTGTCTCGCGTACTCAGTGGCGGGCGCGTATCCCTTGCAGTCGCGGTGAGTGCGGTGTTCATCGAGAGCGTGATCGGTGTGGTCTGGGGGCTCACCGCGGGGCTGGCCGGAGGACGCCTGGATGGCGTGATGATGCGGTGCGTCGACGCCGGCATGAGCGTACCACGTGTACTGTTGCTGCTCGCCCTGCTCGCCGCCGTGTCGCAGGTCCCGGTCTGGCTCCTGGTGCTGGTGCTCGGTGCGACCGGCTGGTTCGGCATCGCGCGACTGGTGCGCGGCGAGGCACGCGTCATTCGCTCCAGCGACTACGTGCTTGCGGCACGGGCGCTGGGCGCGACGCCAGCGCGCGTCGCACTGCGCCATGTCCTGCCGCACGTGCTCGGTCCGGTACTGGTGTGGTGCACGTTGGCCGTCGGGCAGGTGATCGTGCTCGAAGCGGGACTCAGCTGGCTTGGTATTGGCGTGCGGCCACCGCAGGCCAGTTGGGGGAACATCATTCTTGATGGCACCGAGTTCATCGCGAGCGCACCCTGGGTCTCGCTGGCGCCCGGATTCTGCCTCGTCATCGTCGTCCTTGCCGTCAGCGCGCTCGGCGACGGGTTGCGCGACGCGCTCGCCCCCCGGCAGCTTCCCCGCACATGACCGACACCAAAGTCCCTTCGACGGACGTCCTGCTCTCCCTGCGAGACGTGCGCGTGACGTTTCGGACCGCCGATGGCCTGATCACACCGGTGGATGGGGTGTCGTTCGACATCGTCCGCGGTGAGACGCTGGCGCTGGTGGGCGAAAGTGGGTGCGGCAAATCGCTCACGGCACTGACGATCCTTCGCCTCATCGACGCCCCGGGCCGCATCGAACCTGGCAGTCGCATCCTGTTCGACGGCCGCGACATCCTCACGCTCGGCGACAAGGAACTGCGCGCGATCCGTGGGCGGCAGGCGGCGATGATTTTCCAGGAACCGATGACGGCGCTCAACCCCGTCTATTCCGCCGGCGAGCAGATCGCGGAAGTCGTGCGTACGCACACCACTGACGGCCGCAGTGTGGCGTGGGACAAGGCGGTGGCGATGCTCGGTGCGGTGGGGATTCCATCACCGGAGATCCGCGCCAGGCAGTTCCCGCATCAGCTCTCGGGTGGCATGCGCCAACGGGTCATGATCGCGATGGCGCTGATACTGAATCCGTCACTGCTCATCGCCGACGAGCCGACCACCGCACTCGACGTCACCATTCAGGCACAGATACTCGATCTGCTGCGCGATGCGCAACGTGCCCGGGGCGCGTCGATGCTCTTGATCACGCACGATCTGGGCGTGGTGGCTGAATCAGCGCAGCGGGTGGCCGTGATGTATGCGGGACAGATCGTCGAGGAGTCACCGGTGGCCGAGCTCTTCGCCACGCCACAGCATCCGTACACGCAGGGCCTGATGGCAGCGATGCCGCGCGCCGGCACGCGCCGCGAACGGCTGACGACCATCCCCGGCACGGTACCGCCCCCGGGAGCCTGGCCGTCCGGGTGTCGCTTTGCTGATCGCTGCGCGCACGCCTGGAGTCGCTGCACCAGCGAGGCACCACCGCTGCATCAGCTGGGCGACGGCCGCAGCTCCCGTTGCCATCTGGTGGTTGAGCCGGAGCGACGAAGCGCGGCCCGTGCGGCTGGAGCCGTGGCATGAGCGAACCGTTGCTTCGCGTAAGCGGACTGTCGAAGGAGTTCCCGATTCGCGGCGGGATTCTCAATCGCGTGCAAGGCAGCGTCCGCGCGGTGACCGATGTGTCGTTCGAAGTTGCAGCCGGCGAGACGCTGGCGGTCGTCGGCGAATCGGGCTGCGGCAAGACGACCACCGGCCGATGCATTCTCCGCCTGATCGAGCCGACGGCCGGCAGCATCACTTTCGACGGGGTGAATCTGGGGACGCTGCGCGGCGCCGAACTGCGCAAGATGCGGCGACACATCCAGCTCGTCTTTCAGGACCCGTACGCGTCGCTCAATCCACGGATGACGATCGGCGACACGGTCAAGGAAGGGTTGATCATCCACGAGCTGGCCGAGGGTGCCGCGGCCGACAAGCGGGTGCATGCGTTGCTCGACGAGGTCGGGTTGCGACCGGAGTGGACACGACGGTACCCGCACGAGTTTTCGGGTGGTCAGCGACAGCGCGTGGGCATTGCGCGCGCACTGGCGGTGGAACCGAAGTTCATCGTGCTCGACGAACCGGTCTCGGCGCTCGATGTGTCGGTGCAGGCGCAGGTGATCAACCTGTTGCAGGATCTGCAGCGTGATCGCGGCCTGACGTACCTCTTCATCGCACACGACCTCGGCGTGGTGGAACATCTCGCGACACGTGTGGCGGTGATGTATCTCGGCCGGATCGTCGAGATGGCCACGGCGGAGGTGTTGTTCACGCAGCCGATCATGCCGTACACGCAGGCCTTGCTCTCGGCGATTCCGCTCCCTGATCCGCTGGCACCGCGCGACCGGATCGTGCTCGAGGGGGATCCACCGTCACCGGCCGATCCGCCCACCGGCTGCGTGTTCCATCCGCGCTGCTTCCATCCCGACAAGGACGCCGCCTGCAGGCAGGTGATCCCGACGCTCGAAGAGAAGGTGCCCGGCCACTGGGCGGCCTGCCTCAAGCAGCCGGCTGGTACATCCGACTTCTTTCTGCCGGCCGCTGCGCTCCGCAGTCGTCGCACTGCCGTTTCTCCCGCACCCTGATTCCGTGACCCCTGCATCCACCGTTTCCGCGAGCAGCTCGACCGCACGCGACGATCGCGCATTCTTCGGACACCCGCGCGGCCTCGGCTTGCTGGCGGCGGCGGAAATGTGGGAACGGTTTTCGTACTACGGCATGCGCGCCATTCTGGTGCTCTACCTCACCAAGGCGCTGCACTGGAGCGGGCAGGATGCGTCGCGGCTCTATGGTGCCTACACCGGCGCCGTGTATCTGACGCCGATGATCGGCGGCTATCTCGCCGACCGATTCATCGGCACGCGTCGATCGCTGGTCATTGGCGGCATCATCATCGCCATCGGCCACTTTCTTCTCGCGGTGGAAGGGATGTCGTTCTTCTACGCCGGGTTGATCGCGGTCGTCATCGGAACAGGGTTCTTCAAGCCGAACGTGTCGACGATGGTCGGCCAGCTGTATGCGCCGGGGGATCCGCGCCGCGACACAGGCTTCACCATCTTCTACAGCTGTTTCAATTTCGGCGCCTTTCTCGCGCCGCTGGTCTGTGGGTATCTGGCGGAGAACGAGCGGTTCGGCTGGCACTTTGGTTTCGGGGCCGCCGGCGTCGGGATGGTGCTCGGCCTGATCGTCTATATGCTCGGGCGAGACAAGTACCTGCCTGGGATCGGTCTCGCGCCGCAGCACGCGCACGACGCAGAAACGGCAGCCGAAATTGGTGAGCTGGCGATTCCGTCGTACGGCCGGAATGCCGCGCTCGGTGCGCTCGGTGGCGTTGTCGTCGCGGTCCTCGCCTCCATCCAGACGTGGTCAGCCATCGGATTGCCCGCGTGGGCGTTCTCGCTCTCCGGGCTGATGTCACTCGCGTATGGCATCATCATCGGCGCGTCCTTCACCGTGGCCGTACTCGGCACCCAGGGCGAAGAACGCAATCGCGTGTGGGCGTTGGTGATGGTCTCGTTCTTCGTCGTGTTCTTCTGGCTCGTCTTTGAACAAGCCGGCAGTTCACTCACGCTCTTCGCGGACCGTGATGTCGATTTGACGCGCGGGGCATCACTCTTCGGCCTCGATCGCATTCCGGCCAGCTGGTTTGCAAGTGTGCAACCGCTTTGCATCATCCTGCTGGGCCCCTTTGCCGGCTGGTTCTGGATGTATCTCCACAAGCGGCGCCTCGAGCCGGCGACGAGCATGAAGATGGTGTTCGGGCTCTTTCTGGCCGGGTTCGGGTTCTTCCTGTTGATCTTCGCCGGCCGCGCCGTTGATGCGGGTGACAAAGTGTCGCCGCTCTGGCTCGTGGCCGCGTATCTCTTCCACAGTTTTGGCGAGATTGCGCTCTATCCCGTCGGCTTGAGCTACGTGACGAAGGTCGCACCGATGCAGTTCGTCTCACTCCTGATGGGCACCTGGTTCCTCGCGATCTCGGCGGCGAATTTTCTCGGCGGATTCATGGCCGGCCTGATAGAAATCGTCCCGAGCCGCGCAACCTTCTTCACCATCCCGACCGCCACCGCGTGGGGTGCCGGCGTGCTGATGCTGCTCTCGGTACCACTGCTGCGAAAGCTGACGCGCAGCATTCCGGACGCGTGAGCGGAACGCGTGGGCTGGTCGTATCGCCAGCCACAGCGTGACCAGTGACCTCACGGCGCGCGCGCCGTGAGGTCAGAACGAGAAGAGGTTCGTGATCAGAGACCGTTCACGCGCGCGACGCGACTCGTCAGGGTCCTGCCAGAAGTTGCGCGTGAAGTTGCCCGACGTGATCCGGAATTCCCATCGTTTGGAGTTCAGGTCAGGATTCAGTCCGTACGCGACATCCACCCGGTACAGCTGGCGGGATCGCGGCGGCACCGACAGCAGCAGTCCGGTACCGATCGACGAGCGCCACGGAGTGGTGACGCCATACGGCACCCTGCCCGCCCACAGCTTGCCCGACTCGGCAAATGCCACGCCGCCGACGTCACCGAACCCCCACGGGCGTCCGAACACCTGCCGTTGCTCGGCGCGGAGCACAGCACGACTTGCGCCGGCGTCGAGTGAGCCGCGGAAGCCGCGCACACCGTAGCGCGCATTGACCAGCGGCACCTGAAACGGCACTCGGACGTCATTCCCGCCCGTGTACTCCACCGAGAGGATCGACGTCGCGCGCTTCGATGGCTTGAGGTAGGCGGCGCTCCGACCGGTGATCAGGCGTCCGTCCCACCCACCACGGTTCGCCTTCCGACCTGAAAAAATCCATTCCGATCCGACGAAACCACGCGACGTGCCCCATCCCGCGTACACATCACCCGCGACGAAGTAGTCGTTCGTCGCCAGCCCACTGAGTTTCAGTGGCCGGCCGAACTGTCCGCCAAACTGCACGCCGACGCGAAGGTCCTGCACGCCCGTCAGTGCGTCGAATCCTTCGACGGGAATGAAGCGCATCGCGCGGCCGCCGATCAGCAGACTGGCACGCGTGGCACTCTGCGGCGGCGCCGGGAGCACCGGCAGGCCCTCGGTGAACGGGACGGCACCACTGTCGGTGACGATGATCGCACCGCCGATGTTTTCATCATCATAGCTGAGCGATCCGCCCGCCAGCAACAACGCGCCAGGCCGCCCGATACGCGCCACGCCGCCCACCGAGCCAAAGGTCCGGGACACCTGCTGGAAAGGGAGGGTGCCAGTGGGTCGCACGAAGCGCACGTAGTCGTCGTCCCTGCCGAGGATTGCGCGGAACCCGTAGCGCTGCAAGTCGGTCAGGAACGGATAGCGCAGCTCGAGATCTGCGCGCGCGCCGAGGGCGTTCCGGTTCCAGGTCAGATTTGTCTGAATCGGCCGGCCGAAGGTAATCGCCGATCGCATGCGCAGCGTCCGCGAGTCACGCAACGCGCCGTTGCTGCGCCATCCGGTCTCGAACAGCACCCCGCGGCCAAGCAGATTCGCATTCCCGACTTTCAGTGAGCTCACCGACGCACCATTGAACTGCAATCCCGCGATCACGGCGACTTCATCCACGGTTGTCACGATCAACTGGACGCCGTCCTTGTCTGGATAGACCAGCACGCGCGCATCCTGAATGAACCACTGCGCACGCAGCACACGCTCCGTTTCACGGCGCTTGATCTCGGTGCAGATATCGCCCTCCTTCATCTGCACGAATTCGCGGATCACGCGCGGCCGGCTGTCGATGTGGAACTTGCGCACCAGCCCGGTCACGAGTTTCGATGACGCGGAACGATCTCCAAACTGAGGGCCGATCGGTTCGATCGAAATCTTCGTGATCCGCTGCCCGATGCATCGAGTCAGTGCGCCGTCGGGCGTCGCCACCTGGGCACCGCACTGTACCGCTCCTGCTGTGGCCGCGCACAACACGAGGCGACGCATCAGCTGCGTCCCATCCGTCGCTTCAACTCTGCCAGGCGCTCATCCGCCGTCTGCGCGCGGGCGGCGTCATCGAGGCCGCGAAAGTCCGATGGATGCGCGCTTGCCGGATCGAGGCCATCCAACGGCTCCGCGGTCGCACCAGGCATCGGGCCGATGCCGGTGACGGCCCGCAACTCCGTTTCCATCTCGGCCACGGTGCGCTCGGTCAGCACCAGTTCTTCATGCTGGACCGCCACCTTCCGCTCGAGAATCGCGAGCGTGTTGCGCTGCGTGCCGGCAAAACGTTCGGCCACCTGGACGGTTTCCTGGTCATCGATCTGCCGCGCCAGGTCGCCGCGACGCAGAATCGTCTCCAGTTCGGCCCGCGCGAGTTCCAGCCGCTTCAGCGACGCGGCGTAGGCGGCACGGACATCGTCGCGCGCCACCCGCGCGAGTGACAACGTGTGCTTCATCTCCGCCAGCTGGCGGCGGGCCGAGGGATCTCCGAACGACGACACCGGGACACAGGATTCGGGAAAGGCGCAACGACGGTCACTGCCAGAGTAGCCAACCGTCCGTCGTCGCCGCAACCGTGCTCGGTCGAGCGGGACCCGCTCGTTCAGGAGGCGAGCCGCCAGCGCATCTCGTCCGCGACTTGCCGCATCAGTCGTTCCGGCGAGTGCTGGCCGGGAAAGAGCAAGCGGTCGCTGACCCGATTCAGCGCCATGCGCAGCAGTGGAAACTCCCGTGCTGCGCGCGCGAACAGCGGGCGCAAACCGGTGCTGTCGGCCATGCGATGTTCGGCCGCGAGGCGAAAACCCTGTCGGCCCATCTCGTCATAGTAGGACAGGTCGGGTCCGCCACGACGCCATTGCGTCATCGAGACCCTGTCGGGGAAAAGCCCGGAGAGCCAGAGTGCGTAGTTCGCCAGATGTTGCCGCACCAGAAAACTTCGCTTTGCATCGCCCTGTTCGGCATCCGCCAACAACGCAGACAGTGTGTCATAGGTCGCGTCGTCATGCATGGCCACCCGCCAGGCGCGATCGTGGTCGGAGAAGTGCACCACGACGCCGGCGACATAGTCGGCCACCGCCCGCTCCGATTCACCGAGCTCGCGCAGCGAGTGGCGCACGACGACGTACACGAACATCGGCAGCGATGCCCGCGCCGCACGCGAGTCGGCCGTCAGCGCGTCCAGCAGTCGAGCGTCATCGAGCAGGGCGTCGATGCCGTCATGCTGCAGCGCATCCTCAGCCGCATCGCGGTCGCGCGCCGAGTCGGGCGCCACCAGATGCAGCGCCAACTGAGCGTCGTCGCGAGTGAGGGTGTGTCGCAAATCTGCCTGGATCATCCGTCGCGGCTCCGTGCAAGCGTGATGACAGCGGTCGCGCATCTTCCTGACGAGATACACCGGGTCGACGCACGTGACCGTTGTCCGGCAACAGCGGCTCGCCGCGCTGCCCGCAGGTGGATCGCCCTCGGTGACGCAGCGTCGCCGTATGCGTCCGGCGCTGCCGGGGTTAGATTTGTGTTGGTTTCATTCGTTTTCCCGCCCACCCGTCTGACGTGCTCCGCATCTGCATCCCGGTCCACAACGAGGCCACCACCGTCGGCGTCCTGCTCTGGCGCCTCCGTTCGGTGTTTCAGGCCTTTTCACGGGAGTACGACGTCGTCGTCTACGACGACGCGAGCACCGACGGCACTGCAGAGGTCCTCGAGCCGTATCAGTCGGTGATGCCGCTGACGGTCCTCCGCGGCGCCGCGCACCGGGGCTACGCGGCCAGCATCGATGCACTGGTACGGCACGTGGCCGCCGACGACGAGTACGCGCGGCGTGACGCCATGGTCCTGCTCCAGGGCGACTTTACCGAGTCGCCCGAGCACCTTCCGGAGCTGGTCAAGCGATTTGAGGGCGGGGCCGACCTCGTCGCCGTCCACCGCACCACCTCCGATGCCACGCCGGCTGACGAGCGACGGCTTCGCCGCTGGGGACGCTGGGCGGTGAAACCGTTCCTCCGCCTTCCGCCTGTGGCAGACCCGTTTACGGGATTCCGGTTGGTCCGGATCTCCGTGCTTCGCGAGCTGCTCAAGGCACTCGGCAGCCGCTCAGTCTGCGCGGGCGATGGCTGGGCAGCGAACATCGATTTTGCGCTGAACGTTGCGCCATTCGCGCGTCGGATCGAAAATGTCGAGTTCGCTCCGCGATACGATGTCAGGCAGCGCGCCTCACGCCGGCGCGGCTGGACCGGCGTCGTGGCGCTTTTTCACTGGGCGCGGGCGGCGCGGGGGACGAGCCGACCAGCCCCGGGGGGTAAAGCTGCGCCCGAGCTGCCAGGGCGTGGCGACAGGCATGCCGACGCTTTGGTGATGCCGGCAACGACCGAGCGCACCAGCAGGCCAGTTGAAAGACAGGATCGAGACAGAAACGACCGGGCAGGAAGACAGGACCGCGAGCGCGGTGGCCGCGGAGCACGGGGAGTCGAGTCAGCCGAAGGGAGGGCGACACAGGCACCGCGCGAGTCGCGGCCGCCGCGCGACGAACGCCCCGCTCGCGAGGAGCGTACACCGCGGACCGAGCGCCCCGCTCGCGGCGAAAGCGCGGCCAACGCCGGACCGGCAGCCGAGGAGACGGCACCGCCTGGACGCCCGCCTCGCGAGCCGCGGCCAGCGCGTCCACCACGTCCCGATCGGCCTGCCCGCCCACCACGCGATGTTCCGGTCGAGAACGCCAGCGAAGCCGGCGATCCGGCGGAGCCCGCCGCGATTGAATCGCTGAGCCAAGCTGCAGGGCCTTCGGCCGATGGCTCGACAACCGGATCCCCTGCCGGCGAGAAGCGACCGCGGAAGCGTCGTCGTCGCTCGCGCCGGGATCGGGGCGAGCGCGGTGAGCGCTCTGGTGAAGCGCCCGACGGGCCGGGGGCCGAGCACCTCGGTGAGGTCGGCAACCAGCCGTCGGAAAGCAGAGACGGCAGCGGACGGGACGAGGACGGCGGTGACAACGATGACGCCGGCGAGGATCAGTCTGGTGACGATGGTGAGACCGGACAGGGCGCGTCAGCGGAGTCGGGCGGCAACGCGGCTCGACGGAAGCGACGTCCGCGCCGTCGTCGTCGTGGTCGTCGCCCGAACGGCGCGGACGCGGGCGGTGGCGAGGGTTCGCCTCCTCCGGCTGACCCGCCGGCCGCGTAGCGCCGGCGTCGCCTCCATCGTGACATCGCCAGTGCCACTCACCCGTCTCGTCGCAGCGCTGGGTTGGGTTGTGGCGACATCGTCATGGCACGCGTGCGCACTGCTGGCGCAAGCGCAAGAACCGCCGCGCATGCAGGGCGCGGAGTCGGCGCGCGTTCCAGCGGTCGGCGAGCGATTGGTCTATGACGTCAAGTTCAGCGCGGTCAAAGTCGGCACGGGCTTCATGGAGGCCGTCGGCTATGAGTCCGTCCGCGGCATCAACGCACTGCATGTGCGCTTCGTGGTGCGTGGCGGCACCTTCTTCTACAAGGTCAACGACGTCCTCGAGAGCTGGATCGACACGACGGGCTTCATGTCGTTGCGTCACAAACAGGATCTCTCGGAAGGGTCCAAGGATCGGGAGCGCAATTTCGAGTTCTTCCCCGAGCGCCGGGTGTTTTCACAGGATGCGAAGCCCGAAGAGGCCGGCGTCTCGAATCCGCTGGACGAGGGCAGTTTTCTGTATTTCGTACGCCGTGTTCCGCTTGAGGTCGGGCAGACCTATGAATTCAATCGGTACTTCAAGCCCGATCGGAATCCCGTCCGTATCGTCGTGCTGCGCAAGGAGCGGATCCGGGTGCCGTCGGGTCAGTACAACACGATCGTGATCCAGCCGATCATCAAAGCCAAAGGGCTGTTCAGCGAAGGGGGCAAGGCGCAGGTCTGGCTCACCGACGATTCTGCGCGCGTGATGGTGCAGATGAAGTCGTCGCTGCCGATCGGATCGCTGAATCTCTACCTGCGGGAGTACCGGCCGGCGGCGGGCGCGGCACTCATTCGCGGCAACTGATTCAGATCGCGAGGCACGGGACTCCATGCATCTCGCGATCGAAGCCGTCGCACTGTCGGGTAATCAGCGTGGTATGGGGCGCTACGCACGGAGCCTGTTGGCGGCGATGCCGGCCCACTGCCCTGAGTTGCGGTACACCATCACTGCGAGAAACAGTGCTGACATCGCCCCACTGACGGCGCAGCTGTCGGTGCTGACGCACGTGATGGAACGGGCCACGATCATCAGCGCCAGCGCCATGTCCGACATCAGCTGCGATGTGGCGTGGTATCCCTGCAACTTCGTCACGTACCGACCGAAGCGCGGTGCGATCGTGCCGACGGTGCACGATCTGTTTCCGATGCTGCAGCTCGACGGCCGCTGGTGGAAGTTCTACAAGCGTGCACGCGCGCGCAGCCGATACGGCAGCACCCTCCGGAGTGCGGATCACGTCATCACCGGTGCGACGCGCTCGGGCGAAGAGCTGACGAGCATGTTCGGCGTTGCACCGGAACGCATCAGTGTGGTCCCGCATGCGGCCGACGATTTTCGGGTCACCGATCCCTCACTGGTCGACCCGATTCTGGCACGACTGCAGGTGAAGGGTCCATTCCTTCTGGCCGTCGGCTCACAGGAGCCGCGCAAGAACCTCGCCGTGCTGTACGCAGCGATGGAGCGGCTGACGGCGCGCGGTTGCACGATTCCCCTCGTGCTCTGTGGCCCGCGCGGCATACACGGCTACCGTCCCGGCGATACGCTGCCTTCGTGGCTGCGTCATGCCGGCTTTGTGACCGATGATGAACTGGCCGCGCTCTACGCGCGCGCGACGGCGCTGGTGTTTCCGTCGAGATACGAAGGCTTTGGCCTGCCGGTGCTCGAAGCGATGCGCGTTGGGGGCGCCGTGATCTGCGCCAATGTGAGTACGATGCCCGAGGTTGGCGGAGACGCCGTGCTCTACTTTCCACCTGATGATCCTGACGCGCTGGCCACTCAGGTGATTCGCGTCATCGATGAGCCAGGACTCCGCACACAACTGGCGGACGCGGGGCGGCGGCGAGCCGAGTCGTACTCCTGGTCACGTTCGGCACTCGGCACACTCGCAGCGTTCGAGCGAGGGAGAGCCGCCGCCCGCAACACGGCTTGAGAGCGCTGATCTTCTCCTGATCAGTTGCAGGGCTTGGCACTACCAGCGAGGTTGCCGGGGACGAGGCGCGTGACTTCAAGGCTCTCCGATCGCCACCCGACGTCGCATCCCCGTCCAGACGCCACTGATGGAAGCCGCGCCATATCCGCAGAATGAATCCGCGCGTCTGGAAACGCTACGCGCGCTGAACGTGCTGGACACGGCCAACGAAGCGGCCTTCGATGACATTGCCAGGCTGGCGGCGCATGTCATGGGGACACCAATTGCCCTCGTGTCGTTCGTCGATGCGGAACGGCAGTGGTTCAAGGCCCGATTTGGCCTGAATCTCGCCGAACTCCCGCGACACCTGTCCTTCTGCGGCCACGTCGTCAGCGCAAATGCCGCCCTGGTCGTCGAAGACGCACACGCCCACTCCCGTTTCGCCGACAATCCAATCGTCGTCGCTGCGCCACGAGTCCGCTTTTACGCTGGCATGCCGCTGCGGCTCGCTGACGGGACCGTCCTCGGTTCGCTCTGCGCGATTGATCACGATCCGCGGACTCCATCCGCGGATCAGCTGGCGATGCTCGAGTTGCTGTCGCATCAGGTGACGCGCCTGCTCGAGAAGCGCCGCCTGCGCTTGCAACTGGCGGTCGAGAACGCGCAGCTCGTTGAGGCCAAGCGTCAGTTGCTGACGGTATTCGATGTCATGGCAGAAGGCGTGGTGGTGCAGAATGCCACGGGTGAAATCGTCTCGTGCAATGGGGCCGCGTCAGCCATACTTGGCCTCAGTGATGACCAACTGCGCGGACGGACATTAATCGATCCGCAATGGCGTTCGGTACGCGAAGACGGCTCGGACTTTCCGGGCAATGAGCATCCCGCGATGCAGGCGCTGCGCACGGGCGTGCGCCAGCGCAATGTCGTGATGGGATTCCGCGCGCCGACCGGGGAACTCACCTGGATCAGTGTCAACTCGCTCCCGAGCCGCCAGAGCGAGGGCGTGGTCGAAGAGGTCGTGACATCCTTTCACGATATCACCCCCATCAGGCTCGCGGCGGAGCGGCTGGCGCAGCAGGAACGCCTCGCAACGACCGGCACTCTCGTCGCCGGTGTCGGCCACGAAATCAACAATCCGCTGGCGTTCGTGATTGGCAACCTCGACCTCGCGCTCGAGGAACTCGGCGCATTGGCCGGACCGTCCCCATCGGCGCGGATGCGTGCACTTGCCGAAATGCTCGGTGAGGCTCGACTTGGCGCCGATCGCATCCGAAAAATTGTCCGCGGGCTCCGCGCACTGTCTCGCGAAGATGTCGCGCTTCAGCCGGTCGACATCGCCGCCGTCGTCGAGACGTCACTGAGCATGGCGCTGCACGAGCTGCGTCGGAAGGCGTCGGTAACGACCGACGTCGCCGATCTGCCGCCCGTGCTGGGTGATGAATCTCGGCTGACCCAGGTGCTGGTGAACCTGCTGGTCAACGCCGGGCAGGCCTTCGAGCGGCATGATCCGGAAGCGAACCGCGTCACCGTCCGAGGCACCCTGCTCGGTGGCGACTCGTTGCGCCTCTCGGTGATCGACAATGGCCCAGGTGTGCCACCAGAACTGGGCGGCAGGGTTTTCGATCCGTTCTTCACCACGAAAGAGGTCGGGCAGGGCACGGGCCTTGGTTTGGCCGTCTCAAGAGGCATCGTACACGCCCTGGGCGGCACACTTACACTGGAATCTGTGCCCGGCGAAGGCGCCTCATTTCATGTCGACTTGAAGGTGGCGGACGCTGTCGCGGAAAGTGAGGTCGATGTTCAGCACGAATCGCGCGCAACACGCGGAAGGGTCCTGCTTCTCGATGACGACGTTTCCGTTCTCAGCACGATGCGGCGGTCACTCGCGCGCGAGCACGACGTCACAGCGATCAGTGATCCCCGGAAGGCGCTGCCGTTGTTCGCCACCGGCGCGCGATTCGACGTCGTCTTCTGTGACCTGATGATGCCTCACCTGACCGGCCAGGAACTTTTTGCTGCCGTGCAGGAGGAGTATCCGGAGGTCGCGTCACATTTCGTCTTCGTGACCGGCGGGGCCACAAGCAGCGACGCCACGCTCTTTCTGTCTCAGTTGCCCAACGATGTCATCGAGAAACCGTTCAGCCTCGCGAACCTCCTCGGGCTCACGCGCCGCTACGTCCTGCGGCGGTCTGCGACCTGACAGTCGACAGACGGATAGCACAACGGGCGGACCAGCAGCGGTCCGCCCTTCGCACCAGCCACACCAGCACTCAGTACGTGCGAGGCGAATTCACCTTGTCGCGCAGCCGGCGAGCGGTCCCCGGCGCGACGACCAGCAACACGCCGTAGACAACGGCACCGATGAGCAGAATCTTGACGGCCAGGCCGATCAGCGGGAAAAACAGCACACCGATCAGCTTCAATGCGAACAGACCGAGCAGTGCGAGCACACCAATTGTGAAGATCGTCTTCAGCATATCATCCCCCTCCGGGAAGTTCTGCTCTTTCTACGCGCCGTCGCAACCATGAGTTTCAGGATCACGATAATTTGCGTCATGCCCTCTGACCCGAATACTCCGTGACGCTCTCCAGTGCTGATGTTGCCATCATCGGCGGTGGCGTCGCTGGCCTCTCGGCCGCACTCGCCCTCGCCGATACCGGCCTCGATGTGGTGCTCCTCGCCGACGTTCGCGCCGGTGAAGCCTCCCCGGCCGCAGCAGGAATTCTCGACGCCGGCCACGGATTCTCCGATCCGGACACCCGCCGCCTGATGCGCTTCGCCCGGGACCTGTGGCCGGCTTGGCTACGCATGATTGCCGACCGAACCGGCGTGCCAGTCCCCTTCAACCGGGACGGCGTTCTCGAGCTCGCCGTCTCGGTCCAAGACGCGGACCGGCTTCGCGCCCAAGCGGATGACGACGCTGAGTGGCTCGACGCCCACGCCTTGCTCGCACGCGAACCGCAGCTGACCCACGCACTCGGCGCCCTGCGCTTTGTGAAGGACGGCGCAGTGAATCCGCTCGTGCTGCTGAAGGCCCTCAAGCAGGCGGTCGCTCGACACGTACATGTCCGGGTACTCCAGCAGACGGTCTCAGCCATTGCGCCTGGGCGCCCCGATGAGGCGGTCGTGCTGACTCTTGGTGATGGCTCCAGCATCTCGGCCATGCGGGCGGTCATCGCCGCCGGCGCGTGGTCTGCAGCCATCATCGGGCTGCCGATGCATCTGCCGGTCTCCCCGCTCCGCGGGCAACTGATGTCGGTCGCATCGAAGGCCCTTCGGCACGTCGTGATTCTCGGTGAGGGGTATGCCGTACCGCGTGGAGACGGCCGGACCATCATCGGTGGCACAGAAGAGCACACCGGCTTCGACGCGCAGCACACGCCGGACGGCGCGGCACGGGTCCGAACGCTGGCCGCAGCCATTCTGCCGTCGCTCGGCACCGCAAGCATGCTGAGCACCTGGGCGGGCCTCCGGCCCATGACGAGTGACGGGCTACCGCTCATCGGCCCGGATGCGGAACACCCGTCGGTGTTGTATGCCTGCGGCCATGGGAAAAACGGCATTCTGCTCGGTCCGCTCACTGGCGCTCTGATCGCCGCGATGGTGACCGGTACAGCCACACCAACCGACACAATGCCGTTCAGCCCGTTACGGTTTTCATAGTTCGCGAGGGCGCTGAGCCCGAATCGTCGCAAGTAACCACCGTAACGCAAAAACCAGGTTACCGTGCCTTCCGCTCCTTTTCGATGGCGCTAGCTTCCGTCTCACACTGGATCGCCACACGGCGCGACGGCGGTAGAGCAGCGTATTGGCGTCGCTCCCGTCGCGCGCGAGTGCCGGTCCCTGGACGGCGTGCCATGGAAGACCATCTCTACCAGATCCTCGGCCGACACCGGGCCGAGCCACTGCCTGAGCGCAAGCCGAGCTGGCTGAAGGTCAAGGCCCCCGGCGGCGAGAATTATCTCCGCATC
>JANNVN010000096.1:0-26498 GCA_031414435.1 Gemmatimonadaceae bacterium
GGCCAACGCGCTCACCGTCGGGTGCCCGGCGAGGACCGACAGCGTCAGCCGCGTACCCATCTCGCGTTCGATCGTGTCGAGCAGTGAAACGGCGAGGAGCGAGTGCCCCCCAAGCTCGAAGAAGTTGGCGTCTGGGGCGACAGGATGAACGTTGAACAGTCTCTCCCAGATCACCGCCAGCTGCAGTTCCAGCGGATCACTCGTCAGCCCGAACACCATGTCGTTCCCTTCGATACCGCCGTGCGCCCGAGGCGACTCGGGCTTCACCGGCACTCGTGATGCATCACTCTCCAGCACCGGGGGCCTGGTGCGTGCACAGAGTTCACCGATTGTGAGATCGGGGTTGTCGATGGCATCACCGAGGAAGGCGATGTAGCGATCGAGGAATGTCGCCGGAGCGATTCGCCCGAGCACACCGTCACGCAACGACAGTGTGGCATCGCCGGCTTCGATCGCCAGCCCCAGATCGAAGTCGGTGCTCCGGTCGGGGACCGGCACCGAACCTACCTCACATCCGGAGAGGCGGAGTGACCGGATGCTTCGTCCGCTGTACGAGAACATGCCGCGCGTGAGAGGGATCCGCTGTATCTCGGGAAGCGAAGCGATGTCCTGAAACGGCAGGTCCTGCCAGCCGAGGGTACTCAGCAGGTCGTAGCGTACGTGGCGCACCAGGCTGCGGAAGGTGATCGCCTCGTCAACGCGCAGCCGGAGTGGCAGCACGTTGTTGATGTAGCCGATGATCCCCTGCAGTTCGTCGCGCTCGCGCCCCACCGCCGGTGTGCAGAGAATTGCCTCGCTGCCCCCGGTGGCCGCCGCCAGATATGCGGCGTAGGCCGCGAGGCAAATGACGAACGGCGTGGTACCCTCGGCGGTCCCCAGCGCTTCGCACTGGTCGATGCAGTCATCCGGAATGCGCGCGCTGATGCGCAGATCGGACTCGGGCGCGCGCGGCCGCGGCAGCGCCAGCGGGCCCGGCGTCCCGGCGAAGCGATCCCGCCAGAACCGCACGGCCTGTAGACGTCGCTCGGCTGTCAGTCGGCTGCGCTGCCAGACGGCGACGTCAGCGTACTGCAAAGGCATCGGGGCGCGCTGATCGCTCTGCGGGGAGAGCTGCGCATCCCATGCCATCGCCAGTTCATCGAAGAAGACCTCGAACGACCAGCCGTCGGCGACGATGTGGTGCATCACGATCGTCAGCAGATGATCGTCGGTGCCCAGCGGCGTGATGGTGAGTCGGACCAGAGGGCCGTTCGCGAGGTCGAAGCGCCGGTTGGATTCGGCCTCCACGCGTCGGCTGATCCACGCATCGGATAGCTCGGACGACGTGGGCTCAGCACGCACCACGTCGGCGATGTCGTGGTGCTGGATCTCGGTCCAGGTCTCAGACGCTTCGGTGCGGATCACGCTGCGGAGCACATCGTGCCGCGCGAGCACGGTGGCGACGGCGCCGCGAAAGCGCGACAGATCGAACGGGCCACGAACGCGGAAGGCGAGTGGCAGGTTGTAGCGGCGCGAGTCGGGGGCGCGTGACACCAGTGCCCACAGGCGCTCCTGCCCCGGTGACAACGGTTCGCGCGCGGTGCGCGGGACCGGACACAGCTCCGGGATGGTGCTGCGCTCCGGCGCGAGGAAGCGGAGGAGCTCCGCCTTGTGCATGGCAATCGCCGTGCGGAGCGTGTCGGTGAGCGCGTCCTTCGGTGCCGCGACCCGTAGCCGGTCACCATCGGCCTCGATCTGCACCTCAGCTGCCCGCAGCTGTGCCAGCAACTCGAGCGCCGTCAAAACTCCTCCTCCACCTGCTCCTCACCTCTCTCCGCATTCCGCGTGAGGTCTGAGTTCCGCGCCCACAGCACCGACTCGATCTGTGCGGCTGCGCCGGCGATGGTTGGGGCATCGAAGAGGTCGGCCATGGAAAGCTCGATGCTCCACCGGTCGCGGATCTGACCGAGCAGTCGGATGGCGAGCAGCGAATCGCCGCCGAGTTCGAAGAAGGAATCGCGGCGATCCAGTCGCGTCACGCCGAGCACCATCTTCCAGATGGTCAGCAGCTGTTCCTCGACGTCACTGAGGGTAGCGCTGCTCTCCTGCACTCGCGCAGGGGACGCGGCAACTGGATCGGGGAGGGCCGCACTGTCCACCTTGCCGTGGACTGTGCGCGGCACCTGATCGATGCGGCAGAACAGGTGTGGAACGAGATGCGCGGGGAGCGAGCTCCCAAGGAACTGCCGAAGATCGTCCGTCGGGATGTCGCGGCCGGAGCGCGACACGTAGTACGCGACCAGTGTGGCTGAGCCACCCACGGTGGCAGCAGGCGCGAGGTGCTGAACGCCCAGCTGGGTGGCGAGCCGCTGTCGCGCTGCCGTCGCGAGGCGTGCGACACGTTGGTGGATGGTCGTGGACGTCATCGGGTCGCGGCGACCACGACCATCGAGGAACCCCACAGATCGTCGCGGCTGTCGCGACTGATCTCGAGCGGACCGACGACTTCGAGCTCGATTCTTCGGAAATGCCGGAAGAGCAGCCGCTGGTGTTCGCGACTGAGGGTATCGATCTCGTTGGTGAGATACGTGAAGACGCCGCCTTCACGAAGGTGACTGGCAGCGGTGGCGAAGAAGTGCTCCGCAAACGTCACGCTCTTCGAGACGTACGCCAGCAGTTCCTCGGCATTCAGCGGGTAGGTGTGGAAGAACACCGCGTCGTACATGCCGAGCTGTTCGACCGTATCCTGCCAGCGGCCGTGGATCAGCCGGATGTCGCGGTCTGCCTTCGCCGCGCGCCAGAGGTGGAAGCGATCGACCACACTGTCGTTGCATTCGACGATGGTGTGAGAGCGCACGACGTGGCCCTGGATCATGTCCGCCGAGACACCGCGGCCGAAGCCCACCTCGAGCACGTCGCCACCAGTGCGGCCGGTAATGCGCGCCATCGCTTCCATCACCGGGATCTGCCAGTCCTCCATGATCTCGGCGTCGGTCAGCGTGCCATTGGTCCGGTCCTGTACGAGGGTGCCCTCGGTGCCCGGCACCATCTGAGCCGCGATGCCGTGCAGGTGATCCAGATCCCACATGAACTCGGTCACAGCGCGGTTGAGCAGCCACCGCCGCTGCGCATCACGCGGCGGACGGATGAACTCCGGGTTCAGGATCTCCAGGACAAGCTCGTAGTCGTGCTGACGTCGGACCAGTCGCGTCATTCCACACCTCGCAGCAGGTCGTGCGCGACGGCAGGATCGAGCGCCTCGAGACGACGCACAAGTTCCGCGATCTGGGCCTCGTGGCCGGCATCGTCGTGTGGTGCACGCGGTGCGCGTGCCACGACCACAGCGTCGGCGATGTCGGGGTGGCCGCGCAGCACCGCTTCGATCTCCAGCGGTTCGATGCGGAAGCCACGGATCTTCAGCTGTTCGTCGTTTCGGCCGAGGTAGGCGAGCACTCCATCCGCATCCATCCGCACCATGTCACCGGTGCGATAGAGGCGCGCGCCGGGCGCGAGCGGATCAGCGATGAACCGAAGCGCGGTCTTGTCCGGCAGGCCGATGTAGCCGCGGGTGACGCCGGGACCACCGATACAGAGCTCGCCTGCCACACCGACCGGGACCGGTCGGCACAGTGTATCGAGTACCCGCACGGTAGCGCCGGGAATCGGGCGGCCGATGGGGACCTGCGCAGTGTGCGACGATGCATCGAGTCGGGCGTACGTGCTCCACACCGTACACTCGGTGGGCCCGTACTCGTTGACCAGCTCCGTGTGCGGAAGTTTTTCGTGATGCAGCTGCACCAGCCATGGCGGGCAGGCTTCACCGGCGACAATGACCGTCTTCAGGCCGCGAAGATGCTCTGGGGCACCCTGCTCGAGCAGCAGATGGTGAAACGATGGGACGCAGAGTGTCATCGAGACGCCGCGCTCGGCGATCACACGGGCCAGATCACGTGGTGATTTCTCTGTCGCAGAGGACGTCAGCACGACCACGCCGCCACGCGAAAGGGGCCAGAAGAGGCCAGCCACGGAGCTGTCGAAACCGATCGGTGAGAGCACGAGATACCGTGGCGCCTCGGTGCCGTAAACGACGGTGCGCGCGGCGGTGGAAAAGGCGAGGTTCGCGCGGCTCACCGCCACACTCTTCGGCACGCCGGTCGAGCCGGAGGTGAAGATCACGTAGGCGTCGCGGTCAGTGGCGTGCAGCGAGAGATCGCCTCCGGTCGTGGCACCGTCGTCCGCCGTCAGGGAAATAGTGCGTGCGCCCGCTGTCACTCCGGCGCTGAACGCAGCGTCGTCAGTGATGACGGTGGAGGCACCGGAGATCGTCATCATCAGCGACAGTCGCGCGGCCGGGTAGTCGGGGTCGAGCGGCACGTAGGCCGCTTCGCACCCGAGTACCGCGATCACCGCGGCCATGAACTCCGCGCTCTTGCGCGCGTGGATGGCGACGTGATCACCGGGCAGTACACCGTGCCGGCGCAGGCGTGCGGCGAGCTGCCGGGCGCACTCGTGCAGCTGTGCATAGCTCAGGGTGCCGGCGTCGCTGATGATGGCGGGAGCGTCGGGCGTGGAGCGTGCGCGCTCGACGAACAGTGCGAGCACGTCGCTCTGGTCTTGCGAAGCCGGTGCGGCGGTGGCCAGTGGGCCAGACAACGCCCGCAGTTCATCGGCATGCGGCGGGCCCAGCTCGCGCACCGGTGTCTGCTCCTGCGAAGGCAGTGCGCGCAACGTCTCGACGAAGAGATGCAGCAAGCGTTTCGCGGCGTCTGGCGTGATCCAGTCGGGACGGAATACACCGTAGAGGTCCATCGCGTCGCGCGGATGCGCGAGCAGGGCGAAGCCGTAATTGCTCTGGTCGTAGTACTCCTCGTTCCCGATCCGGACTCCATGGCCGCCCGACGCTTCGGAGGCGGGGGCATTCTCGAAGACGAGGATGGTGTCGAAGAGATCGGCGGCGGGCACACGCATCCAGCGCGCGATGTCCTGCAGTGCGCTCAGTTCGTGGTCACGCACCTCGAGCAACTCGTTCTGCAGCTCGGCGAGCCACGACGTCAGCGGTTGCGAGCCATCGGTGCGGACGCGGATGGGGAGCGTGTTGATGAAGGCGCCGACGATCCGGTCCACATCCGGCATGGCTGCGGGGCGACCGGCGACGGTGGCGCCGTACACCACATCCACGCTTGCGGCGCATCGCGCGAGTGTGATGGCCCATGCGCCGTGCACGACGGTGCTGAGCGTGACCCGGTTGCGCGAGGCGAACGCGCGCAGCTCTCGTGTTTCGCCGGCACTGAGGCGCACGCGTTCGCGCTGGTGCGTCCGCGGGGAGCCGGCAAGCGGGGGCGCGAAGCCGAGCGCTGTCGGTAGCGGGGCACCGGTGAGCTGAGTGGTCCAGAACTCCTCGTCGTTCGCAGCGCGATGGCTTCGGGCCCAGCCGACGAATGACTCGAACGAGGGTGCGGGAGACGAGGCTGTGCTGCGCTGACCGCGATAGTGCTGCCAGACCTGATCGAGGATCAGGACCGACGACCAACCGTCCACCGCGATGTGATGGTAGCTCCAGACCAGCTGGTGGCGATCGGGGGCGAGGCGGATGCAGGTGAGCCGCAGCAGCGGAGCCCGTGCGAGATCGAATCCGCGGCGGCGATCTTCGTCCAGCATCGACTGCAGCTTGTCGGCATGCTCGCTCGCAGGCTCAGCGCTCCAGTCGAGATCCGACCAGGGCATCTGCACGAGTTCACGCACCACCTGCATCGGTTCATCTAGGCCTTCGTAGAGGAAGGCCGTGCGGAGCGCGGAATTTTCCGCCATGACCGCCTCCCACGCCGCACGTAAGCGCGCGCTATCCAGAGCGCCGGACAGGTCGCTCGTGTGTTGCACGACATAGGCGCCGTCCTGCCGACCCGACAGGGCGTGAAACAGCATGCCCGCCTGCACCGGCGTCAGGGGATAGACGCTCGAGACGTTGTCCAGCACTAGCCGTGCCCCTGTCCGTCGCCGGCGCGTCGATCGGCTTTCGCCAGCAGCTGCGCAATGCGCGACATGGTGTCGGCGGACGGTACCGGAATCGGCTCGGGACGCACCGGCTGCGTCGCTGCTTCACGTGTATCGCCTGTCGCGGTCTGACCATCGATGACCCGGGCCAGTTCCCGCACCGTCTGGTGCCGGAAGAGGTCATTGGACGTCAGTCGCAGCCCTTCCGCATTGGCGCGCGCGGCGACGCGGATCGCGGTGATGGAATCGCCACCCGCCTCGAAGAAGTTGTCGTCGATGCCGCAGGCAGGGAACTGCAGCGCCGCTGACCAGAGGCGGCAGAGTGTGCGTTCGGTGGGGGACGACGGTGGTACGCTGCGCCGCGGGGCCGCTGACGACGATGCCCGCGCCTGCGCCTCGAGCGCCGCCACGTCCACCTTGCCGCGCGCAGTGAGGGGGATCGCGTCCACGTGAGTGAATCGCGACGGGATCATGTAGGCCGGCAGCCGCTGCGCGAGGAATCCGCGCAGCTCGGAGGCGGTGGTTTGGCGATCGCCGGTGATGAATGCCATGAGCTGTGCCCCCGCCGAATGTACTGGAGGCTTGGGCGTGTACCCGATCTGGTTCAGGATCTGCATCACGCGGCGTTCGTCGATCTCATCATCCAGCTCAGCCAGCGCCGCCTCGCGCTGCTTGTGGCCCAGACGAACGTCCCAGCTGTAAGGGAGGGCGTAGTTGTGGAAACCGCGCTCCGCCTTGTGCACGTGGATGCCGACATCGTTGATGAGGCAGTTCGTGGAACGGCCCGTGTCGGCAGGACGGATCCATGGCACGACCTGATCGAGATAGCCGAGCATGTCGTCGAGGTCGACATCGCAGAAGCGGTAGAAATCGACGAACTCCACGCGCTCGAACGCCGCATCATCGGCGAAGGCGCGCGTATCGAGCAGCGTGTTGACGAGGTCGTCGGCGCGATGGTACGCCTTGCGGGCATCCAGCACCACCAACTCCAGCGCCTTCCGGCTGGTCTGCGGACCGAAGAAGAGCTCCTCGGTGAGCCGCGTCTCGAAGAACTGGCCGCGCGAGAGCCCCGTGACGATCGACGGGATGCCGCGCTCGATGGCGATGTTGAAGGCGAGCGTGTACAGCGTCTTGAAGCACCCCTGGCAGACGTTGCTGAACTTCTCCAGGCTGTCCACGAAGATCCGGTCCATGACGGGTGACGTCATGAACTCGTGCGGAACACCAAGATGCGCCGTGACGCGCCGGACGTTCTCCTTGGCACCCTCGGAGATGTAGCCGTTGTCCAGGGTGACGGCGAGCACGCGGAACCCCTGCTCGACAAGGCGGCTCAGCGCGTAGGTGCTGTCCTTGCCGCCGCTGAGGAGCATCATGCAGTCGTAGGCGCCGGGGTACGTCGTGGCGCGCTGCTTCAGGAGGTTGGTGAGTTCATCCATCCGTCCGAAATACTGACTCGCCTTGCTGCGGTATCCGTCGAACGAGCTGCAGAGCGAGCAGAGATCATCCGCGCCCATCCGCGCGTCGGGATGGTCCGATGGAATGCCGCACGTGCTGCAGTGGCGCACCGTCTCGCTGGTGCGCGGGGGCCGACCCGGCAGCGCGACGACGACGCAACCCGATACCGTCGGATGTCCGCCGAGCACGGCCTCGATCTCGGCGGGTTCGATGCGGATTCCGTGAACCTTCACCTGCCGATCGAGCCTTCCGAGAAACTCGAGTGTGCCATCGGAGCGCCAGCGCCCCGCATCACCGGTGCGATACGCGAGACATTCGGGGTTCAGCGGATCAGTGACGAATCGGGACCGCGTCTGCTCCATGTCACCGACGTACCCGCGCGCCACACCGGTGCCACCGACGACGATTTCACCCACCACACCGGTGACCACGAGCGTGCCGGCGTCGTCGACGAGGGCGATGGTCGCACCTGGAATTGCGCGGCCGACGGGGACTGAGCCCGAGGTGTCAGCTGCTGGATCGAAGTCGTGGAATGTGCAGGCCACCGTCACTTCGGTGGGGCCGTATTCGTTCACCACACGGCCGCCGATTCCGAGCAGAGCCAGGCCCGCCGATGCGACGTCCTGGCGCAGGTCTTCGCCACCGACGATCAGTGTACGGATGCGGCCGGGGCGGCGACCACCGAGCAGTGCCAGATGCGACGGCGTGAGCTTGACGATGTCCACCGAATCGTCGTCGAAGACATCGATGACGGCGGTATCGACAGCGTCGCACTTATCCGGATACACCACGATGGTGCGCCCGGAGACGAGCGGGGCGAAGATCGAGGTGACCGTGAGGTCGAACGTCAGCGGCGTGAAGAGGGCGAAGCGCGCATGATCGTCATTGCGCAGGTATTCACGCGCGGCCCAGTGCGCGTAGTGCGAGAGTGAGCCGTGCTCGATCATCACGCCTTTCGGCGTGCCGGTGGACCCCGACGTGAACAGCACGTACGCGAGATCGTCTGAGCGAGGTAGCACGCGACCGTGCAACTCCGCGAGAGCGGTGGCGGGCGCCACCCCCGCCGTCTGCACATCGACGGCGGGGAGCCCCATCGCGGCGGAGCGGTCACCAGAGACGACGACGGCGGCGGCGCCGGTCTTCTCGAGGATGAACGCGATACGATCAGCTGGAGCGTTGGGGTCGATCGGCACGTAGGTTCCGCCCGCCTCGAGCACGCCGAGCATGGCAGCGACGGCGTCGGGCGAGCGGGGGAGCGCGAGGGCGACTGGCTTGCCGCGAGCACCGAGGCTTTCCAGTTCCTTGGCGATGCCGAGTGCACGGACGTAGAGATCGGCGTACGACCAGACCTGCCCGTGCGAGACGACGGCTTCGCGATCGGGGTGACGGGCCACCGCCGCGCGGACGGACGTCAGCACCGAGGTCGGTACTGCAGGCGTGCCGCGTGATAGGCGCGCGCCGGAGAACTCGTCGCGCAGCTGGTGAGCTTCGTCCACGCCGAGCAACGAGACGGTGGTCAGCGGCGCACTGGCGTCGCGCAGCGCCGCGTCGATGAAGGCCAGCAGATGTGCGGCGGCACGTTCGCGCTCGATTGCGTCGAAGCGGGCGACAGCGAAATCCATGTGGACCGAGAAGCCTGTTCCCTCGCCGAAGTCGTGCACCTGGACGCGCAGGTCGTGCGCTGCATCGCCATGCCCGGGATGCACCAGCCGTGCTTGCGTGGTGATACCCGCGAAATCGGGGAACCTGGCCGTCATGTAGTTCAGCACCACGTTCAGCGACCGGTTGACCCCGGCGTCCGACGTTCCGGGCAACGCATACCGGAGAAGCGATGTCGAGGCACTGGCAACATTCGACAGCAGCTGCGTGAACGACTCGCTGCGCTCCACACTCACGCGCAGCGGGAAGAGCTCGACGAAGACGCCGATCGTGTCCTTCAGGATGGCTGAAGGACGATTGTGACTCAGCGTTCCGATCGTGATCTCGTCCCGGCCACTCACCAGTGCGGCGAAGCCGGCCACCAGCGCGGCGAAGACGTTGAAGGCGGAGGCGTGTGATGTGAGCCCCCGCGCCGTCGTGGATGATGCCAGCGCCATGATCTGCTCAGAGCGCCCGGTGCCGAGATGCAGCGTGATGCGTTCTGTGCGTGTGGAGCTGGAGGAGGCGAGCTTCTTGCCATACAGCGGCAGCGGGGAGAGTCCGGCACCGCGCGCGGCCTGCCAATGCGCGCGGGCGCTGACCGCGGGAGCCGACGTGCTGAACCGCTCCATGTAGCCGACGAAGCCGGCATACGGCGGCAAGGGAGGGAGGTCGGCGGCCGCGCCATCGTGCAAGGCGACATAGGCGGCAGACACGGCGGAGAACACCAGCGCCGTCGACCATGCGTCGGTAATCAGATGGTGCTGGTTCAGGAACCAGACATACCGGTCTGCGCCGAGTCGCAGCAGTACGCAGTCGAACAGCTGAGCGCCCAGATGCAGCGGCCTGACGGCCCGTGCTGCAATCCACGACTCTGCCGCTAAGCCTGCGTCACGGTGGTCGGAGAGGTCCACGAACTCCACGTGATGTTCGCGCGGTGCCTGGATGCGCACCTGTGGCGGATCATCGGGAGTGAGGGTGCTGCGCAGCGCATCGGAGCGGTTCACGACCGAGCGCCACGCCACTTCGAAACGGCTACGATCGATTGTGCCGTTCAACTCGAACGCCAGCACCATGTTGTACAGCGGAGCGTCGGGGAACAGGCTCTGCCCCATCCACAGCAGCCGCTGGCTCCACGTGAGATGCGCGGGTGCGGGCGCCTGCTGGCCAACGCCGGGCTGCGACGCCTCGTCGACGCTCACGCTGTCAGGCTCGCGAGATAGCGCTCGATCGCCTGAAGTGTCCCGAAGTTCTCGATCGTCACATCGCCTGGCGGAATCTGGACGTTGAATCGCTGCTCGAGGAAGAAGACGAGCGCCATGATCCCCATCGAGTCGACGAGCCCACTGATCAGGAGGTCAGCGTCCGGCGCAATGATGCGATCCGGCTGGCTGAGCAGGTCCGTCGCGATGAACTGGCCGATTACGTCCTGCGTCACGTCTTGTCCGCCATTGCCATGTTCCGGCGTGAGAGTGCCTGGGCGCGGAGCGCCGTGCGATCGATCTTGTCCGTCCCGGTCCGGGGAAGGGCATCCACGATGCTGACGTTTTCCGGCAGCGCATACCGCGGCAGCATCTTGCCCGCATGCGCAATGAGTTCATTTACAGTTGCAGACGATCCAGGCACGAGCACGACACTGGCTTCGATGGCCGTGCTGCCCATCGCATCGGGGACGCCATAGACGGCGGCGGATTCGACCGCCGGGTGTGTGAGGAAGACGAATTCCACCTCATCGAGCTCCACTCGATAGCCACGCGTCTTGATCTGCCGATCCTTGCGTCCAAGAAAATGCAGCACGCCACCGGATTCTGCGCGCACGAGGTCACCAGTCCGATGGTACTCCGAGGGTCGCGGCCCGACGCCCTCCGTCGTGGCAATGGCTGTCGCATCGAGATCGGATCGGCCCCAGTAGCCCTGCATCATGGTGGGACTCCGGACCCACAGCTCCCCCGCGTCGCCAGCCAGCGCGCGGTCGCCCTGCTCGTTAACGATCATCAGGTCGACGTTCGCGAAGGGGTTGCCGATCGGGAGCGGATCGTCGGACACCGTCTCGACTGGCGGGACCTCCCAATGCGTGACTCCGTTCACCTCAGTCGGGCCGTAGATGTTCGAGAACCGCGCGCCAGGGAGCGCACGCATCAGCGCCTTGAGGTGCTTGGGAGGGAAGGGCTCTCCGCCGAAGAGCACCCAGCGGAGGTGTGAGAGATCACGTTTCTCGAGCGCGCCGTTGAGTGCGAGCTGGGTCAATGCAAGAGGGACGGCGTAGAGCACCGACACGCGCTCCTCCTCGAGCAGCTGCGCCAGGCTTGCCGGAAGCCTCGCGTGTGCCTCGGAAACCACGATCGTCGTCCCGCCAGCGACCGCGGTTGCGAAGTAATCGAGTGTCGAGAGGTCGAACTGCAGCGGCGCATGGTTGGTAACGCGATCCTCGGCGCGCAGCCCGTACGTTTGCGCTGCGACCTCGGCGAAGGCGAGTGCGCTGCGATGCGTATGCACCACGCCCTTGGGCACACCGGTGGATCCAGACGTGTAGAGGATGTACGCGAGGTCCAGCTCCGTGGCGCCAGTGACGTTCGAGGCGATCGGGGCACTGAAAACCTGCTCCCACGAAACGCCGGGGCCCGGGGCGGCGGCTTGCTCCTCAAATCCGACGACAGTGTCGAGCGCGACTCCTGCGTCGATCATCGCCCGTACGCTCGGGCTTCGGGCAGCTTCCGAGACGAGGTGCCGAATGCCGCAGTCCTTGGCGATCATCACGAGGCGATCGACCGGGGCCATCGGATCGAGGGGGACATAGGCCGCTCCCGCCTTCATGATCCCATAAATCGCAACCGCGGAATGCAGCCCCTTGTTCGCCAGAATCCCGACGCGGTCGCCGCGTACAACTCCGCGATCCTTGAGCACACTGGCCAGCCGACCGGCACGGTCCGCGAGTTCGCCGTATGTCAGCGCCGCGCCGCCGAAACGTACGGCATCTCTCTCCGGCGCCCGTTCAGCGACACGCTCGATGGAACCATGTAACAGATATAGCATCCCATTCCTTGAACGGACTCATCAGAGAGAATAGTTCCCCAGTCGTCGGGCGCAACCCCGACGCCGGCGCAGCCGCGGGAGTCACCGCCACGACTGCGACCCGGCGCTGGAACGGGGCCGCAGCGGCTCAGCCTCGGCCCCTGGCCGCCCCCCGGACGGTCACCCGCCCGAATGAAGGCCACGCCGCGTTCGCCCGCGGCACGCTGGATCGACATCGGCGCGCGGCGACTCTGGTCGCCGCTCGTACAGCCACGGACTACCTTTGGCGCACACAAACACCTGCTCACTCCGATGAACGCCATGCAGCAGGCTGTCGGGCGAAGTGTGCACCCTGGCGCGACGCTCTACTGGAGGCTGTCTGTGCGGTATCAGTTCACGGATGATCAGCTCGCGCTGCGTGAGCAGACGATCGAGTTTGCACGAACGCATCTGGGTCGGGACCTGCTCGCGCGCGATCTGGCCGCCACGTTCCGGCGCGAGGACTGGTCACTCTGTGGCGCGGCGGGCATTCTCGGGGCTCACGTGCCAACGGCATACGGCGGGCAGGGCCTGGGAGCCGTCGAGACGGTGCTGCGGCTCGAGGCCATCGGCTACGGCAGTCGGGACAATGGGTTGGGCCTCGCGCTCGGTGGCCACATCTGGAACGTGGTCGAGCCGCTGGTGGCATCAGGCACCGAAGAGCAGAAGGAGCGGTACCTCCCGCGACTGTGCTCGGGCGAAGCAATTGCCGTCAATGCCGTCAGCGAAGAGGACTCTGGCTCCGACGCGTTCAGTCTGAAGACGACGGCGCAGAAGGTTGACGGTGGCTACCTGCTCAACGGCCGCAAGACGTACGTTGGCATGGCGCCGATCGCCGATGTCGCACTGGTTCTCGCGAACGCCGCTCCAGCGTCCGGAAAATGGGGAGTCTCCGCCTTCTTCGTGGAGCGCGGCGCCCCGGGATTCACGCAAGGTCCTCCGCGCCCCAAGGCCGGCACGCGAACGAACCCAATTGGTGACCTGATCTTCGAGAACTGCTTCGTTCCCGTGGCCAATCGTCTGGGTGGCGAAGGGGCCGGTGTGAGCCTGTTTTCCCGCGCCGTGAATTGGGAGCGCGCATTCATCCTTGCAGGGCATGTCGGTGCGATGCAGGCGCTGTTCGAGCGCTGCGTCAGCCATGCAAAGGAGCGGCAACAGTTCGGGACCCCGATCGGGAAGTTTCAGTCCGTCTCAAATCGGATCGCGAACATGCGGTTGCGGATCGAAACCTCGCGGCTGTTGATGTATCAGGCTGCGGCGATGAAGGATCGCGGTCTGGACGCGACGCTGGAGTGCTCCATGGCAAAGCTGCATATCGCGGAGACGCTCCTCGAATCCGCAACGGACGCTGTGCGGATTCATGGCGCACACGGCTATCTGGCCGAGTTCGAGATCGAACGTGATGTGCGCGATATGCTCGGGTCGATTATCTACGGTGGAACGTCGGATGTGCAGCGGAACATCATCGCCGCGCAGGTCGGGCTGTGACACCGATGTGATGCAGGGTGGTGGCGTCGTGCCTGGCGCTTCGGCCACGCTTGTTTTCTCGCCGGCGGGTCGCATGCCGACAGCACGTAACGGGTACGGAACACCTACCCTCAGCCGTACTGCCGACCCAGCCTCAGCCGGTCGTTGGCGACGTGCCGGTCGTCTTCACGGACTTGATCGGTCCGGCAACGGTCGGGGTGCTGCGGTCACGGATTCTCCTGCCGCGGCGGGTGCTTGCGCTGCCAGACGCACAGCGACAGTACATCGTGCGGCATGAAGACGAACATCGCCGGTCGCACGACGCGACGCTGTTGTTCTTCGCGTCGCTGTCCGTCATCCTGCTGCCCTGGAGCGCCGCAGTGCCACGATGACGCTTGAGCACCATCTCACTGATCGCGAACTGGCATCATGAGTGTGCTGTGGAAGCTTGGCGAAGCGACCGTCACCACGGTGCGTGACCGCGTCGACCCTGACCTCGCGTACACGAGTATCTCGAGCATGATTGGACGCTGGAGCTCAAGGGGTACGTCTCGCGCCGTCGCGGTGAAGGGAAGACCCACAACTGCTTTCCGGTCATCGACGCCGAAACTGCCGGAGAGTCCACACTCAGCCGTGTGCTCAACAAGATCTATGGCGGATCGCCCATCAAGATGCGCTGGCGCATCTGGTGGAGCAGCAGAAGCTGTCGGAGCCCGAGCTGGAACGGATGCGTGCACTCCTGAAATCCGCTCCAAAGAAACGGTAGAGAAACTTACTCGAGGTCACTGCCGCGGCTGGTCTGCGGGATCGCCGTGTTCGACGATCGCGCAAACACAAACAGCGAGAAGCCAATCTCTATTGCGGCGCCGAGTGCTGCAGCAATGACTGCTGGGGTCGACACGTAGAAGCCGACCACGCCCGCAATGATCAGAAGAGTGCCCAGTACCCAGAACACCGGCCTGCCAAATACCGAAGCGAGGATCAGGTACCGACTGCCGATCGTCGCCATCATGGCTGGGAAGAACAGCGTCGGCTTGAGCAGGAAGAGACCGAACGCCATCGCGCAGCTGAGAATGAGCCAGACGGTCGATGCCGCCGCGAGTTGGTTGAGTGCGTTGGAGCGCCCGGTCCTGCCGGGTCGTCCCAGCGCCTTTGTGACGAGTATGCCGATCGGATGGATGAGCGCACCACCGATCAGCAGCGTCCCGACGGCGTGTTGCATACCGAGTTGCGTATGCACCACCGCAGCAGCAGACCACACGATACCGGACACCAGCATACCCGGTGCACCGTCATGGTAGGCGTGGCGCATCTCCTGTTGGTGCGCTTCAGTCAACGAGAGGTTCATCTAATCCCTGTGTAGTGCGAGCCAGCGTTCTGGAATTGACCGGAGTACAGAGTGTTGCCGATTTCGCAGATCCGACGGTGCGTACTATCGCCGCACCTGCTCGCGGATCCACCGGACCATGGTCGGCGCATAGTCCGGTGTGTATCGAGTGGTCGTCCGACGCGTGCCGACCTTCGTGAACTCGGTCATGCCGTGATCCGCTCTCGGAAAGACCTTCGTCTGAATGTTCTTGCCGTTGTTCCGAAGCCTTGCGAGTGCCGCGATGGTCGGCCCCGGAGGTGCCTCGATGTCCTCGCCAGCGATCAGCCACAGCATCGGGATGTCGAGCGTTTCGAGTGTGGCGACGGAGTTGTAGAACGGGTCGATGAATGACTGCAGCATGGCTGGCATCGTGACCTTCGCCTGCTCGATCCCCATGCCGAGTATCATGCTGGCCCAGGTCTGCATCTCTGGCAGGGCCTTCAGCCAGGGGCGGTCACGGTACTTCGCCGCAGTTGCCTCGACGTCCCCCCACCCCTCGGCGAATCGCCGCAGTGCGGCACGATGGATTGCGCCGTTGAGATCCTGAAACTCGCCGATCGCACTCTCGTCGAAGCCGCGCTCACGCAGCTTGAGTGGCGCCTCCAGCTGGTCTTCCTCGGCAATCGACATCGTCATCCCGTAGCCGACCAGTACAAAGCGAATACCAGCATCCTTTGATGCCGCAAGCGGTGCAACCCAGCCACCCTGACTGAACCCCGCCAGACCGATGTGCGTCGAGTCGACGGAAGGCTGTTGGCGCAACCACGTTGTGGCGGCCACGACGTCGTCCGCGAGCGTCGAGAACATCTGCGTGTACGTACCGCCGGAGCGTCCAGTGCCTCGCTTGTCGAACACGAACATGGCGACGCCGTGCGCCGCCAGCAGGTACGGCTCCCAGACGCGGTCGACAGACGGTGTGTTGTCGGAGCCGTGCACGTACACCACGACGGGCCATGGTCCCGTGCCGGTCGCAGGCCGCACCAGTGTGCCGAAGAGGGTCACACCACCGCTGGTGAAACTGGCCGTGTCCTCGCGCAGCGCCACGCGACTCCCGCGGCGGGTCATGCCACCTGCGCGCGCCACCACCAGCCCAGATGCCCGCCCGCGCGCGTCACGGGAGACTGTGTATGTGTTCCGCGCCGGCGTCGTGCCGGTCCATGCGTCAGACGACGCGAAGCTCACCGAGTCGCGCGCGATGAGTTGATGACTTGCACCGGTACGGAAGTCCACGTAACGCCAGCTGGAATCATTCGGCGCGGTCTGGTAGAGCGCCACCACGCCGCCGTCGCGCATGCGCCAGGCGCCGACGACGTCCCGCCCCATCGGAGCGCGGATCGAAGGCTGTCCGTGCGCCTCAAGTGCTGCGGCGAGGATCAGGGCGACGGTGAGCGCGCGACCAATGGATGGGGCGTAGCGCGAGCGAGTCATATCGGCCCTGGACGGTGTTTCGCGCCATCGCGTGCAGTGCGGCGCTTGACCTTCCTACGCGAGTTGCGGCTCGTGGTTTCGCGAGTGCGGCCTCACGCGATGCGATAGAGCGTCCGGTCATCAACAAACGGCCGGTCGTCGTAGACATGGCGGATCACCCCTTCGCGCATCAGCTGCAACGCCCACTGCCGTGCGGTGCTTCGATTCACACGATGAACCGTCATCATCCACCGCACGACGGAGGCGCCTGTTGCACAACGGCTGTGCCGAACCAGCCCCCGCGAATGTGTGCCGAGCGTGACGCCCTCGTGTGACTGCAGCTGTGCCCGGAGCGCCGCGGGCACGGAGGCTGTCGCAAGGCTCGCATCCGTTGGGGTGGCAAGCCGGTAGAAGAGCTCTGCGTCCTCGAAGTCATGCTCATCCATGACGTGGGCCATCAACCCGAGCGCGATCAGACGACGTCCCTGCTTTACTGCGTCCGCACGGCTGATCCCAGCGTGCCGCACCATCCAGTCGACCGCCTCGCGACCGACGAAGCAGGCCGGATACGTGCGCAGATGGAACATGCGGTCACGCACGTCGAGCCCACCCGGCACTCGCATGGCATTCCAGAGCCGCTGGGCGACCTTGTCGGGACGTGCGTCGATGCGCGTTGGTGACGACGATTGTGAGGCAACGCGCGTCGGCGTGCCGGCGTTGTGTCGGGCAAGCCACTCGCCGAACGCCGAGATGCTCATCGGTCGTCCGATCAGGTATCCCTGACCGTACTGCACGCCGCGAGCCGCAAGGTACTCGAGCTGCGCCGGTGTCTCGATCCCTTCGGCAATCGTCGGGAGCTCGAGACGGTCCGCCAATTGAATGATCGCTTCGAGCACGGGTCGGTTGACTGTCTCCTCGCTGATGGTGCTCACGAATGCCCGGTCGATCTTCAACCGGTCGATCGCCAGCTGCTCGAGTGTCGCCAGACTGCTGTGGCCCGTGCCGAAGTCGTCGACCGCAACACGCCAGCCGCTGGCGTGCAGTGCCCGGAGGCTCTCTGCGGCCGCTGGCTCCACGAATTCCCGCTCGGTGATCTCGAGGAGCACACGATCATGTGGGATCGTATCCGCGCGGAAGATCTCAGCCAGCCGCGTGGGCAGTCGTGGCTGGGTCAGCTGTTGCGGCGTCAGGTTGAAGGCGAAGTACAACTCTCCGTATTCACGCGCGATCGGCGCCAGCCGGTAGGCCGCGCGTGTCATGACCAATTCGGACATGCCACTGATCAACCCCGTGCGCTCTGCCTCTTCAATGAACTCGGACGGTGGCAAGGTGCCCCGATGCGGATGCTGCCAGCGCATCAGGATTTCGCCGCCCGCACATCGACCCGATTTGAGGTCCAGGATCGGCTGCACAAATGGCTCGAATTCCCGCTTCTTGAGCCCATGCTGAATCCTGTGGTAGAGCCGCGCACGCTGGACGACGCGTCGCCAGAAGACTGCGACCAGCGCGAGCACGAGGGCAATCGCAGCCGCTCCGGCCGTGCCGCCCGCGCGAATCATGGCGCTGGTGAGTGCGCCGCGATCCACATCGGAACGCACGCTCACGTCGCGCAACGCGGAACGCGCCGTGGTCTGGAGCGCGGTCGTGGTGGGGCGGTTCGACGCTGTCGAAGCAAGAGATGTCAATCGGCGCCCGTCCGCCGAAAGCAGAGACAGATGGATCTTGTCGCCACCGTCCCAATCGGCATACGGCGTGCCCGCCATGTCGAATGCACGCGGGTCGAGCACCGCTGAGACAATCCGCCCGGAGTCATCCCGGCGGAGAGCTGCGGTGAGCTGTGCCAGGATCTCACCAGACGAGGTGATTGCGATCCGCGCGGTCGGGGCATACGGGAAGAACGGGGTCGCCCCCGGACCTTCCGGACGGCAAGAGCCACTCATCTGATCAGCACTGAGCACGAAGCGCCGCACGAGCGTGGACGCAATGCTGGCCCTCGTCAGCGTTGACGCCAGAGGCCGCGCGCAGGCGGCCCAGTTCATGTCGTCGTACGCCGCGTCGGCGACCTGACGCATCTCCATCTCGATGTCGTGCAGACGCCACTCGGCGAAGGCCAGCGCGAGCTCGGCGGCGTCACGGCTCTGGTGGGCCATGTTGAACCAGACGCTCGCGCACGCCGCTGCAGTACTCACGACTGCGCTGGCAAATAGCAGAACGCAGAGCCGACGGGCATCGATACTGACGGTTCTCAGC
Source organism: Gemmatimonadaceae bacterium (assembly GCA_031414435.1). Classification (GTDB taxonomy): domain Bacteria; phylum Gemmatimonadota; class Gemmatimonadetes; order Gemmatimonadales; family Gemmatimonadaceae; genus JACMLX01. Next base: position 18,608 of record JANNVN010000096.1, read on the forward strand.
ATTGGCACGGCGGAGTTCGACGGCCGAAGCCCACCAAGCGTCAGGCGCACACTTCGAATGGCGTCAGCCAGTCTGGACGACGAGACCTCGGGCGCGTGGGGGCGCGGTCCGTCGCTCGCGACGGTCGGATTGACCGGCCCGTCGACCGGCGGGGACGTATGAACGGGTGAGTCTTGCACGGCGGCCGGAACGGGTGGGTGGCGCAGTACGACGGAGACATCACGATCCTGCGTTCGGGCCGTCACATCGCTCGGGCGCGACCGCCTCTCGTCTGATGCGCCGGGAATTGCCTCTGCGGCCTGCCGGCAGCGCCGCGTGTCCGAATTGCCAGGCGCGATGAGCCGGTTTGTGGGCGTTGCGGGTGCTCTTTAGGACGAGACGATTTCCCATTCCTTCAGGGTTCCCTGGTATGGTTGTGTCCACGAAGGCTCTGTTAGGACTGCTCCTTTCGGCAACGCTGCCTGGTGTCGCCGCTGCTCAGGTGCAGCAGCAATCTGCGCGGGTCGCGACACGCGATCCGCTGGATTCAATGCCAATCGCGTACCGCGAACGGGTGCTGCGTGTTGCGACTGGCATCGTGATCGCCAGTTCGGTTGCGCAGGCGCTCAATGCGCCGGTCGAGTGGGAGCGAAGCGCACAGGGCGCTGCCTTTCGGCTCGGCGATCAGACAGGATTCCTCGCGATCCGTTCGGTCGCGCATCTTGGCCTCAGCCGTGCCCTGCCGTGGAAGCCGGCGATCGCAGCGTGTCCGTCCGGGATCATCGCGCGCTCACGCTGCGGCGTCACGCAGACCCTCGTCGTCTACAACGCTGACGGTGCGGCGCGGCCCGACATCGCGCGGATCGGCAGCCTGGCCATCGCGTCACTCGGCTCGGTGCTCTGGCGCCCCGAGCGGGCGAGACGGGATGATGCTCGCGTGTTCGTGCTCTCGCGCGTCGGCAGTGGTCTCGCCTTTGCTGCGGTGCGACGCGCGATTGGCAGCCGGCGCAAAGCCGTCGCCGATTGATTGCCTTGCGCGCGCACACCTTCGCAGTGGACGCACGGCCTCCAGCAGCACATCGCCGCGCAGGCCATGCCGCCTGGCGAGATGGGCGAGACGGGCGAGATGGTGACGAGGGCGTTTCTGAACCGCGTCGGGCGCGGCGGGTAGTTGTCAGGCGTCGATGGGCCGTCTGGACCCGCGCAGGACACTCCGGTGGTCAGCCCCGTTTGGCCAGCAGTACTGCGTCAACCTCAATGTCGAATCCGACGAGATTCGACTGTGTCAGTGTCCTCGCGGGCCAGGGCTCGCGAACATATTCCTTGTAGATCACGTCGAACTCCTTCGAGTCTGCCGGATTTTTCAGGAACACACCAACGCGCACGGCATCCTTGAGTGACAATCCCGCCGCATTCGCTGCGGCTTCCAGATTGTCGAGGGTCATGCGCGCCTGAAACGCGAACGGTTTGTCGCCGTGGCGCACATTGTCGCGATCCCGAGGGGTTTGGCCGGCGAGAAACACCAGGCCACCGGCTTCCACCGCACTGCTGTACGTGCCTACTGGCAGCGCGCCGGTCGCACTCGCGAAGGCTTTGCGTGTCATGGACTCTCCTCTGGCCGTTGTCTGGCGCGTGAGTGTGGATGTGCGCTGCAGCACTCAGGCCTTGTAGCGGTCGACCATCAGCGCGATACGCGTGGCGGCCTCCACTGCCGCCACATGATTCTGCGAGAAATTGAGCCGGATGCTGTCAAAGCTGTCGGCGCTGAATTCCGTACCGGGCGTCACTGTCACGCCGGCCTGCACGCGCAGTGCGCGCACGAAATCGAGGTACGGAATGTCGAGCCGTGGCAACTGCGGAAAGATGTAGCTGCCCGCCTGCGTCGGGCGGGTCGCCGCTCCGGAGATGGTCGCGAACACCGTGAGCAGGTCATCGCGCAGCGCCCCGTGTTTCGCGATGCGATCCTGCAACCATCCTTCCGGTTCGGCGAACCACGTGCGCAAGACGCTCTGCGAGTACCCAGGCGCACGGAGCGACACGATGGCCTGAAGCTTCTCCATCCGCTCGACGATCTGCGCTGCGCCAAAGGCGACACCCAGCCGGTATCCGCTCAACGATTCTGTCTTTGATGGCCCCATGATCGTCACCACCTGTGACGGGTCGATGGACGACGCACGCAGATGCGTGAAGGCATTCCCAGGGTACAGCAAGCGGGAATACAGCTGATCGACGATCACAGTCGCACCATACGTCGTCGCGATCCTGGCGATACTTGCGATTTCGGCAGGCGAGTAAACGACGCCGGTCGGATTGTTCGGATTGGAGAAGAGAAAGGTCTTCACACCGGACTTGAACGCATCTTCGAGTTGCCCGAGCTCGAGACCGGAGCCATCGGCGCGGGACAGATAGTCCATGCGCACGGGCACCACCACGCCGCCCAGGAATTCCACCAGCTTGCGATTGGCGAAGTAATCGGGGCGCACGATTGCCACTCGATCGCCGGCAGTCACGGTGGCACCGAGCGCGAGGAACAGCGCGCCTTGTGTCCCGGGAGTGATGATCAGTTCATCGGCACTCGACACCGACTTGCCGGTAAACGCCGTCAGCCGAGCCGCAACAAGCTCCCGCAGTGCGGCGGCGCCCCGGTATTCGGTGTAGGCCTGTGAACCGCCGCGATGCACGCCGGCGACAAACTCCTCGAGCGCGCCAGGCGTTGGGGCGAACGCGTTTTCATTCACGTCGCCATGAGAAAAATCAACCGGCGTTCCCGCGAGCGTGTCGCCGCGCAACGGCACGTCCTGAGAAGCGAGCGTCTGGCGCACTTCCTGCCCCGGCGCGTGGTCCGTGCCAAGCCGGGCGAACTTTTCGGTGATTGTGAGCATGTATTGGACTTTAGGCGGGCGACCGTCGGATCGGTACTCCGAAGAACCGCTTCGCAGCTTCGGAGCCTTCATCTGTGTGCAGAGCGACCTACCCCGGATCCACCGATCGGTATGCCGCAATCACTGCCCGTTCTCCTTCGGCCCCGGGCTTCGAATTCCCGTGCTCCATGCCGACCACGCCCGCAAATCCCTTCGCACGCAGATGTCGAAAGACACCCGCGTAGTTGATCTCGCCCGTGGTTGGTTCCTTCCGACCGGGGTTGTCGCCCACCTGCACGTACGCCACCTCGCTCCAGGCCTGGTCGAAATTCGGGATCAGGTTCCCTTCGGTGATCTGCTGATGATAGATGTCGAAGAGGATCTTGCACGACGGCGAATTCACGGCCCGACAGATCTGGAAGGCCTGTGGAATACGCGTGAGCAACAGGCTCGGATGATCGCGCCGGTTGAGCGGCTCGAGCACCATCACGAGGCCATGCTTCTCGAGCCGCGCGGCACCAGCACGCAGAATCTCCACCGCGTTCGCGGTCTGGTATTCGGGCTCGAGCTTCGGTGCGATCGTCCCCATCACGACCGTCATCCACTGTGCGCCAACCCGTGTCGCCACCTCGATCGAGGCGTCCACGTCCCGGAGAAACGACTCGCGGAACGATGCCTCGCCAGCAGCGAAGGTCGTCGTCCAGGCGGTGTCCGGGTTCAGCACGAAGACGCCCATTCGCATGTTCAGCCGGCGCATGGCCTGCGCGATCCGCTCCTGATCAGCCACCGATCGCCCGCGCATGCCGTTGTCTTCGAGCGATCGGAACCCCTGCGCCGCCATGAAGTCCAGTTGCGACACCAGATCCTTGCCGGCGCTCTCGTTGAACATGCCAAAGTGCGGCGCGTAGTCGAGCCGAAAGGGCGCTGTGCCGCTGTCTGCCGTGACGGGCGCGGCGCGCAGTGTGGTACCGGCCACCAGTGAGCCCGCCGCCAGGCTGGCGGTTGACACGAAATCGCGTCGATCCATCGTCATCCCACCACCCCTCGCTGAAGGTCCGACGCAGTGTGGTCTCGCCAGGCGTCGGCACGGCCGGCGTGGCCAAGGCGCTGAACGCCATCGCCGGTGGCAGAATCGACAGGTTCGAGGCCAGGAGTTCATCCCACGTGATGCTCTGTCCGGTGTAGGCCGCCTCGCGACCGAGAATCGCCGTCAGGTTGCTCTCCACGATCTGACGGCCCTCGTTCAGCGGCGCACCGCGACGGATGCTCGCCACCAGATTCCGGTGTTCCTCGACATACGGATTCATGTCCTTCAGCTCGGCGTGCTTCCACGGCTTCCGCCCTTCGATCGTGTCGTACGCATTGGACCGGCCACGCGAACCCTGAAACATCTCGGCCACCTTGCTGGCGGTTCCATCCTGCTGCCGGCAGAACGACAGGATGCGACGCCCACCGCTGTATTCGTACTCCACCGCGAAGTGGTCGAAGATATGCCCGTAGAGCGGGTCGGTACGGGTTTGACGGCCGCCCATCGCGGTGGCTCGGATGGGATGTTCGCGCATCACCCAGTTGGCGACGTCGATGTTGTGCACATGCTGTTCCACGATGTGATCGCCAGAGGCCCAGGTGTAGTAAAGCCAGTTGCGCAACTGGAACTCCATGTCGCTCCATTCCGGTTTGCGCGGGTTGCTCCACAGGCCGCCCTGATTCCAGTACACCTGTCCTGAGATCACATCGCCAATCTGACCGTCGTGAATGCGCTTGATGGTCTGCACATAGCGCGGGTCGTGCCGGCGCTGCGTGCCAGCCACCACACCAAGTCCCTTCTGTGTGGCGAGATCTGCAGCCGCGAGCGCCTTCACGGCTGTCACGACGTCGACGGCCACCGGCTTTTCCATGAACACGTGCTTGCCAGCGCCAACCGCCGCCGAAAAATGTTCGGCCCGGAAGGCTGGTGGAGTGGCGAGAATGATGAGATCACAGTCCGAGGCGATCACCTTCTGGAAGGCCTCGAATCCAGCGAAACAGTGATCCTCGGTGACCTTGTACGCCGCCGCGAAGCGAGCATCGGTGGTCGACGTCGTGAGGAAACCGGCACGCGCCTCGGCGAGGCGATCGGGAAACACGTCGCCAAGTGCCGTGATGAAGACATTGTCGCTGGCGGTGACGGCGTTGCGCACCGCGCCCGTGCCACGACCACCACATCCGATCAACCCGATACGAATCGGGTCGGCCGTCTTCCTCCCAATGCTGAATGCACGGGTCGGCAGCACCAGCGATGCAACGCCGACCACGGAGGCGGCTTCGACGAATTCACGGCGGGACAGGGTCATTGAATCCTCACAAGGCGGAAGCCGGCAAAGGGACCATCAGAGAGCCACCAACGACTTTTCGGGTCCTGCGGGTCGGTCACATTCCACGACGGCTGCTTCCGTTCGCGGGTGGTCGGCGAGAGTGCAGATAGCGGCGTCACGAACGAGCCGCCGCGGAGCCACGCCGAGCCATCGATCCCGGTGACCCATTCACCAACGTTGCCCAGCAGGTCGTATAACCCCAGTGCGTCGGCTGCGCGTTGTGCGATCGGATGCGGGGTGGCGGCGGCATTGTCGGCCGACCATGCCGCCGCTGGCATCGCTGTCGCGCCAGCGGCACCGAAGGCGAGATCGGCGGCACGCTGCCACTGGGCATCGCTGGCGACCGCATATTGGTGGCCAGTCTTCGCCGACAACCATGTGGCGAAGCCCACCGCCGCGGCGTGTGTGAGCGAGATGGCAGCGTAGCCGCGATGGCCGAAGCCGCGATCGGGCGCACCGTATGGCCGCGACGGTCGCGAGGCGGCATCGACACCGGCCCGCGACTCACGCGGGACATCGAGCCGCAGATAAAACACGTCGTAGAGCTCCCACGGCACCTCGCTACGACCGATCAGAAAACTTTCGACGGTCACCCGCTGCGGTCCGTCCGGGCCAGGCACGCTGACTTCGCCGCCGGGCACTCGCACCAGCTCCCAGGAAAGTCGGAGCCCGGGCAACGAATCGAGCATTACGACCGGCGACGCAGGCTGCGCGTTCAGGGGCAGCCCCTCGGCGGCCAGCAGCGCACCGCTCAGCAGCAGACGGCCGATCACACCAGACGGACGGAAGGCACGCATGTAGGTTGTGGCCGATGAATGGACGCGCGATCCGTCGTCGGATGCTGATACCGGTTCTGGCGATGCTGAATGTGCAGCCTGTGCCGATTGCCGCACAGGGGGCATCGGTGACATTCCGGGAGGTGCACATGGGAATGGAGGTGCGACTGGTGCTGGTCGCGCCATCCGACAGCGCACCGATTTTCGCCCGTCGGGCCTTCGCGCGGATTGCGGTGCTCGATGGTGTCTTCTCCGACTGGCGACGCGACAGCGAACTCTCCCGACTGAGCGCCGCCGTGCCCAGCCAGCCGGTGCCGGTGAGTCGCGAACTCGCCGAAGTGCTCGCCCTGGCGATCTGCATCGCCCGCGATACCGACGGGGCCTTTGACCCCACCATCGGTCCGCTGACGCAGCTCTGGCGCGAGGCGGCCCGCACCGGTGTGCCGATCTCCGACAGCGCCCGCGCTGCGGCTCGCGCGAGGGTCGACTACCGATGGCTGCGAGTCGACACGAAGGCGTCGCGCGTCACACTCCTGGGTGCCGGGATGCGGCTCGACCTTGGAGCGATTGCCAAAGGCTGGATACTCGACGATGTGCTCGCGCAGCTTCGCCAGTGGGGCGTGCCGGCGGCTCTGCTCGAAGCCGGCGGCGACGTGGCGGTCTTCGGTTCGCCGGATACCGATCGCGGCTGGGGCATCGCCGTCGCACGTGCTGCCGGCGACACCGTACTCCGATTGACGGAAGGGGCGGTGAGTACATCGGGATCAGCGATGCAGATGCTGGCTGCGCCCGACGGTCGCGGCGAGAGCCATGTGATGGTGCGTGCGACGGGCACCGGGCTGCGCAACGGTGTGCAGGTCACCGTCACTGGTCCGCGCGCCGCGGTGACCGATGCCATCGCCACCGCACTCACCATTCTGCCGGCGCGTCGTGGGCGCGCGCTGGCTCGGCGCTACGGCGTGCGGATCGTCGCTCGCGAGTTCAACCGGCGTCCGTCATCTGACAGCACCGCACGACGCTGAGTCGCAGTGGACGGCTGCCGGATGATGCGACCGCAGTCCGCCCGATGATTCTGCGGCTCACCTGCGCCAGCGCGCGCGCCGCCGCGGCGACTCGTGTTCCCGCCGAAAGAACTCGGACGTCGAGCCCCGGGAACTCATCGGCGCCACGGCGAGTTACTGGCCCGATCGGAACGCAGAGTGGCTTCCGGATCGTAGCGGTGTGGCGTGCTGACAGGCCGCGCCGCCCACAAATTGCCCGCCCGCACCGGAACGCGCCGCCCCTCGCACGTCCCGACTGCAACTGCTCGCCTGCGGCCCTCCGTCATCGGGTGTGGCTGTCGGGAAACCCTTCGAGGACCGGTATGCTGCTGTCGGGAATTCTGAAACGCATCGTCAGTAAAGGGCACCTGACTCTGACTGATTCCACGGGCCGTCGTCACGCCTTTGGCGATGAGAACGCGCCAGCCGATCGTCGTGTCACAATGCGGCTGACGAACAGGCGCGTTGAACGACAGCTCCTGCTCAATCCGATTCTGGCCCTTGGCGAAGGGTACATGGATGGCACTATCCTGCTCGAGGGCGGTGACATTCACGACCTGCTGCTGTTCTTCACCCAGAACATGGGGCGAGAGCACACTTTTTCCTTCTTCAGGAATCTGGCCGCATTTCGCAAAGTCATGACTCGGGTGCAGCAGTTCAATCCGATCGGTCGGGCCAAGGACAATGTCGCCCATCACTACGACCTCTCAGGTGAACTCTACGACCTCTTCCTGGATGCGGATCGTCAGTACTCATGCGCGTACTTCGAGAATGACGACATGAGCCTGGAAGAGGCGCAGCTCAGCAAGAAGCGGCATCTTGCGTCGAAGCTTGCGCTGGAACCTGGCATGCGGGTGCTCGACATCGGATCGGGGTGGGGC
>JANNVN010000097.1:0-25712 GCA_031414435.1 Gemmatimonadaceae bacterium
GTGTGGTGTAGCCGAAGTTACTTGGCCAAAGGTGGGCGGTGGATTTCGTTGCCAGCCAAGGCGCAACCCGCAGCGATACCAGCGGTATCGCGAGGAGTTGCAACGCCGGGTCGCGCCGAAAGACACGCCCAACTGCCAAGAGACTTCGGCTACACCACACTAGCGACGACGCCCGACCCTGCGTGTGTTGTACTCACGCAGGTACGCCTGATGCGGCGCATCGGTGGGGTACGACTCGCCCGGCGCATACGGATATTGCTGCATGCGATGGAACGGCAGCGGACCGACCGAGGTGCCGAAGGCGGTGTTGAGGTCGGAGTCCTTGATCCAGCCGTCGGTGTAGAGGAGGAAGTCCCGGGTCCACCCGGGCGGCAGCGAGTCCGCCGACGAGGCGTCGAACTCGATCGTCGTCTCATCGCCGGGACCCATCACGATGTACATGTCGTCCGCCTTGCCGAGCAGGGGCAGCGCGTCGCCGAATCGCGTGAACGCGCCCTCGATCGGCCGCCACGGGGATGTCGTGGTCACATCGTCGTACGCAAACCAGAACGGGCCATGACGCCCACCCTTGCGGTACATCCGCGAGAAGCCGCGCGCATGGAGGTTGGCGGAGATCGGTGCCAGCGTCGTGACGCGGACCTCTCCCTGGCGCTCATCGCGTGCCACGAATGCCTCGTCCCAGTAGATCTGCATGTTGGTGCGGATGCGCACCCGGTGATCGGCGGTCGGGAACTTCCCCGCGAGGTCTACGACGACGGTCTTGTCCTTCCCTGACGGGAAGCCGATGTCGCTGATGATCGTCGTCCACCGTCCCTTCGCGTCGATCACCTCGAGCGAAGGTGCGGCGATCTTCACCGTGTTCTGCTGCGATAGCGCGACGTTGATGCTGGCATCGGTGGGATAGATCCAGCCTTTCAGGAAGAGATGGACCCCCGGCTTCCCGGCCGATGCGCCGAGGTCGAGCACGAGGTCGTGCATGTCCACAACACCCTGGTACTGCGTCGGGGTGAAGTTCTCGACGTATCGCGAGTCGCTTTCGCGCAACGCCGGCGTCAGGTCGACCCCGCGCGCGTCGCTGGCACGCACGACGCGATCGGCTCGGCCCACCTGGTAGAGCCGCATCGCGACCGGACCCGGTGGGACGAAGCGCTCGTCCACGAACACATTCACTGAGTCGGGGTGGTCAACCGCGATCAGCTTTACCTCGTCGGCATACGCCGTTTCCCAGAGCTCCTCGGTCAGCTGCATGACGTACTTGCCGTTGCGCGGCTTGAGCGCGCTGCCGGGGATGCGCAGGTACTCCTGCGAGGCGCCGGCCGGCGCGAACCGGGCGTTCGTCCCCATCAATCCCATCGGCATGCCCAGCGCACTGCGCCACATGACGTCCGTCACGAAGTGGAAGCCGGTGCCATCCCACGTGTAGGCGAATGCGCACGATCCCTTCAGCACCTCCGATTCGACCACATCGCGGTCGTCGCCCGGCAGGTAGACGGTCTGCGGCACGCCGTTGGGCCACTCCACGCGCAGCACGTCGGCCTTGAGGTGCTTCCCCAACCCGAAGTGCGTGGTGCGCCCGGTGACGACGCGGGTCTGGTAGATCTCCCCCGCGCGAAGTTCCAGCCGCGCGCCGATCCCGAAGTCGTTGTTCTTGCCGCTGCCCGTGCGCAGGCCCTTCAGCGCCACCTGCACCGCCAGGTTGCGCTCGCCGCCATCGTTGCGGAGCAAATGCAGTGCGCCGGTGCGGTCGGTCACGAGCAGGTCCTCGTCCCCATCCTCGTCGGTGTCCGAGACCACAAGACCCGATGCGCCAGCCGCGCGAATGGGCGCGGGAATCAGCGATGATCGATCGATGAACTGCCCGCGCCGGTCGTTGCGAAACAGGAACAGGCCCGGCGCGCCGGTCGCACGCCCCTTCCCCGCCACCAGCAGGTCCAGCCAGCCATCGTTGTCGTAGTCCAGGAACGCCGCGGCCACCGCGTCGAGCGTGCCGAGCGGCTGCAGGACAGCGCTGGAACGCCGGTCGAGCGTGAAGGTGCTGTCCGCCGTTCCGCGGCCGCGCCGGAGCACCGGAGCGCCGCCATTCGTGCTGGCGACGAAGAGGTCCAGCACCCCATCGTTATTGTAGTCGCCCACGGCCACCGCGCTGGAGCCACCGCTGCCGGAGACGCCACTGGCCGCGCTGGCGTCGCTGAAGCGCTGCGCGCCGCCGTTGCGGAACACGCGACCGACTCCGCCGGGGCCGGAGACGAACAGGTCGATGCGCCCGTCTCCGTCGAAGTCGGCGAATGCCGCGTCACTGGTGACGGAATCGCCGACGACGCCGTAAGCGGCCGTCGCGTCGGTGAATGTGCCATCGAGGTTGTTCCGGTAGACCGTGACCGGCGCGTTCCCGACGAGCACGAGATCCAGATCGCCATCGTGGTCGAGGTCCACGAAGCGCGCGGAATGCGCACCGCGCACGTTGGCAACGCCGGCACGAGGTGTGACCTCATCGAAGCGCTTGTCCCCACGGTTGTGAAACAGGTGGCTGCGCCCATCGCCGCCGATTACGAACAGGTCCAGCCAGCCATCGTTGTCCACGTCGGCAAACGTCGCGAACTGCGCACCATCGCGCAGCACGATGCCAGCCGCAGACGACACATCACTTGCGAAGCCGCTGCGCAGCAGAAAGACATGCGCGGGACGCTCGTGCGTTGCCGCCGGGAACGAGGCGAACAGGTCATCGACGCCGTCGCCATCCACGTCACCGGTTGCGATGGCAGTCATGGGCTGCGTTGACGCACCCGCCGTGGCCTGCGCGGCCGGACGCACCTGTCGGTCAACCAGCCCCGCTTCGTCCACCACATCGCTGAACCGCACCGAGTCGACGGTCGCCTGCTCACGAATGCCGATGCGCCAGATGCTGCTGCTGGGCGGATAGGTGAGCACGGGGCGTCCCGCCAACGGCGCGTCGGCGCCGCCTGCCCTGACCTCGTCCAGCGACGCCTGATACGGCGCAGTGACCCGGACGCGGGCGAGGAAACGATCGAGCGGCGCCTTCGCCAGTGCCGGCGTGCCGTCCTGCAGCGCGCGCATCGCGCTATCGAGGGTCGTCCGCAGATCGGCAGGCAGTGAGGGCGGGATACGCCGCACTTCCTCGAGCTGATGCAAGACGCTGTCGGAGAGCGCCTGCTGCGCCAGCAGTGCGACGAGGTCCAGCCGCACCGCCAGGTTGGCAGGGGCCACCGACAGCACGTCGTGCAATCGTGCCTCGTACCGACGCCGCGAGGCGGTATCGGTGCGTTGCCGGTCGAGCTCGGCCAGCGCGTAGAGCACACGAACGTTCGCCGTGCTGTCGCCTCGCAGCCCATCTAGCGTCGCACGCGCATCATCCGGTCGCGCGGTGAGTTCGTAGAGCCTCGCCAGGATCAGCCCGACCTCGGTGTTCCTGGGGTCGAGCTTGCGCGCGCGCTTCAGCGCCGGCTCCGCGTCACCGAAGCGGCCGGCCTGCAGGTAGGTGAGCCCGAGGTTGGCGTGGCCGAGCGGCTCATCTGGCGCGAGCGCGATCAGCTTCTTGAACTCCGCCTCGGCCTCCGGGAGCTGGCCGCGATGCAGGTACGCCAGGGCGAGTGCGCGCGTAGCGAAAACCTTGGATGCATCCACCGGCTCGGATTTGCAGCCGGCTGCCGTCAGGGAAGTGATGACTCCGCAAAGCACCGTGACTGCCCATCGGGCGTTGAACTGCACCAGCGTTCCTCCAGCGGGATGCGAATGAACCGAGAACCGTGGCCCCTGATGGGGCCCGGCCAGCAAAGCTTACTCGGCACCCGAGGCGATGAACAGCACGTGCTGCCCTGCCCGGTCGCACGGCAACACTCCCGACGTGCGCAGGAAACCGGTCCCCGGTCGTGCAGCCCATCGGGGCGCTCACGTTGGTCCACGAGGGACGTCTTGGCCTTCCCAACGCGGCGAGGCACGATGGCATTCTGCAGACCGGGAAGTGAGTTGCGGGCTGACCAGTGCCGCGGTCGTTTGAGCGTGTGGATGTGCACGAGCCAAGGTTCGCCGCGGCTAGAGATCCAGTTACTGGCAGAGTGTGACGCCGCCGAGCGGCGGGAGATCTCATGCGGAAATCGCGGTTCACGGACGAGCAGATGATCGGCGTCCTTCGGGAAGTCGCCGGCGGCGCCAAAGTGCAGGCGGTGTGTCGGCGGGACGGCATCGCGGAGCAGACCTACTACCGTTGGAAGCAGAAGTGCGGTGATCTGCAGGTGCCGGAGGCGCGGCGATTGAAGGCGCTCGAGGAAGAGAATCGCCGGCTCAAGCGCCTCGCCGCGGATCAGGCGCTGAACATCCAGGCGCTGAAGCGTGTCGCGGGAAAAGACTGGTGACGGCCGCACAGCGGCGGACGGCTGTCGCCTGGTGTGGTGTAGCCGAAGTTCCTTGGCCAAAGGTGGGCGGTGGATTTCGTTGCCAGCCAAGGCGCAACCCGCATCGATACCAGCGGTATCGCGAGGAGTTGCAACGCCGGGTGGCGTCGAAAGACACGCCCAACTCCCAAGAGACTTCGGCTACACCACACTAGGTGCAGACCCACGCCGGGGTCAGTCAGCGTCGCGCAGGTCGCTGGTTGGCGGTCTCGCGGACGCTGGTGCGCTATGGCGCGCATCCACGGAACGACGACGCACCACTGCGCGACCGTTTGCGGGAGCTGGCCGATGCGCATCCGCGCTGGGCGCGCCGTTGCCGACCCGGAAGCTGCGGTGCGAAGGATGGACAGAGCACCACAATCGGATCGAGCGCGTGTACCGGCAGGATGGATTGGCGGTGCGAAAGCGACGGCGGACGAAGCTCCGACGACCGCGTGCCCCGCACGCACCGGCCGCAGCGCCGAACTTCGCCTGTTGTCGACGTATTGTTCATCGGCGTGAAACACGGTCCGCGACGCGGCGGCTCTCCCACGCCAGATGACAGTCGTCCCTCCCTCCCATGTCGGTCGTCACGCGTATCCTGCTGGCCATCACCCTCTCTCTGGTGGTCGTTCTTCTCGCCTTCTCGGCCGCGGTCTACGGCGAACTCCCCGCCGCCATCCCCACGCACTTCAACGCCGCCGGCAGCCCCGACGACTTCAGTCCCCGCACGAACTGGTGGTTCCTGCCGACGATTGGCGTGGCGTCTACCGCGTTGCTTGTCGGCGTCACAGTGCGGATTGCCAACCGGCCTGATTTGCTGAACTTGCCGAGCAAGCCTGCAATCCTGGCGCTGCCCTTTGCGGCGCAACAGGCGGTGGTCCGTCAGGCTCAGCCGGGTCTGATGTTGATTGGCTTGCTGATTGCCGGACTTTTCCTGTACCTGCAGTACGCGACCTGGCGCGTGGCGCAGGGTACCGCCGGTGCGGGCATTGGCCGCCTGATCGTGATCGCGCCGATCGTGGGTATTGCGCTGATTCCCGCAATCGTGATTCCGGTGAGCAGAGAGCTTCGACGACAGCAAGCTGCGTTCGCGCGACGGTAGACAGCGAACCTCAGAGCTGCATCAGAAGTCCCGTCCTTCCTTGCGTCAGGCGGCGTTGAATATCCACGAAGGCGCTTGGTCAGCTCGAGTGCCGAGCGTTGGAGCGGTGTTCCCGCGCGCTGGCCCCTTCAAGGGAATCAGCGCGCGGGAAGCGACACCTCGGAGCTGCGCCAGGTCGTCGGAACGCTTCCGTCGACTCAGCGCCAGTCGGGCTGAAAATAGAGACTGCTCTGCGGCCATGGCAGCGCGATCGTCACGAGATCCGCGACACGCACGATACGCAGTCCGACGCCGTCGCGGCCGATCACGTATGCGGCATCAGGTGACCACGCCAGCCCCGGAACGAACACGGTCGGTCCAAGCGAGCGGCGGTTGGTCCCGTTCGCGTTCACGACCCACAAGGTACCGTCCAGCCCTGCATCCTCTGGATTCGGCTCAGTGAACAGCAGTCGCGCTCCGTCGGGCGACCAGCGCGGTGACCGGGACGGGCCAGCAACGACTGTCACTGCACCGGTCGTGACATCGAGGACGCGCATTTCGCTGTCGAGGGACGGGGTTGTGGCGAGAAACGCGATCTTCCTGCCATCCGGCGAGATGTCAGCGGCCGCGTAGGTCTCTATCAGTCCGGGGAGGGCGGCTAGACGCGTCGCGGCATTGTCAGTGGCGATACTCCACAGGGCGCCGACAGTGCCCGAAACGCCAACCACACGCACCGTGCCGTCATTCAGCGCTCGGTGGGCCAGGATGATGCCAACGGTGTCGCTCGGGCCAATGTTGCGCCGAGGCGTGCCTGTCGTGTCGGCCACGACCACGCGTCGCGAGTCGCCTCCACCCACGGCGGGTGCGCCGGTGAGGACCGTGATTCGCTCACCGCTGCCACCATACATCGGGAACGCGCCGAATTCGCTGTCGATACCGGATAGCAGAAAGCGCGTATCGCCGCCATTCGTATTGACCAGCCGGAGTTCACTCCTGCCCGGATCCCACGCAACCAGCCGACCGGGTGGAACGGCCGTGACTTGCGCCTGAACAGCAAACGAGCCAAAACTTGCCACGACCGCCTGCGTACCCATCTCGCGAGCACTCACAACGCCCGTCGTTCCGTCAACCGTCAGCGCGGTGCCGGCACGGGCCGTGAAGGTGACCGGCTCCGGCCGGACATTGCGCGCGCGATCGATGACCGCAGCACGCATGGGTGCGCTCGCTCCGATGTTGATCGTCAGGTTCGGTGTGGTCGTTTGAACGCCAGCAGGTGCGCCTGGCCTGACCACAAATCTGAGTGAGTCAACGAAGCCGTACTCCGGCACCCGCACTTCGATGACCGCTGTGGCTGCGAACGTGCCAAACCGGATCCGAACGCTTGCCCGGCCGTCCATATCCGTGGTGTCCGCCTGGAAGATCTGCGTACCCGCGAAACCACCACACGCTTGTGAGGCGAGGCTGCACACAGACACTGTCGTCTCGGACAGCCGTTCCTGATCGGTGACGCGCTGCACTTCGAATCGAACAACCGTGTTGCTCGCCGGAACTCCCCCCGGCTTTCGCACCTCAACGACCAGAGCCTGCGCGAACTCGGCCTCGATCGTATCCAAGACGCCTGCTCCAGCGATGACACGGATGCCAGGCACCCCCGATTCGGTTGGCGCGTCCTTTCCGCACGCCACGAGTACACTGACGACCACCGCCAGGACGATGGATCGACCGGTCCGGCATTTGTGACCCACACACCCTCTCAGGCTCAGGATTCGGTATCGTGTCATACTGGCTATTTTCATGCTACACTCGAGTGCAGCCGGCGTCCAGACACATCCATTCCCCAGGCATGGCGAGACGCGGCGGCGGCACAGACTGGAAGTACCTGAGCTGACGATAGGATGCACCGTGTCGCTCAGACGAGCGTCGACCGGATGCAGCGGATCGTCGATCTTCCGCAGAGTCACCGCTCAAGCTCCGCTTGGTCGCAGCTTGAAGCGCGATTGTGCCGATCGTCAGTATTGCGCTGATGCCCGCAAGAGTACTTCCGGTGAGCAGGTATTCCGGCGACGGCAAGCGGCGCCCGTGCAACGCTATCGTGATGTCCCACCAGCCGGTGTCGGACGCGACGGCCCGACAGCGGGGCCACTCGCCGGCTGACGGCGGCATTGTGTTATGCGATCACCCGGACTGTCCGCGATAGAGCGCCGTGCCGCGCGATCGTCTGAGCGGGGGTGCGCATCTGCACTCACGGCGCCGGAAACGCCCTTACAGGCACAAACGCCCGTGTCGCGCGCTGCTGGGAACCACTGGTTGTGTTCAGCGTGTCCCGGATGCGGGGGTCGAGGCGAATCACCTCGAGCGTATACGTCGTCCCAGGGAGGAGGGGCCTCGCAGCAACCTCTGTGCGGAGGCTGCCTCCCTGGGAGCCACCATAGTCGATCGCCGCGCTGATGCCGTTGCGCGACGTGCCGGTCACCGCCCACATGATGTCGGGACTTTGCAGTCCGTTCCCCGCGGTACTGCCACGATACACCCGAACCGACTGTGCCTCTTCTGGAATCCAGATAAAAAGCAGGAAGGAGAAGGCGGGATCTTGCGTCACCGGCAGAATCGTCAGCGGAAGATTCGATCCGCTGTCATCATCCGGATCGACGATGGCATCCGACGAACAGCTGCCTGTCAGGGCAGCGAGCATCAGCCCGGCAACGATCCGTGGAAGGCGGCGATGAAGGCCCATGCGTGGCTCTGTCCTGACGGTCGATGCTCGTGGACGCGCGAAAGCTCGGCTTTGAGGTACAGAGTGTATCTAACTCCCTGTGGCGTGCCGCAGAAGGCTGTCGCGAAGATCGGGTGGGCCCGATGGCCTAGGGCCGGCCAGCTGAGGCCGCGGTTCATCGGGGGCAGACAAGGATGCGACGTGGCCCACCCGCACGCGATGACCAGAGGCGGGGGCCATGATCAGGTGAGGCAGCGGGCCGCCGCGCGGGAGCGCGGCAGTCATCGCAGCTTGTCTCGCTCAAACCTCAGCGGCTGCGTCTCGTCGTGCGCAACCGCGCGACGAGCCCCAGCATACCGAGTCCACTCGCGAGCAGAACAAACGTCTCCGGCTCCGGCACGAGGCCAACCCGGCTCGTGATCATGTGCGGCGACTGATCGAACGAGATGTTGAGACCTCTGAACGAGTCATAGAGCGGACCGCTGTATCTGAGCGGTGCCGGCGGGATCAGGGCGTCGAGGATCGTCCACGTCCGAAACTCACAGCAGTCATACGGCAGCGCGTTGCCCGTCAGGCTGGTGTACCCGAACCGCATGATGGGGGCTGCCGTCGGGATCGGGAGCGTGGACCTGAGCTGCATCTCGAACTGGAACAGCGCGCCATTCACGCTCGCAACCGGTGGCAGGCTGAAGGGTCCACCCGTGAAGGTCTTGGTGAACGTTCCCATCATGAGCGGATCGCTGCGTGTCCCCGTCGCGATGACGGTCTGAGTCCCCCCCGTGAACGCGATGGTCATCGACGAGCCGCCAGTGACGAGCGTCAGTGTGTTTCCCGAAGCCGTACACGAGCCACCCGCCAGATAGTTCTCGGGGTTCAGGCAGCGAAACACGCCCTCGGTTGTCAGGTTATGCGTGTAGCCCCATTCGCCGTTGGGCTGCAGGCTCCATTGGGCAGGCAGTGACGCAAGGGGGGTGGCCAGACCGGCAAACAGCGCCAGCCGCCGAAACAGAGAGTGCTTCATGTGTGCGTCCCGTGTGTGCTGATGGAGTGTGCTGCTGGTGTGCGCTGCTGGTGCGTCCTGCTGGTGCGTCCTGCTGGTGCGGTGCGTGTATGTGGTGGTGGACCACCGCGGCGATGAATGCTTCACGGGGCTGCTGCCAGGCAACCCTGCAACAACGCTCGCCGGCCATATCCGCGTGCGCGCGCTGACCGGACTGCGTTTCGGATTCGAACGTCGGCGTACCAAGTGCACAGCACGGTCGGGTCGTGCGCGCGGCTCTCAGGTAAGCGCGTGTCACACAGCTGCCCTTACGTTGGCCCCAACTTGCGCGAGATGCTTCTTCCGTCGCCCCGACGCCATGATGCCGACCCACACAAGACCGCTCCCCATCAGTGCCAGCGTACTCGGCTCCGGTGCGGTGCTGACCAGCACCGCGTTGTCAAACTGCACCTCCGCATTGCCATAGAACAGGCACATTCCCTGACGTGGACCGCACTCGCGATTCAGAGGACCGGTGAGCCATGTCAATGCCAGCAGGTCAGTGAACTCCGCACCAAATGTCAGCGGAGTGAACGCAACGGGACTGGAGTTACCGACGGTGAATTCCTGGCGCACTCTCGCGCCATCACGCGTTCGTCCCTCAAACGCCAGTAAACCACCGATCCCATTCGGAAACGTAGTGGCGACGTCGATTGATCGGATCGCAAACCAGCCGTTCTCACTGATGAGTGTCGTGAACGAGGCTTCAGAGTTATTGACCCAGAGAGCCGTGGAGCCCGCGTAACCGCTGTCGCCCGGACAGTGACTTATGAATCCAGCAGGTGCCGGCCGTTGCAGGTTGATTGCCGAGAGTGAGTACCCCGCGAATGAGTACGTCGGCAGACTGCTCCGACACACGACATCGTTGAACGTGAGCACCGTGGCCTGCCTATGTACCACCTCGGCAGCGGCAATCTTCAGGCAGGCTGCGGCAACACGTGCGGAAGAGGCATTCATCGTTGCGCTCGGTTCAGCGTTTCAGTGACGTGAGGCTCGCGTGTGACGGACACTTGCAAATGCTCTTGCACCACCGCATCGCCATACGCCGTGTGGGCTCCGTTTCGCCGTACACCCAACTCCAACGGTCGGCGAAGGTGCAGATATTGGCGCGTGCCGTGACTCAGTTCCCGACTCCAACGGATGCACACATCAAGCTTGGCCATTCTCAAAGCGCTGTCTGTCGGGCGTTTGCCTACAGGCGCGTCCAATAACTCTCGGGACTCCCGCGAACCGTGTCCTGACTGCGTCGCACCTCGTGGCGGGCTGAGCCGGCTTGCCGGTACCACGGCGGCCGACGTAGAGTGACTGGGACAACATCGGCACAGCCGGTGCGCAGCCGAGCCACGTTCACCCAGCCCGAGCCGCACCGCACCATCCTCTGTCCCGTGGAACCATGCCTCGCTACGTGGCCTTTCTTCGCGGCGTCTCACCGCAGAACCTGAGCATGGCAGAACTGCGCCTCTGCCTGGAGGCCGCTGGCTACGCGGACGTCCGCACGGTGCTGGCGAGTGGCAACGTGGCCTTCACGACCCGCACAACTTCCGTGGCCGCGCTCGAACAGCGTGTGGCCACTGACATCGCGAAGAGCGAGGGCCGATCCTTCGGACTGACCATCCGATCCGTGGACCACATGACGCGTCTCGTCGATTCCGACCCGTTTCAGGCGTTTGCCGTGCCACCGGAAGCAAAGCGGGTCGTCACCTTCCTTCAGCAGCCCGTCGCGTCGCCGCCATCGCTGCCAATTGAACGCGACGGCGTGCACATCTTCGCACTGGTCGAGCGAGAAGTGTTTACTGCCTACCTCCCACACCCCAAGGGGCCGGTCTTCATGACGATGCTGGAGCGCACATTCGGCAGGGACATCACCACGCGCACGCTGGATACGGTCAGGAAATGCGCGAAGGCATGACGGCACTCGCGACGTAACTCACCGCGCGATCGGCTGGAACGTCGGCTCGCCTGTCTGCCAGTAGGCGAACGACAGCATGTCGATGATGTGCGCCACTTGCGCTGCGGGCCGCAACACGTGCCCCTCGTTGCCAAAGACGCGCATCAGCACCGGTCGCCCGGGCGCCGCGACCCGTTGCAGGCGGGCCACCAGTTTCGCGGGTTGCCACGGTGGTACGCTCGTGTCGAGCAACCCGGTGCTGGCGAACCACGCCGGATACGATACGTCAGCGCGCACCTGTTGCGTCACATCCATCGCGGCAAGCGCAGTGCTGCCGGCACGATTCCGGATGTCACCCCATTCCTCGCGCATGTACGGGCCATCCGGTGTGGCGTGCAGGCGCAGCGTGTTCGCGTCGGGGACGTTCGTGATGACGACGCGAAAGAGATCGGGACGCGTCGTGCCAGCCATACCCACCGTCGCGCCGCCACCACTCGCACCTTCGATCACCAGCCGCTCGGGTAGCGCCCACGCAGTGGCGATCAGCGCTTCTGCGCAGGCAATCAGGTCACGATACCCGTTCGGCTTGCGCGCGCTCCGGCCGGCATCGTGCCATGCAGCGCCGAACTCGCCCCCGCCGCGTACATGGGCCACCGCATAGACACCACCGTCATCGAGGAAACCCTTCAACGCCGGCCCCAGCGACTGATAGAGTGGTGTCATCGCGATGCCGTAGGCACCGTAAGCCATCAGCCAGGTGAGCCGCGACGATCCAGGAGCCAGATCCCGCCGACGGAGCATCGTCATCGGCACCTGCGTGCCATCGGCAGCGCGGATCAGTCGCCGCTCCACCAGATAGCGATCATCAGTGGGCACTTCGTGCGTCAGCGCCAACCGTACCGCACGTTGCGGGGCGACGAGGTACCACCCACCATCGCCGAGCCAGCGATCGACCGGCAAGACAACGCCGTCCTGGTCACCGCTGGCAAACAGCGCTCGACCGCTGCCGCTGACGGGGAGGGTCACCGGATCCAGCGTCCGGCCATCGGATGCGAGGCGCATGAGCGATGCTTCGCCGCCGGTACCTTCGAGCAGGTAGACGCCATCACGCGCGCTGGCGATGGCAAGCAGTGACCGTCCGCGCGAAACGCGAACCGTGTCGCGACGATCTGAGGCGACTGCAGCGACGACCAGTCCCGTGCGTCCCAGAAACACGAGACGGTCATCGAACCACGCCACCTCCGCCACGCTGTCGCGAGCGTCGGCCCGCTGTCGCCAGCGCCGCGCGTGTATTCCGCTGCCGCTTGCGGACGCAACATGGATGGAAACCACTTCCTCATCGCGCGTCACGATCAGTGCTGCGTGTACACCGATCCGCTGAACACGCCAGCCAAGCACGTCGCCATCGCGCCATGCCGGAGCACCGGCAACGCCCGGCACCGCCAGCAGGCGATCCGCGACGTACGTGGTGCCAACGAGATGCTCACGCAGTTCACGACGCCCGCCACGGCGGATCGCATACGTCAAAGCGCGCGCATCGGCGCCCCAGCCAACGAATCGCGCACCGGATGGCAGCGAGTCCACGAGTCCAGCGTCGGTGACACCGACGATCTGCACCGTGCCACCACCTTGGTAGGTGAGGGCGATGCGCGTGCCGTCCGGCGCAGGGTCGTATCGCTCAACGGTGCCATCCGTGGCGACGTCGTGCTCCACCCCACTCTCAAACTCGAACCAGCGCAGTGATGGTGGTAACGAGTCGGCGTCGCGGCGCAGATAGAACAATCGCTGCCCACCGCGGCGGACGCGTCGCGGTGGGTCGTCAGGCTGCACCGCGTTGAGCACCCGCGTGCGCAGCGCTGTTCGCCCCGGGAGTCGATCAAGTTGCGCGGAGGTATGCGCATCCTGCCCATGCAGCCATGTCGCCAATTCGGGCGACGCGTCGCGTTCCATCCAGCGATAGGCATCAACGACGGTCACACCCGGATACCGATCGGTCACCGGCTGGCGCCGGGCAACAGGCTGGGCACCAAGGGTGATGGTCGTCGCGCAGGCGACCATCGTGCTGACAATGATTGCAGGGATGGTTTGGCGCATCAGTGCGAGGATCAGATTTCCTTGGCTGTTGGTACACCGTTCGTGGCGGCAACCGCTGCGAACCTCTGCATACCGACGATAGCGCGCACGCGTCGGACACCCGACGACTCCGAGCGGGCAAAGGTTTCGCGCGAAACGGCGCGTCACCATCTACACGCATTTCACCGCGGTCGAAACACACCGTGCTTCGACTCGCACATTCACCCAGCGTGTTGCTGCACCTGCGCACACTCAACGTGCAGCCTCGGTAAGGACCCGCCGACCGACACCCGAAGCCCCGTTGCCGTGTCCGCATTGGTCCGAGCTATCAGAACCCCTGCTGCACCCGGAGCAGGAGAAAATGCTCCCGAATGTCTCGCGCGCGTCGCACCAGCGTGACGTCGTAGCCCAGCGACAGACGCGTCAGCACCGTGGGTACCCAGCCCACCGCCAGCCCGGTACTCACCGCGTGCGTGACGGAGCGGCGCGTAATCACACTGGAGAGTTCATCGCCCCAGACGCCGAGGCTTGCTGCACGGATACCGATATCAATCGCGCCGCGTCTGCCACTCGGCACAATCTCCTGTGTCGGCCGACGTGTGCCACCCATCACATACGCAGCCCGCCATACCAGAGCCCCCGCACTGATTTGCCGACGGGCATCGAGGCGAACATGTTGGGTAAAGAGTGTACCCTCCATGGCTGTCACAAATTGTGCGTCGCCCATTGCGCCGCCAATCAGCACGCGCGTGCGTGGTCCGCTGGCGACGGTGGTGCCTGCGACCGTTCCATCATCGCGAAAGGCAAGCAGTGGTTGCTGCCCGACAGTGAGCAATCGTGACACCCCTGTGGCTTCGAGATCACCCTGCTCGGTACCAGCCAACATGGCGATCTGAACATCGAGATAGCGACGTGCGCGGCGTGGGGACCAGCTGATCCGCAAGAGTCCGTCGTACCCTGACCCAGGCACAGCGTCGGCATCGCCATCCGTATCCACGAGCTGCGGATCGTTTCCGATCGGCGTACGAAAACCGCCAACAGTCAGCGCAATCGCGCCCCGTCGCAGCGTGGCTTGCGCTCCGAAGCTTCGGCTCGGCATCAATGCGTTTGCCAGCGAACGTTCACCATGCAGGAGTGACGCCGACGACTGCGATCGCTCGACGCCAAACGCTGGACGAAAGCGGCCGATGCGCGCGATGGCGGACGCCCCCTCAAAGCCGACATACGCGTCCTGAATCACCACACGCCCCTGTCCAAAGTCGGGCTGGAGGCGAAGGTGCCATCCACTTGCCATTTGCGCGTCAAACACCAGCCGCGCGCGGCGCAGCAGCAGGCCGTCCGGCGTCGGCTGCTCAGTCGCTGACAACCAACGGCCATCAACCTGCAGGTACCCACCAAGCGTGAGTGTCACGTCTCCACTCCCCGCCAGACGCAATCCGCTCCGCTCGTCACTGGCAGGAGCCGCACGCGTCGTGTCTGCGGACTGCGCGCGGACGGACGTCACCGGCCCGAGCAGCGTGGCGGTGACGCCCAGACAGCGAAGTGATCGCCACCCGAGCGCGTCGAGGCCGTTCAGGCGCCAGTGTATCGCAGGCATGACGAGCTCTCTTGCGTCTGGAGGAATCGTTACCACGTATCAGGGCTCATGGTCCAGCGTACTGCAACACGCACACCGTGCGATAGCTGCAACGCTACTTGAGCACACCATACACAAGAACACCGTCTACGCCATATCTGCAAATGGTACCCGCGCCGCGAATCGCTGGCGTCCGAAGGACATCGTCGTCGCAATGGCACCAAACGTGACAGACGACCGGAGTTCCGAGACAACCGAGCCGCTGCTGCGAGCGAGATGCGCGGTATCAGGATGCCCGTGCGCGCTTACGCCGGGCGCAGGCCGTGAGCGGCACTGGCGATCGTCTCGCGAGCGACCCACCCATCCACAGTCCGACCGCCGTACGCCGCAGAATTCGCCACCTCAGCTGCCATGAACGCAGCAACATCCGTCGCTGCGGCAACCTGCTCGAGACGACGCGCTTCCGAGTCAAGCCGCTTGATGGCTTCCAGCTTCTCGCGCTGACCGAGCCGCGCGGCCGTGATGGCTCGGGTCAGCGTGCGAATCGTCTGATCGTAGACATGGATGGGTACCGGGAACGGCGTGCCATCCTTCCCGCCATGCGCCATCGCAAATCGCGCCGGATCACTGAACCGGTGCGCGGCGCCATGCACCACTTCCGCGACCATCGCCAGAGAAAAAATTGTGCGCGCGCCAACTCCAGGCGTCAGCAGCAACTCAGGAAAATCGGCAGGCCCACGCTCAACGGCTGCTGTCAAGGCGCCCTGCAAGCGGCGCCCCTCAACGTTGGCGGGCCGCACCTCAGGGTGTGCGGGCATGACGAGGTGTGGCAATTCCAGCTGCTCGCTCTGCGGCGCGGCGCGTGGGTCGGCCGCGCGACGGGCCTCGAGTGACAGCGTCACCAACTGTGATGGCGTGTGATCGCGGAGCAACTCGAGCTGAGAGGCGCGCGATGCGGCCGCACGCGAATCCACCAGATTCGTGATGACGCCAGTCGCCTGCCCCTCAATGGCGGCATGCGGCGCGTCGACGAAGCTCGTCAGCCCGTCCGAACACCAGTGATAGCGCCGGGCCTCGCGTCGCGTGGTGTTCATTCCCTGCTGCACGACGGTCCACTGTCCGTTGTCCGCAACGATAAAGCCGTGCAGATACAAATCGAATCCGTCCTGAACGGCGGCGCTGTCCACCTTGGCCACGAGTCGGCTGGCGCGCGCAAGCTGGACGCCATCAAGGCCAGTACGCTCGCCCACCAGTCGCAACTCGTCGGGCGTCTTCCGCGAGTGCCTTCCCCGGCCGCCGCAGACGTGCAGACCGAGTGAACACGCACGCGGCGCAAGCCCGCGCTTGAGGGCGCCAAGGACACTGGTGGTGATCCCCGACGAATGCCAGTCCATGCCCATCACGGCGCCAAAGGACTGGAACCAGAACGGGTGCGCCAGTCGGCGCAGCAGCTCGTCCCGGCCGTACTCCATACAGATGGCCTCGACAATGACGACTCCCAGCGCGGTCATGCGTGTGGCAAGCCAAGCTGGAACGTGGCCGCTGTGGAGTGGAAGATCGGCGGCACCAGTGCGACGGGACATATGGCCACAAGCTACCGAACAAACACCGGCAGCGACAGGTCTCCATGCCCTCAGCGTCTGACAGGTCGTTCGCACGCACCTTCTCGGTGGAGTCGTGCGCCTGGACCGATGCGGCCGCGGCACGGCACCCCGCGCACGGCCCCCGTTGCTCGACCGTCGAGCGGATGACACCCACCGTTCGCACCATCAGCGGTGCACGACCCGCTCGGACCGGCTTACTCTCGCGACACAGGCCGGAGGTCCGCGGTACCGGGCCCTCGTGACGCGTCGTGTCGGCAGAGCGGCTACGAGACTGGTCAGGCCTTTTGGGCGTTACCAGGGCCATCGAACAACTTCCATCGGAGTCGTCATGCGCGCGTTTGCATCCGCAGTTGTCGTGTTGGTCGTGGCCGTTACACCGGCACTCGCGCAGACCTGCGAAGCCACCTTCGAGAAGAGTGGAAATCCGATCACCGGCCTCCGGTTCACGGCGACTCAGAGTGTGGCCGATCTGACGACACCGGATGCCGTCAATCAGCTGCGGGGCATCGTGCTGGCGCGCGGCTATGACGTGCTGGCGGCTGAACCGGCCGCCGGCAGCATGCTGATCGAGCAACCGCAGACGGCAAACGCCCGCTCGTTTCAGCTCGTTGCACAGGCGACCAACGAGGCGCGTCTCGTGACCGTGCAGCTGCGCGCCAGCCTGCGCGCCGGAGTCCGCGCCAAGCAGGAAGCCGTGCGCGATGAGATGTGCGCAGTCCTCGCTGAGCTCAAGGGCGGCGCGGCTGGCGTCGCTGCCGCCAACCGTGGCAGAACTGCTGACGGAGCTGGCGCGCCGCCGATCGTGATCGACGCGCAGATCTTCGCCGATCGTCTGTCGAAGGAGCGCGACAAGGATGTGAACGAGATTCCCCTGCGCTACAAGGGCCGGTCCTTCACACTGACCGGAACCGTCGAGAGCGTGAACAGGGATGGAGACACGTATCGCGTGCAATTCGAGATTCTGGCCTGGGAACAGAAAGCGATCCGGTTGCCGGGTGAATCGCAGTTCAAGACGAACATCGGATGCCTGCTGGCCCCGGGCCAATCGGTCTATGCGCTGACGCTGAAGCGGAAATCGAGTGTCCGCCTGACGGGGACCTTCGCCGACTATCGCCAGTCGCCGTCGATGATGTGGCTTTCGGACTGCAAGCCGGCGCCGTAAGCATCTCGCCTGGCCGACCAATGGCGCGCGGAAAACGATCGTGCAGCGATCGCCAGTCGGAGCAACCCGGCGGGCTGTCGCTGCACGCGGCACGCAGCGTGAAGCGCGCCACCAAGCGGTCCATGACCTTCGCCTGACGCGACAGCTCCTCGGTTGCGGCCGCCGACTCCTCGGCGTGTGCCCGGGCCTGCGTACTGCTGCCGTGGGCAAGCGAACGACTGCCTCTCGCCAACTCTCCGGCTGCGCCAGAGACCTGGGCGACGGCAACCTCCACCTCACACAACGCGTCGCTCAACTGCGAGACCGCACCATTCAAGGCATCACGCAAGAGACGGAAATCCCCCGGATCATCACGACTGATCGTGGCCGTGAGGCCGCGGGTCGCGACACGCTGCAGGGCTGCGGTGGCCGCATACAGCCGGGCCGCAACGGCTCCCGGGAACGCTCCACGGCCGAGGCCATGGCACCGACCTCCTCATCCACCGGGTTGAGCGCTTCGGCGAGCTCACCGATTCCGTCGCGACGCCCGACATCGAGCGGGAGCCGCTCCACCTGAACGGTCGCCGACAGCTCGTCCTCCGCCATCGCCACTACACCCTCACGCACCACCGCAATCTGCCGCACCCGGATATCACGTAAGCAGGCAAGAATCAGTGCGACCCCTGAGGAGAGACTCCGCGCGATGGTCACCGCCACCGCGAGGCAGAAGAGCACCATCAGTGGACCGCCAATCAGGATCAGCGCCTTGACGAAACGGTACGTGGCCGTGGCCGACGCGTAGTCGGTAATGGCCGAGCGCTCGTGCCGTTCGAGCCACGCGCGCGTGGCCGCCGCACCGTCATTCGCGGCGCGACTCCCCGAGGGCGGCGCCGTTCCGTAACGGCCGGCACGCCGACCGTCACCCTGGCGGACCATCAACTATCGTTGTTGCCAAGCCTGCGTCGGTCCGCTTCCGGCAGGAGCCATAGGCCGCGCGAGGCATCATTCCCGTTTGAGCACCGCTCCACGACATTGGAGGTCGTATGGCCCGAGTCACCGGAATCGGCGGCATCTTCTTCAAGGCCAGGGACGCAGTGGCGCTGCAGGCCTGGTACAAGCAGCACCTCGGCGTCGATGTGAAGCCGTGGGGCGGCGCCGCGTTCGACTGGACCGACGCCGACGGGAAGCCAGTCGGTGGCACCACCGCGTGGTCCGTCTTTCCGGAAACAGCTGACCAGTTCGCGCCCGGCACCGCGCCGTTCATGGTCAACTATCGGGTGGACGATCTTCACGCGCTCGTGAAAGCCTTGCGCGATGAAGGTTGCCGCGTGCTCGAAAAGATCGACGAGTCCGAATATGGGAAGTTCGCCTGGGTCATCGATCCGGAAGGTAACAAGGTGGAGCTCTGGGAACCGCCTGTCGGCGGCTGACGCGTTCGACGACGTTTAGCGACGAAGCCGCCACAACGCAGCGCGGCGCACGGTCAGCTTGTTCAAGCGCGGCACGCAACTCAATTGCGCAGCACGCGTTCCCACCTGACACCTTCCATTGTCGCCGCGGTCAGATCGCGGTTCTGCGCGCCCCTGCAACCATTTATCTGAAGCGTCGATGCGCATTTCATCACTCCTGATGACCGTTGGACTGGCCGCTGGCATCGGCGCTGGCACCACGTCGCCGCCCTCGGTGCAGCACGCACTGACTCGGATCCTGGCACACGCCGAATCCGCATCCATGTATCGCGACCGTGTAAACTGGCCCGTGACGCGTGCCGAGGTGCAGCGCCTTGCCGACACTGCCACCACGATCCCCGGCCTCGCACCTGCGCTGCGATACCTGCTCCAGACAATGGGCGACGAACACGCCCGCGTTTTTCACGGCGGGCGGCCAATCGCGTACTACTTCGGCGCGCCGAAACCGCACCTTGCCGGCTTTGACCGTGAGATCAACAGCAAAATCCAGTCCGCGAGTGCGTTTCCCTTCCGCGCCGAGATGACCGACCGCAACGTCGGCTACGTGCGCATCGTTGGCTTGCCGATGGGCGACAATACCGCGATGGCCAGGCAGATCGACGACGCGGTGTGTGGCCTGCAGCGCCAGGGGGCAACGCGCTGGATTCTCGACTTGCGCTACAATGGCGGGGGCAACCTGAATCCGATGGCGGAGGGTGTCGCCGGAATCATCGGAGACGGCCCCGTGGGAGGGCGTCGAGGACTGACGCGAAAGGAAGACGGCGAATGGAGCATCGCGAACGGCGATTTCGTCAACGAGGGCTACTCCGTTCGGCTTCGCAACGCATGCCGGGTTCCCGAGGGCACCAGAGTCGCCGTGTTGACCAGCCTGTACACGGCGAGCTCGGGTGAGGCACTCGCCGTGATATTCAAGGGCCGTCCCAATACTCGCTTCATCGGCGGCAAGACGCTCGGCATGATTACCGTGACCGATTGGTCGACCATCGGTGATTCCACCGCCCTGACGATCTCGGTGGGCTACTACCGCGATCGCAACGGACGTGTGTACGATCAGTTCGTTGATGTGGACGAAGAGCTCGCGTTTGCGCCGACCGAACTATTGGAATCGGATGCTGGCGTGCAGCGGGCGCTGGCGTGGTTGCGGGAGCGGTAGGCTGGGAGAAGTGTGCATAACCAGCGACGCACGCTTGGGTGATCGTTCGGAGCAAGGGCACGGTACCCGTACCCGGCAGGCTGGCGCAGATCCACAAACGGGACTGCCGGGCGCTTACGGTTGCCCCGTGATGACAGCCGCGCTCGCGCGCGTACGTTCCAATCAGGCGCTGACATGTGGCGTCTGTGATTCGTGACGGCGGACCGTACCTTTCATAGCCATCATGCAGCCTCACGTCGCGTATCTCATTCTGATCGTGGTCACTCTCGTACTCCTCGGCGCGACGGGTGGCTACGCCTGGCGCCATCGCCGTTCGCCCGGAGGCTTGCGATTCGCACTTTTCGTGGGTGCAGCCGGTGCCTGGGCGTTCCTGACCGGAGCGATGGCGGTCGCTGAGCCGTCCGTCGCACGCCTCCTGCTGAGTGTCAAGTACCTCGCCATCGGTGTCGCCTCGACGGCCAGCTTCCTCTTCATCGCGCGGCGAACCGGGCACCTCAACCAACTTGGGCGCACTCAAGCGGCGGGATTCTTCGTCGTCCCGGTGATCGGGTGTATCGCCTCTCTGAGTGACCATTCAGGCATGATCCGCGACGTGGTATTCGCACGCGCGTATTCGCTCACGCACGTTTCCTCGATTTCTTTCGGCCCGGTGTACTGGATCTTCACGGGCTATCTGTACACACTCATTCTGTCGAGCGTAGCCTTCCTGTTCCTGTCGAGACGGGACGGCGGGCAGCTGGAGCGTACGCAGGCGACACCGCTCCTGTTCAGCGTACTCGCACCATTCGCGACCAATATTCTGCTGATCACGGGAATCGCGCCGCGCGCCTTTGATCCGATGCCGTTTGGCATCGCGGTCTCGGCATTCTGCCTTTGGTGGGGCGCCTATCGTGGTCGCATCCTCGACCTCGTGCCAGCGGCGCGACACGTGCTCATCGACTCGCTGCGTGAAGGGATCCTGATCGTCGATCGCCACGGCCGGATCCTCGACATGAACACACACTTCGCGCGGCTTGCGAGTATCACACCCGGATCGCTCGTGGGACTGACTCTCGAAGAGCACACGCTTCCTGCGAAGGAAATGAGCGATGTGCTGCGAGCTGCGATCACATTGCCGCACGTCACCGACGGAGCGACGGACGCGAGCGCGCCTGCTCGACCACTCGAGCTCAAGATAGGTGCAAGCGTGTTCGATGTGCGGGTGATCGCGGTCGACGGGCGCGATACCAGCGGAGAGGCGCGGATCGTCGTCCTGCAGGATGTGACGGAACGGCAGCGCTGGCAGGACGAACAGGCACGACTGATTGGCGAGCTGCAGGAGGCGCTTGGACAGGTGAAGACGCTCACCGGCCTTCTTCCTATCTGCTTCGACTGCAAGAGGATCCGCGATGGGGCCGGAGAATGGCAACGGCTCGAGGTCTTCCTCCGCGATCGCACGGATGCCGAGTTTTCACACGGGATGTGTCCCACGTGCGTAGACCGCTGGTACCCTGAGTTCGTGGAGCCGAACAGCCCATCGCGCTAGCGTGCGGGGTCAGGCGCCGGTCGATGGCCGGCGCGACTGCCGACGCGGTACGCTGTGTGCGCATCGCGCGGGGGAAACCCGGTGAATTCCTGACTTGCTTCGCGCTCGCGGCGGCAACCAGAAGTCAGTGGCCGATCGAGTGGCCGATGGAGTCGCCGTGACAGATTGATCGGCCATCGATGACTCCAGTGCGATGACGATCCCGGTCGGTTCCCATCGCGATGCATTGGGCAGGTGTACGATCTGTCCGCCGCGAGCACCGGCGCCCGTTCGCGATCCGGGATCTGCGTCAGTCGGTCGAAATCACTCGAACTGAGCCGTTCCTGGATCGCGGCTTCGACGGCATCGAGACAACCCCGCGCAAACGAAACGACGTCCAGACCGCGCGTCGCCATGCGACTGACCTTCTGGTTCCTGCGCTCCGGGTCACTCTCCAGCGAAAGCACGTCAAGTGCGGGCGGTCTTGCGCCGTGGTTTCGCCAGACAGCGTCGGATCGGATTGGCGGGCTGGAGCGCAGCGGCCGTCCTGCGTGGCCGCCGAGTCGTTATGGCCGGACTGCGATCGAGTTGCTTTGGCGTGCATCCGACGTGCCGACGGCTGCGAACCTTTCGGAGTCGAACAACGTTCACCTTTGCGTTGAACGGAAATCCGGTCTACTGCTCCGCTTCTGGAGCAGCAGGCCGCGCACCCACACCATTTCGGGAACCTCACGATGATGCTTCGCACCCTCGGCGCGATCTCGCTCGCCGCCCTCGCAGCCTGTTCGTCCGCCAAGAAGGATGTAGCGCCTGCCGCCGACTCCACCGCGATGGCGGCGCCTGCTTCCATGCCAGAGCCCGCCGCTCCGGCTCCGAAAGACATCATCGAGACTGCGGTTGCCGCCGGCTCATTCAACACGCTGGCCAAGGCACTCACGGCCGCCGGTCTGATCGAGACGCTCAAGGGCACCGGTCCGTTCACCGTGCTGGCTCCGACGGACGAGGCCTTCGCCAAGATCCCGGCCAAGGATCTCGAGGCGCTGCTGGCTGACAAGGCCGCGCTGACCAAGGTGCTGACTTACCACGTCATCGCGGGCAATGTGCCGGCGTCACAGGTGACGACGCTCACCGAAGCGACCTCGCTTGAAGGCAGCAAGATCGCAATCAAGGTGGTGGACGGTAAGGTCATGCTGAACGGCACGTCGACGGTGGTGACGCCCGATGTTGCCGCGTCGAATGGTGTGATCCACATCATCGACACGGTGATCATGCCGCCGAAGAAGTAACGCGACACGACTGGCGAAACTGTTTGAACGTGCCCGCAGCTGCCGAAGTGGTCGGTGACTGCGGGCACGTGCGTCAGAGGCTCTGGTCGTGTCGCGATCGTCTCGGCACGATACGCTTCCCACTCAGCTCCGCGATGACCGCCACAGCGTCACGGACGTATAGAGCAACACCGCCACGATGATCCACCGCATGATGTCCAGCGGCAGGCTCTTGACGATGTACACCGCGACCAGCACGCCAGGAATTCCTCCCAGCGTGAACGCGACCGCGGCGCGGCGATCAAAACGCCCCGAGCGATAGAACCGGATCGCGGCCGCGGGCAGGATCACCGCCGCTGACGTTGCCATGATCGGGAACACGGCCTTCTCGTTCATTCCAAGCAGATAGGTGACGGCCATCGTCGGCGCGTAGTTGCCGATGCCGAGACTGGTGAGCGAGCCGATGATGAGACTGGCGACGACGCCGATCACAAGCGCCATCCCACGCAAACCAATCGTGCCCTCGTTGAGCGACAGGCTCGCCATCATCCGCAGCGCCATGAACCCGGCGGTCACGACCAGCGCAATGGCCATCGCCCGCTGGATCTTCTGCCGGGGCCAGCTCGAAACGATTCCGGCACCGAACCAGGCGCCGATGCCGCCAGCCAGTACCATGCTGATGATCGTCGGTTGGTCGATCAACCCGCCAAGTGCGATGATGAAGAGCACCGCCTCGAGGATCGAGGGCACCGAGTGCCCCACATTCATCGTGCCCGGGATGTTTTCATCATCCATCAACCGGCCGATTCGCAGCGCGGCGGTGGTGGTTGCAAAGGAACCGACGCCCAGCGCATCGAAGAAGTTCGCGAACGCGCCGATGCCGAGCAGTGCGGCCAGCGGAGCCTGTCGGCTCGGGCGGGATGGAGCAGTCATTCAGTTGCCTCGGGTGTTTGGGGGGCGATCGTCACGACACCGCGGAAGTTGTCGTTGCCTGAGTGACAGCGCTCACCCAACGGAGAACACCGGACGCCCGAGCACGTCCATCCGCGGCGTGATGCCCAGCCCGGGCCCGGTAGATGCGGCCATCCTGCCGTTCACGCGCTGCGGTGCACCAGCGGCAGTACTGACGGTGACGTAGCTGTTGAAGTCCGTGGTTGAGAAGAGCAACTCGGGTGGCGTGCTGTGCGCCAGATGGGCAATGGCCGCGGTGATGATGTCACCGCCCCACGAATCCTCGATCGTCATCGCGATGCCAAGCGACAGGCAGAGGTCCCGGATCTGCCGAGCCCGCGTGAGCCCGCCGACTTTCGAAATCTTGAGATTGATCACGTCCATTGCCTGATCGTGATGCCCGCGCAGCACCATCATGATGTCGTCTATGACCTCGTCGAGCACAAACGGCCGATCGGTGTGCCGGCGCACCGCCAGGCACTCCTCATAGCGCATGCACGGTTGCTCGATGTAGACGTCCACTCCACGCACGGCATCGGCGACACGCATCGCCTGGTGCTGCGTCCAGCCGGTGTTGGCATCGGCGATCAGCACGTCACCTGCACGCAACTGCGCCGCCGCAGCGCGGATGCGCTCGATGTCGGTATCGGGATCACCGCCGACCTTCAACTGGAACTTGGTGTAGCCCTCGGCCCGGTACACACCAACCTTGGCGGCCATCTTCTCCGGCGTGTCCTGCGAGATGGCGCGGTACAATGCGACATCGTTCCCTACCCTGCCACCGAGCAGCGTCGCAACCGACTGACCGGTGGCGTGGCCAAGAATATCCCAGCAGGCCATGTCGATCGCGGTCTTGACGTACGGATGGCCGCGCAGGAGTTGATCCATGCGCCGGTTGATACTCGCGAGCTCAGTCGGATTCTGGCCGAGCAGGTTTGGCGCCAGTTCCGCGATTCCCGTGCGCGCACCAGCCGCGTAGGCGGGGAGATACGCCGGTCCCAGCGGGCACACCTCACCATAGCCAGTGATGCCCGCGTCGGTGTCGATCGCGACGATGGTGGAATCGAAGACATCAACCGAATTCCCTCCGGACCACTTGTAGCTGCCTTCATGGAGCGGCAGTTCCACACGATACGCCCTGATTGCGGTAATCCGCATTCGTGCTCCTCATGACCGTGACAGGCGGAAACAGGAAATGGTCGCACTCACGGCCGTTGAGGCGCGATGCGTTCGAGGCGTGGTGAACGGAACTCAGCCGCGACTCGACGGGCGCAGTATGCCGACAGGGCGCGGCGCGCGCAACGAGCGTCGTGCCACTGTCCGCCGGCGGCCGCAGAACGATCTGAAGCACCCATCATGCGCGGGTACGGCTCACTCCGCGGCGCGTTCCCCGCCCCGAGGACCACCGCGCGTCAGGCCGCCAGCACTGCCCGTTCGAGCCGGGCATAACTCGCTTCCATGCCCGTGGTCATGCCGGTGCCGAGGATCATGTCGCGCAGCTCCTTGCTCGGATAGGTGATGACGAGGCTGAGCAGCGTGCCACCCTGCACCGCGACCAGCGTGAGCTCGTTCCGTGTGGCAGGGCCGTGCATGCCGACCATCTGCTCCGTGGTCACCGACCGGGTGGGCGCAAAGGACTCCAGCAACTCCCCTTCGAAACCGAAGCGTTGCGCGCCATCGTCGGACGCCCACTCATAGCGGTACCG
Organism: Gemmatimonadaceae bacterium; assembly: GCA_031414435.1. Classification (GTDB taxonomy): domain Bacteria; phylum Gemmatimonadota; class Gemmatimonadetes; order Gemmatimonadales; family Gemmatimonadaceae; genus JACMLX01. The sequence goes on from JANNVN010000097.1 coordinate 25,555, forward strand.
GTCACCGACCTGCGTCGCCACGTCGCACACCGGCATCGACCAGCCGTCGGGGCCAAGCATCCAGCGCTTCATCAACGCCGGATCGTGATGCGCCCGCCAGACCTGTTCGACCGTGCCACGCACCACGCGACTGACCCGGACCTGCGTGTCGCTGAGGA
>JANNVN010000098.1:0-5867 GCA_031414435.1 Gemmatimonadaceae bacterium
AGCGGCGAATACTGCAGGCCACCGGTTGACGGATTGACCTCTGAACGCAGTCGCTGGCGTAATGCCACCGACGTCTCATCAGCCTCGCCGACACCGTAGATCGTTCCCATGGTGCTCACGAAGACCTCGCGCGCAGCAAAGCTGGCCGCGATCGACACACCGATCTTCCAGTCGTAGCCCAGGGGGCGCACCAGCGGTTCGATCACCTTGCCGATGTGTCCCAGCGCCGAGTGCTCCAGTTCCATCTCATGCGCCACTTCGGCGGACACGGTGGACGGCACATCGGTCTTCGGGTAGGTCGTCAACGCCCAGATGATCACGCTGCAGCTGAGAATCACCGTGCCGGCCCGCCGGAGAAACATCTGCGCCCGATGCCAGACGTTCTGCAGCAACGTGCGAACATTCGGCAGCCGATAGGCCGGCATCTCGAGAATCATCGGCCGCACCGGACCGCGCAGCAGCGTGCTCTTGAAGAACGCGGCCACCACCAGCGCCGTCACCGTGCCGAGGGCATACATGAGGAGCATGGTCACGCCCTGCAGGCTGAACAAACCGCCAAGGACGGCCACCGGCGGAACGAACGCGCCGATGAGCAGCGTGTAGACCGGCAGCCGCGCCGAGCAGCTCATCAACGGCACGACCATGATCGTCGCCAATCGATCCTTGGGTTCCTCGATCGTCCGCGTCGCCATGATCGCCGGGACAGCACAGGCAAACCCACTGATCATCGGAATGAAACTCTTGCCATGCAGCCCCACGCGACGCATCAGCCGATCCATCAGATACGCGGCGCGTGCCATGTAGCCGCTGTCTTCGAGTATACCGATGAACAGAAAGAGCATCGCGATCTGGGGCAGGAATACCAGCACGCTGCCCACACCGCCGATCACCCCGTCAACCAGCAGGCCACGCAGGTCACCCTCAGGAAGCAGCGATCCCACCGCATCACCAACTTGCGACACCATCCACTCGACGCCGGTCATGAGCGGTTGCGCCCAGGTGAAGATCGCCTGAAAGACGAGCGCCATCACCGCCACAAACAGCACCGGCCCCCACACGCGATGAAGCACCACGGCGTCGATCCGATCACTGCTCGTTCGCCCACCGACATTGTGATTGACCACCGTGCGCGCGACGACGCCACTGCTCCACCCGTAGCGAAGCTCGGCCTCCAGGCTGCGGGGATTGGCGCCCGCCGCAGCCACCGCGATCCGCGCTTCATCCACCATCGGGGCGAGCAGATTCCGCGAAGTACCGTACCATGCTTCAAGTCGCGGCACGGCCAGCAGCCGCAGCGCGTCGTGGGCCGCGAACGGTGCTCTCGCACCATGCACGGCCAGCGATTCGGTCAGCGGGGTCAGCGCATCGCGGATTTCGGACGGGAGGGCAAACGGGCGCCCCGGCAACGGCAGATCGAGCACTGACACCATTGCCTTGCGCAGCACATCGAGGCCTTCACCGCGCGTGGCGATGGTCGGAATGACTGGCGCCCCCAGCTCGTGGATCAGCGCCACCGCATCGACTTCGACACCGGCGTCGGCCGCCGCATCGATCTGATTCAGCGCAATGACAGTCGGCAACCCGAGCTCGAGCACCTGACTCACCAGGTACAGATTGCGCTCGAGGTGCAGCGCATCGGCAACCACGACCACCACGTCCGGTATCGGCTCGCCGCCCGTGCCGCGCATCACGCCCAGCGCGATTTCCTCATCGGGGCTTGCCGGCGACAGTCCGTAGCAGCCCGGCACATCGACGATCGTTACCTGCTCGCCATTGGGACCACGCATCGCACCTTCGACGCGCTCCACGGTCACGCCCGCGAAGTTCCCAACGCGCTGCCGCATCCCGGTGAGCGCGTTGAAGAGTGTGCTCTTGCCGGTGTTCGGATTCCCGACCAGCGCCACGCGAATCCGACGCTGCGTCGCCTCGACGGGCACACTGGCGCCGGAGTTGGGAGCGAAGGAGATCGACACCGGTTTTCAGTGCGGCGTTAACCGCGGTGCGCTCAGCGCGTCGGAAGGACGGTGATGCCGGCGGTGATCGCTGGGCTCAGCGCCAACCGCGATCCGCGCACGTCCAGCAGCATGCACTGACGGGCATCGACCACATTGATGCTCGCGCCTTCCATCAGTCCGAGTTCGCGCAGGCGACATGCTTCGTTCTCCCCACAACCAAGCGAGACGACCGTCGCGGACGCGCCCTTCAGGCAATCACCCAGACGACACGCCACCGGGGCCGGGGGGGCACCAGCAAAGCGTCGATCGACCACCGGGAGCGGAAGAGAACTCAAGATTCAACCTAGTTGAGAATGATTCTCAGGAACACTCTAGAACAATAACGCGCACTTCCGACCTCGGCCAGTGCCACGCCATTCAATGCCGAACAATCTGCTTTGGATTACCCAACACACTCAATCTATAGCGGACTCAAGCACAACAACAGCTGCTGCCACCTGATCAGAGTGTGTCAGCGACACATACACCAGTGAGACGCCTAACTCAGCCGCACGTTTCGCCGCCGCACCGTGGAATCGCAGCATTGGTCGCCCCTCGACGGGGGAATTCACGACCTCGATCTCCTGCCAATGGATGTGCCGAGCCGCTTCGGTGCCCGCCAGCGCCTTGTAGGCCGCCTCTTTCGCGGCGAAGCGCGCGGCAAAGTGCCGCGCGGGCGCCCCTCGACGGTCGCAGTAGGCCCGCTCCCCCTCGGTGAAAAGCCGCCGTCGCGCCCGCTCCGGGTGTCGGCTCAGCAGCCGTTCGATCCGGTCGATGTCCGCCAGATCCAGTCCGATGCCCCGGATCATGCTCTCGACCCCGGTCGGCGCAGCAGGCGCCGCCAGAACGCTCCTGTCGCACCGCGCGAGTCGCAGAGGACCGGAATCATTGCGGTCCAGACGTCGTCGGCGGCCCGGAAAGAGCGCTGCACCGTTCCTGTCCACCGCCGCCACGTCTCATACTGGCGGTCGCCTGCCACCTGCTTGAGCCGAAGGGCCGCGTGCTCGAGCTGTCGGAGTGCATGGGTGTACGGTGCCGCCACATCTTCCAACTCTGCGATGAATGCGCGGCGATCTGCGGCCCCCTCGAACCGGACGGATGCCCAGCTCTCGCGGGTGAGCTGCGCGTGACGCACCATCCGGTTCGAATCGAAGGCACGCCGCTGGGTCTCGACCGTGCGACTCTCTTCCGCCTGGCGCCGCGCCGTCAGCAGTGCGTCAAACCACTGATCGTGATCAGATCCGGGCAAGCTCCGCTCCGACCCAAAGCCCCGCAGCGACAGCGTCTGCGCCGGAAACACACACACGGCTGCCTCGAGACGGTGTCGCAGACCCTCGAGCTGCGACGAGTCAGAGAGCAGCAGCGCACCGCCGGCCTTGACCGCAAGAGACAACACTCCGTCCTGAAACGTGGCTCCCAGCAGATCGTTCACCGGCAACTCGATCACGGACGGATCGGCCGTGTTGTACGCGATGCGCAACGCACTGGCGTCGAGCTGCACCCCGGCTTCGTCGTCGAGCGTCCGGTCCTGCCAGACGCCGCGCAGACGCGCCGGCAGCACTTCTTCCCCGGCCGGCATCAGGCCGCGCGCTCAGCGGCGGCGCTCAGGATCGTGCGTACGACCGCATCGGTGTCGACGAGGTTCTCGAAGACGGCGAGTGGGTCATGCTGCCGCAGCTCGGCCGCGCTGAACCGACCGGTCTCCACGCCGATCGCACGGGCCCCGATCTCCCGACCACAGGTGAGATCATGCGGCGTATCTCCGATGATCACGATCTGCGCACCGGCAATTTCGCGACCAAGCCGTTGTGATGCGCGTGCCTGCGCGATCGCCGGCAACGCCGGACGGACGGGCGCATCCGAGCCATAGGCACCTATCGGGAACCGCTCGAATGCAATGTTGACCGCACGCAGCTTGAGCGCTGCGCCTGCCTCGATGTTGCCCGTGAGCAGACCGAGCATCACGTCCGCCCGTGCCTCCAGCGAATCGAGCAGTTCATGCACCCCCGGGAGAAGCTCCACGGTCTCCGGCGCGGCGGTGATGTCGGCCTCGAGGTAGTGATAGTACCGATCAATCGCGTCGGCCATCCGCGCGTGAATGATCGCCTCCTCGATACCGGCGAGTGTGCCGAGTTCGCGCACGATCTGCGGGTCTGTCTTGCCGTCAAAAGGGTGCAGCTGTGGCCCAGTGGCACCGTAGACGTCCATCATCGCCTGATGCACGCTCCGGCGACCCGCACCGTGCGCCAGCAGCATCGTCCCGTCGATGTCGAACAGCACGAGGACTGTCATGCGGTGCGCCGCGCGAGCAGCAAGCCACCGGTGATGCAGAGAAAGCCCATGAGTTGCCAGATGGTGGGACGGTCATTCTGAAATTGCCACGCGACCAGAATCGCCACAAAGGGCTGCAGGTTCGCGTAGAGTGAGGTGCGCGTCGCGCCGAGCTTCTTCAGCCCGTAGTAGTAAATGACGTAGGCAATGACAATGGCTCCCAGACCGGCGTAGGCCATCGCGGCCCAGGTGCGCCACGACAGGGTGCTCCACTGCGTCGCGAGCATGTCACCACCAGTCACCACCAGCAGCGGCACCAGACCCCCGAGGAGGGTGATCAGGGTCAGTTGCATCCCATTGACCCGCTGCGTGAGCGGGCGGAGGAGCGTGGCATAGATCGCCCAGGTGATCACGGCCAAGGCCAGATAGAGGCTGCCGATCAACGTACCGCCGTGGCCGGGCGTGACGTTGTCACCGAGCATGACCATCGCCACGCCGAGGACCGACATTGCGACACCCGCGACGAGAAAGCGGCCCATCTTCTCGGTCTTGGTGGCCCAGCCGAGCAGGGCGAGCGCCGCTGGCGACGCCGCCAGGATCAGCGACGCCGATCCCCCACGGGCTCGCGACAAGCCCATGACAAAGAAGTACTGATAGATGCCGTTGCCGATGATCCCGTACCCAAGCAGGCGCAGTGTATCCGCTCGCGAAGGCCATCGCTCGCGCACCACGAGCACCGTCAGCACCAGCATCACTGTGGCGCCGAGCGCCATTCGCGAGGTATTGAACGCGAGACCGGGCATGTGCGCGGTGCCGTACTGCACCACGAAGAAATTGGCGCCCCACAACGCCGCCATCAGCAGCAGCAGCATGTCGATCGTGCCAAAGCCGGGCGGGGCCGGTGGCGCGACGACGGCGAGCGGTGGAGCGGCGACGGCGGGCGCGGCGGTGGCTGACATCAGAGACAATCTAGCGCGACCGGGAACGCCTTCCGGAGTCCGCTGGCGTCAGGTACCATGCATCCATGCATGTTCAATTCGCGCTGTTCGCGGACGCCGCCAACGTCTCGCAGGAAGGGAAGCTGAATATTCTCGGCGTCTTCGACGCCCTCCACGTCGGGCAACTCCCGTCGGTGCACCCGCGCGCGACCTTCGTGGTGCGACTCAAGGCGGTGGCCGAAGACGAAGGACCGCACGGTGTCAGTCTCGAGTGGGTCAACCCGGCCGGCGACATGCTCTGGTCCTCGCGCGGCGAACTGGTGGTCGGTCCACCGCCGGAAGGCGCCGACGGCATCGACGTTCCCTTGCTGGCGGTGGTCGACCTGCCGCTCGATCAGCCTGGCATCTTCACCATGATCGTCGCGGTCGATGACACCGAGGCGACGCGGACCGCGCTGCACGTGAATCAGGTGCTCGAATCAGTCCTGCCGCTTGCCCCTGCCGCGCCGGCCGGGTTGGTGTCCTAGTGTGGTGTAGCCGAAGTCTCTTGGCAGTTGGGCGTGTCTTTCGGCGCCACCCGGCGTTGCAACTCCTCGCGATACCGCTGGTATCGCTGCGGGTTGCGCCTTGGCTGGCAACGAAATCCACCGCCCACCTTTGGCCA
>JANNVN010000099.1:0-23341 GCA_031414435.1 Gemmatimonadaceae bacterium
GTGGTCTCGAAAACACGATAGTCGGCCGGCGCGCAGCGATTGAGCACGGAACAGAACAGCGCGGGCTGCGCTTCCGTCTTGCCAAAACTGAGGTCATAGGCCAGCGTCACCGGCAGCCGCTGCGCCGCACGCAGCGTCACGCTGGCGATCGCGCCAATGACCGTGGTGCGACGATACGCCTGAAATTCACCGCGGACTTCCCGATAGAGTGTGAGTTCCGGGATCCGCAGGCCGCCAGGACCAACGGGCGGTCGCAGCGTGGCACCGACGTAGTAGTTGAGCTTATCACTGTAGGGGTCCTTGCCATTGGCGACGGCGCCACAGGGGACGTCGGCGCCTTGGAAATCCACCGGGCGGCCGATGCCAATCTTGCTCACGCGAGCGGTCAGTTCCAGCCGGCGCGCGCGACCGAAGAGATTGCGGTCGGAATACTGAAGTTGCGTCCGGAAGCAGTCGAGCGTGCCGAAGCCCGCGCTCAGCGTGCGACTATGCATGAAGCGTTCGACGACGTTCACCACGACATCAACGCGGGCGGTATCGGCGGTCGACGCCACGGAATCGGACAGACTCGGCTCGATCCGGACCTGCTGATACGCGTCGGTCTGATACAGCGCCCGCGTCGCGCGTTCCACATCGCTCTGCTCGTACCGCTGCCCGGCACGGAGGCCGACCAGCTGTCGCACCACCGGCGACGCGATCTCCTGCGTACGTCCGTCGCGTGGGACGGCCCGCACGATGACGTCACGAATCATGACCATCGGTCCGGTGCGAACCGAGAACTCGACCACCGCCGTCCGACGCGTACTGTCGGCGTCTGGCCCACGCATCACGTCAGTCGCCAGCAAGACCTGCGCGAAGGGAAAGCCGAGGTCCGCCAGCCGCCGCCGGAGGGTATCGCGTGTCTGCTCGAGCAGATACTGATCGAACGGCGCGCCGCGGGCGCTGGGCAGATTCCGCAGCAGCCGATCGGGATCGGCCACCCGTTCGGTTCCGACGACGCGCAGACTGTCGATGGTGGTGGCGCGCCCTTCGCGAATCGCGAACCGGAGATCCATCACGCCCGGGGCGCGCTGCACCAGCGTATCGACCGCAACATCGGGAAAACCGCGGCGGCGATAGTAGATCACCAGCCGCGCCCGGTCGATCGACACCAGCCCCGGATTCCCGCATCGCCGCACACCGAAGACGCCGCCAATCAGTGCGACGCGACTCGAAACGTCGGAGGCCGTCAGCGCGATCACGGCCGCCAACTGACTGTTGGTGAAGGCGCGATTCCCCGAGAAGACCAGCGAGCGGACTTCGAGCTCAGCCGGATCGCACTTGACCGACTGCGCGTGGAGGCCAGCGGGGAACACGGCAAACCCGAGGCACACCGCAACACGACGAAGGCACCGTGATACCCGGCGCGCGCCAGCCCAATGCTGGTGGGAAACGAATGCAGTTTGACGCGGCAGTGTGCAGACCGAGGGAACGATTGACGGTGCCGCGCGGCTGCGCGCGACGAAAACGGTTGGCACCCCGTGTGAACGACGCGTAAGTTCACGCTCACACACCCCAGTGTCAACGACGTACGCGCTTTCCTGACAACGGGTTAGCTCATCTTCGCGCAGCCAGGTCCGGGCGCCGTCCTTTCCCTCCATCCCGCCTGCGATGCGTCGCTTCCGCGCTCTCTCGCTTGCTGCCGCCACGTTGCCCCTGCTCGCCGCCTGCGCCAGCGGCGACAACGCACCGCAGCGCCGCACGATCGTCGACAGTAGAGACACGTACGACCCGCGGTCCTTCGACCCGGCGCTGTCGACCGATGTCCCCACTGGCCGCGCGGTGGGATACGTCTTCGAAGGGCTCACACGCTTCTCCCCCGATGCGCAGGTGGAGCCGGCGCTGGCGTCGTCCTGGACGGTGTCTGACGATGGCCTCATCTGGCGATTCACCCTGCGACGGAACGTGAAGTTCCATGACGGTACGCCGTTCACCGGGCAGCAGGTCATCGCCAGCTTCACCCGCGTCCTCGATCCGGCCACGCGCGGCGGACGCGGATGGCCGCTCTTCCCGATCGCCGGCGCGAAGGACTTCGCCGCCGGCAAGGCCACCACGATCCGTGGCCTGCGTATCCAGAACGACAGCACGATCGAGATCACCCTCACCGAACCGTTCGCGATCTTCCCAAAGCTGCTGGCAATGCCGGTCGCATCCATCGTGCCGGCAACAATCGGCGCTGACTTCGGCGAGCGACCGATCGGCACAGGCCCATGGAAACTGGCCGAGTGGAAGCACGACGACTTCGTTCGCTTCGTCCGCAACGACCAGTACTGGGGCACCAAGCCGCTCGGCGACACGCTGATTGCCCGGATCATCCCCGATCCCAGCACGGCGGTCGCGGAGTTCGAGACCGGCAACGTCGACCTGCTCTACATCCCGGAAGCCGAGACCCGCCAGTGGGAGCAGACCGACGAGAAGAAGTCCCTGCTGCAGGCGGCCCCGGTGCTGCGGCTCTGGTATCTCGCAATCAACACGACGCGCGGGCCCCTGACCGATGTCCGTGTGCGGCGCGCGATCAATCACGCCATCGACACCAAGGCGATCCTGACGCAGCTGCTCGGCGGACGCGGCCGACTCGCGGCGGGTGTCATTCCTCCGGCACTGGACGGCTCCGATACCACGCGAGCACCGTACGCGCATGACGTCGCGCGGGCCCGGCAGCTCCTTGCCGAGGCCGGGTTCCCGAACGGGATCACGGTCAAGCTCTGGTGCTCGCAGGATGCCACGCAGTCGCGGGTGGCGCAGGCCATTCAGGGCTATCTGAAGGAAGCTGGCATCACCGCGGAACTGGTGCAGCGTGAGAGTGCCAGCATGCGCGAGGCCGCCCGGAAGGGCGAGGCGGATCTGGTCCTGAAAGACTGGTACGCCGACTACCCGGATGCGGAAAACTTTCTGTATCCGCTGCTGCATTCGTCAAACGCCGGCGTCGGCGGGAACGTCAGCTTCTTCAGGAATGCCGTGTTCGATTCAGTGGTGACGGCCTCCCGCCGCGAGACGAATGTGACGGCGCGCACCGCGCTGTACGCACGCGCGGACAGCATCGCGTTCGCCGAGGCGCCGATGGTCTTCCTGCTGTTCTACAACGAGCTGTATGCGGTTCAGCCATGGCTCAAGAACTGGACCGCACCCACCATCTTCAACGGGCAGCGCATGATCGGCGCACGCATCGACCGCAGCGTCCCGTGACTTTTCTTGCACGTCGCCTGCTGCTGGCGATTCCAACACTCGGCGGCGTGCTGATCGCGGTGTTCCTGTTGCTCTACGTTGCGCCCGGTGACCCGGTGCAGCAGATGGTCGGCGAGCGGGCAGACAGCGTCACGATCGCGCGTCTCCGCGCTGAGCTGAAGCTCGACGAGCCTCTCACCACCCAGTTCGCGTCGTACGCGGGCGGCGTGGTGCGCGGGGATCTCGGGCGGAGCTACATCACCGGCCGACCGATCATGCAGGACATCCGCGAACGCTTTCCGAAGACGGCACAGCTGGCACTCGCCGCGATGACGATTGCGATCGTACTCGGTGTCGGCATTGGCGTGCTCGCGGCCCTCAAGCCGGCCGGCACCTTCGATCGTGTGCTGATGGGCGCGACCTATCTGGGGATCAGCTTTCCGGTGTTCTGGGTCGGGCTGCTGCTCATCCTGCTGTTCGCGCTGACCCTCAAGTGGCTCCCGCCAAGTGGATACGGTGGCGGATTGGTGCTGATTTTGCCGGCACTCACGCTCGGGTCGCGGAGCATCGCTTACCTGGCGCGCGTGACACGCACCAGCATGCTCGATGCGATGTCGAGCGATCACGTCAGAACGGCCAGGGCGAAGGGGCTCTCGAACAGCGCCGTCGTGTTGCGGCATGGGCTTCGGACGGCGTTGATTCCGGTGGTGACGGTGCTCGGGCTGGACGTGGGCAGCTACCTGACAGGTAGCATTCTGACAGAAACCGTCTTCGGCTGGCCCGGACTCGGACGGTACGTCGTGAACGCGATTTCGCGCCGTGACCTTCCGGCGATCCAGGGAACGGTGCTCTTTCTGAGCGTGGTTTTCGTGCTGGTGAACCTGGTGACCGATCTGGCCTACAAGCGCAGCGATCCGCGCGTATCGTAGAGTTCTCTTCCGTCGGAGATAGTCAGGGATGACAGATGATCTCACCGCTCTCAGTCGTGCGCTCGGCGATCGCTACCTGATCGAACGGGAGCTGGGGCGCGGCGGCATGGGCACGGTGTACCTCGCGCGCGACCGACGCCTCGACCGCCCGGTGGCACTGAAGGTGCTGCCGGGCGAGTTCGCGGCGGAACCCGATCTGCGCGAACGCTTCCTGCGGGAGACGCGACTGGCCGCTGGCTTCTCGCATCCGAACATCGTGCCGGTGTTCGCCATCGAGGACGGCGACGATGTCCTCGCATTTGCAATGGGGTATGTGGAAGGAGAGTCGCTCGGCGCGCGTGTCGAGCGCGATGGTCCGCTCAACCGTCGAGATGCGGTGCGCCTGCTGCAGGATGTGTCGTACGCCCTTGCCTACGCACATGGCCGGGGGGTGGTCCATCGCGACATCAAGCCGGACAACATCATGATCGAGCGCGCCACCGGCCGCGCGCTGGTGATGGATTTTGGCATCGCACGCGCCATCACACCGGTCAACAGCCGGCCCGGGCTGACGCGCGTTGGCGAAGTCGTCGGCACGCCAGAGTACATGAGTCCCGAGCAGGCGTCAGGCGATGCCGTCGATGGTCGCTCTGACCTCTACTCACTGGGCCTGGTAGCCTGGTTTGCCATGACTGGGCGCGCGGCCATCACCGGCGAGAGCACCCAACGCGTTCTGGTGAAACAGCTCACCGAGGCGATTCCGCCACTGGCTTCTGAGCGCAGCGATCTGCCGGCGGCGCTCTGCGATGTGGTCGATCGGTGCTGCGCCAAGGAGGCGGACGACCGTTTCGTGAATGCCGAAGCGGTGGTCGAGGCTCTGGAGGCCACACAACTCGCCACGCCGGAGATTCCGGTCTCGATGCGACTGCTCGCCCCGGAGCTGAGCAGCGTCGCAACACGCACTCTGGTTGCGACGCTGTTGCTCATCCTCGGCACGGCGACGATTTCCAAGAACGGCGACGGCAATGTTTTCGTGATTGCGATCGTTCTTGCCGCCGCAGCCTGGGTTGGCTTGCTGAACAGCCTTCGCGAGGTGCGACGCCTCCGCGTCAGTGGCTACACGGTGGACGAACTGCAGCGACTGCTTACTCTCACGCTGACGGAACGCGACGAAGAGAGAGCCCGTCGCGCTACCGACCTCACTCTCGTGAAGCGGCGTCGCACGCGCGTGAGGCTTGCGACTGTACTCCTCCTCTCGCAAGGCGCCATGCTATTCCGGATCGTGCCCGGGGCGGGCTTGACTGCACACGCCTCGTTCAAAGGGAAGGCGGCACTCGTCACCTTTTTCGCCTCGCTCGTGGCTACGGCGTTGTCGATTGCGATCCTGTCGAGCAGCCCGTTTCGGCGAACGATAGGCGAGCGACTCTTCAGCGCCGTCTGGCTCGGCGGCTTCGGACGATGGCTGTTCCGGCTCGCGGGCGGCGGTAGCCCACAAACGGGTGCGGCATCGCTGCGGACCACATCACCGTTGGCCACGACCCAACGCACCACCACTCCCCCGCCGGCAGCGCCCGCCGCAGCGTCGCTGACCACACTCGCCGCCGACGTCCGTCAGCTCCGCACGCGCATCGAAGCGCTGGAGTCACAACGCCGCTGACGCCTGCCACTGCCACTGCCACTGCCACTGCCACTGCCACTGCCCTACGCAAAGGTGCAAAGGCGCCAAGGCGCAAAGAACTGCAGAGACTCAGTACAGCGGGGCCATCTCCGGCCTTGGTCGCAAGATCAGAAATGCTGTAGGAACAGCGTGGGACACACGCAGTTCCTACAGCATTTCTGGATCCCGGGATCCACCGACGCGCGAGCCGCGCACCGATCTCTTTGCGTTCCTTTGCGACTTTGCGTAAAGCAGTTGCAGTTGCAGTGGCAGTTGCAGTGACAGTTGCAGTGGCAGTGGCAGTTGCAGTGGCAGTGGCAGTTGCAGTGGCAGTTGCAGTGGCCGTTTCCGTAGCCGTTGCTATTCGTGCAGAACTTCAGGCTAGTCTGCGGTCTGCCCGAAGATCGCCAGATTCGACGAATGCCCCGGCGAGACCTTCTTCTCGGGATAGATCCAGTGCACCGCCTGGTTGACGGCCGTCGCTGCTTCGCCGAAGCCCACCGAGATCAGCTTCAGCTTGCCGGGATACGTCGTGATGTCGCCCGCTCCATAGATGCCGGCGCGTCCGGCTTCCATCTGCGACGTGACGATGATTTCGTCCTTCTCGAGCGTCAGCCCCCACTCGGCCAGCGCCCCCATGTCGCTGACGAAGCCGAGCATCGGCAAGATGACATCGACGTCGATCGTGCGCGTCGACTTGTCCTTCGTCGCACGAATCACCGCGCCCGTCACCACCGCCCCATCCGAAGAAACGATGTCGTGAATTTCGTGGAAGGTCAGGACGTCGGTCTTGTCCCCGCGCGCAGCCGCGGCCTGCACGTCGTCCACCGTCGCCTGATGCGCCCGGAAGCGATCACTGCGATGAATCAGCGTCACGTGCGCCGCCCGCGGGCGCAGCTGCTGCGCCCAGTCGAACGCGCTGTCTCCGCCTCCGACGATCAGCACCCGCTTGTTGGTGTAGCGCGCCGGATCGAGCACCACGTCGTCGATGCCCTTGCCATACCAGGGGTGCGTCGCCGTCTGCGGCAGCTTGCGCGGTGAGAAGGCGCCGATACCACCGGCGATCACGACGGCCTTCGTTGGAAAATCACCATCGTTCGTGCGCACCACGAAATGACCATCCACTTCATCGAGGCCAGTCACCGTCCGATTCAGGAACATCGGGTTCCCGAACTGCGCCGCCTGATCGCTCAACCCAACCACCAGATCCTTCGCCAGCACCCGCGGGAATCCCGCCACGTCGAAGATCAGCTTCTCGGGATACAACGCTGCCAGCTGCCCACCCACCTGCGGCAGCGCGTCGATCACCTGCGCCGATACACCGCGCATGCCCGCGTAGAACAACGCGTACAGCCCGGTAGGTCCCGCACCGATAATCGTGATGTCTTTCATTTCGTTGGTCATGGTCTGAGAAAACTCACCGATTTCGTCAGGGACGGAAACCCCGCAGGTTGTTCAACCGCCGTGACCACGGGGCGAGTTCCGAAACTCCATGCGCAGACCAGTGTCGCGAGACGTCGTGCGACGGCCCCCCGACGTCCGATGTGGCGTCGCGCGCGCGACCGCCGCATACTCTCTGCTCGGGCCGGCCGCACCGCCGCCCCACTCGTGACACCCACTCCGGCCTGACTCTGCCTGCCTCCAGCCTTCCCCACCCCTGGGGCGACGAACTGCCGTTGGTTGGTCGCCGCAGCGACCTGACGACGCTGCGGAGGCATCTTACGAACGCAATTGACGGTCGCGGGCACTGCGTCCTGCTGACGGGCGAGCCTGGCGTCGGGAAATCGCGGCTGCTGGCGGCACTGGCACACGACGCTCGGTCACAGAAGGTCCTGATCGCCGCGGGCAGCGCATTCGCGATGGAGTCGGGTGTGCCGTATGGCGCCTTTGCCGATGCGCTGGCGCGCCCGCTCCGGTCCCTCGATCCCTCGACGCTCACGGTGCTGGCACGCGGGACCGAACGCGATCTCCGCGCCGTCCTGCCCGGATTGCCGGGAGCCCCAGACATGCGGCCCGTCGACCCCGACGGCGAGGCAGGGAGCAAGGCCCGGCAATTCTGGAACGTCTCACAGTTTCTCACCCGACTCGCTGTCCGTCAGCCGCTGCTGCTCACGCTCGACAACGCGCACGAAAGCGATGCCTCTTCGCTCGAACTCCTGCATTTCCTCGTGCGGCAGGTGGCGGGCACGCGGATTCTGATCGTCCTCGCGTGTGCGGACCCGGGCATCGAAGCGCATCCGGTCCTCCGAGCCATGGTCCGATCGCTGGCGGCTGCAGCGGACGCGTCCGTCCAGCGCGTGGAGAGCCTGACACGCGCCGATCTCTCGGAACTGCTGCAGCGGTCCGTTGGCCTCGATAGCGATGACGCCGATCATCACGCCGCAACACTCTGGTCCCACACGCGCGGAAATCCCTTCTTTGTCGAAGAGTCGCTCAAGGCGCTGATGGCAGCCGGGCGTATCCGGCAGTCAGGCACGCGATGGGTGGTGGACGAACCCATGCCAGCCACCTTGCCGCCCACAGTTCGCGATGCGATCCAGCAGCGTCTCGAGGAGCTCGATCCAAACGCGCGGCGCCTCACGGAAATCGCCTCGATCATGGAGTCACGCGCCTCGCTGGCGCTGTTCGGGAGCGTCGCCGGCTTCGACGCGGACACGCTCGCTGATGCCATCGACCTGCTCTGCGCGCGTCGCATTCTGTTGGAGCACCGCGTCGACGGCAACGCCGATTACGAATTTGCGCATCCGATCATCCAGTCGACGGTGCGGAGTACACTGACAGCCGCACGTGAACGCGTGCTCCACGGCGCCATCGCGTCGGCACTCGAAGCGCTTCATGGGCCGGCCACCATCGCTCGCGCCGGCGAGATGGCGCGACATCTGGTCCTCGGCCATGAATTGGGCAACGATGAGCGAACGCTGCGATACCTCGCGGCCGCGGGGCGCGACGCCCTCGCACGCCGGGCGGATGAGGAAGCCTCGCGTTTCCTGACCGACGCACTCGCCATCGCCGAATCGCACGGCCCCGTTTCGGCGGTGCCGCAACTGCTCGAGGAACGAGCGATCGCCAGAATGCGGCTCGGCGATACCGCCTGCGCCGACGATGGATGGCAACGCGCGCTGATCCTTGCCGCCGATCGCGGTGACGAACTCACCCGCTCACGACTGCTCCACCTTCGTGCGCAGCATGCGGCCTGGTCGGGCGATGCACGCCAGGGCCTCGTGCTGCTTGACCAGGCCCGCCACGCCGCGCTGCTGGTGCAGCGCACTGATCTGGTCGTGCGAATCGGAGTGGCGCGCGCAAAAATGCAGCAGGCGCTCGGCCGGCATCGTGATGCGGTGGTGACCATCGGCGAGACCCTCGCAATCGCCGGCGAACTCGGTGACGTCGGCCTGTTGGCGCGAGCCCATCAGACGGCGCTGCAGCTCTACGCCTGGACGGGGCCGGCAAGCCTTGCGCGTGAGCACGGTGCACAGGCGTTGGCATTGGCCGACCAGAGCGCTGATCGGGAAATCGCATGGGCAGCCCATTGGGCTATGGCGATGCTCGAAGGTTTTACCGGCGACGTGGCGAACATGACCCGTCACCTGCGCGAGGCGATCACGCTCGCTGAGGCGCTCGGATCGCCGGTTCTGCAGGCCATGACGGCAGAAATCGAGATCGAACATGCCTCGGGTATCGGGAAGTGGGACGACGCACTCGCGATCGCAGAGCGGACCATTCCCCTTGCGCGCGCGGTCATGCCGCACTCGCTGCTGCCGCGACTGCTGGTCTGGACCGGGATGATCGTCCTCGCACGCGATCACACCGAGCGCGCGCGTGCGCTGTTCGAGGAAGCGTGGGAGCTGTCCGGCGCGGCGCGGATGCCCCTCGGCAGCGACGATGGCGCGAGCCCGTCCGGAGACGTGCACAACGTGATTCTCGCGCACACTGGAATGGGGACCTGGTATCTCTCGCACGGCGAATGGGCGCGGGCACTGTCGTATGGCGAGCGAGGGTTGGCACTGGCCGACCAATTCGGGTACGTGGCGTGGGCCATTCATCGGCTGATACCGATGATCATCGAAGCCTCGCTGCGGCTGCTCGACTACGACCGCGTCGAAGCCCTCACGGCGCGCCTGCGGACGCAATCCACCGCGCTTGGACACCGGCTCGGGCTGGCCTGGTGCACGGCAGCTGAAGCACTCGTGGCGCGCATGAAGCACCAGCGCCCGGATGCCGCCGCACGCCTCATCCTGGCGGCCGATGAACTCGACGCAGTTCCCTTCGTATTCCACGCTGCCCGGATCCGGCGCAACGCCGCGCAGGTGCTCGAAGCAGACGGCGACATCAGTGGTGCCGTGCGCGAACTGCGGCGCGCGCACGATGTGTTCGCCCAACTCGGTGCCGAGTTCGAGCTCCGAGGCGTTCGCAGCCAACTGCGCACACTCGGCGTGCGACTGCCGCCGCGCAGTGCAGTGTCGGGGGCTGGGGCACTCACCAGTCGCGAGCTGGAAATCGCCCGCGCGGTCGTGCGCCGACTCTCGAACAAGGAGATCGGTGCCATGCTGAACATCTCGGCGCGCACGGTGAGTACCCACCTGTCGAACATTTTCGAAAAACTCGGCGTCGATTCCCGTGGGGCACTCGCCGATGCCGTCCGGGAGCATCCGCTCCTCGGTGAGCCGTGAGATGGCGGAAACGACCGCCGCTCAAAACGCCTGATTGAACCCGATGTACAGTCCCGAGGCACCACCGCGCCCACGTCCGTAGTCGGCGCGAATGCCCGTACGCAGGCGCTGATCGAGCACCACACGAAGGCCCGCGCCATACGAGGGAAGCAGTCGATCAGCATCGAGGGAGCCCAGCCTCTGCGCGGCCGCGCCGACACCACCGAAGACAACCGCACCGACCCGGTGGCGAATCGGCGATCGATACTCGGATTGGATTGCCGCGGTGGCACCGTCGCGGTAGCGCCCACGCGCATACCCGCGCAGAATGTCGCTGTTGCCCACCAGCGCCAGCTGATCAAACGGCGCCTGGCCGTCGACAGCCACCACCTGCAGCTGCGTTGCGACCACATGTTCCGTCGCGATCGCATCGAAGCGGCGGGCATCGAGTCGCAGTGTGCCGTAGGCGTAGTCCGACCAGAGGCCGCGCACGCTGCGCCCATAGCTGAGTTGCACCCAGCGGCCCTCACGCGGTGCGAAGAGGTTGTCGCGGGAATCGGTCTGCAGCCCGGCAGACCACTCGGTCAGCGTCCCGCCGGTGCGACCGACGACGTTCCCCGTCCGCAATGCGCCGGACGTGTCGGTTGCGATCCGCTGACTCAGATGGCGGAGACCACCGGTTGCATACCACGCTCTCGCGATGCGCTGCTGCAGTGCCACCGTTGCTTCAAGTCCCGTTGGCGTGAAGGTCTCCTCTGCTGACGACGGCGCGCGATCACCGACGCCGAAATACGGCAGCGGGAACTGCTGCCATTGCAGACTGCCGGCAACTCGGCGCGCATTCCCCTTCGACCAGTGGTCGGCGTCGATACGCAAGCGCGTCTGCTGCTTCGCCGTGCGCAAGACGGATGCCGTCACCGATGATGGCCGCGTGGCGAGGATGCGCGCGGGTTCCCACACCGCGAGGACCGTGGCGCCGTACTGGAGTCCTGTCTCCGGAGCTGAGGCCAGCGCGGGGAGTGGCTGAATCCGGCGACGCCCGACGGAATCCGCGGAGCTTGCTGTTGTCGCCTGCGCGTTCGCAGGCTGCGTCAGCATGCACCACGCCATGCCCGTCAGGGCAATTCGCAGGACCTCGTTCGCGACGTGGAGCTGCCGCACTGAGAGCAGTGGGATCGTCATCAGCGCCCCCAGCCCGCACGCTGGCGGCCAAACCAGGGTAACGATTGCCCACGCACGACAAACGACGGAATCACCAGAATCCGGTTGGTATTCAATCCCAGTGTCGATCGGTCGTAGTAGATGCCGATTTCCGGCCCCATGCTCTTGTTGCGATCGCCGAACAGATGCCCCACCGACAAGCCGATGACCGGATCATCGCTCCGGGCGGAGTTCGTGATCGGAAAGACCTGAATCGCTCTGACGGCACCGTACCACTGTCCGGCGGCGCTCCATTTGCTGGACGAGATCAGGGTTGCCTCGAATGCTGCATGCTCGCCGGCGTTTACCAGCCCGCCCCCGAGCATGATCGACGTGCGGGCGCGGTTCTCGATGAACTTCGAGCTGTCGGGAGCCGACAGCTGCCGCTTCCAGGTGAGCATGAATCCGCTGTAGGTCGCAATACGAAAACCCACGTCAGTCCGCTCATCGACGCCGAAGCGAATATCGGTATCGACGGAGGGCCGCCGCGTCGAGGCACTGCTGTCGCTGTTGCTCAGTGTCCCGGGCACGAGATTCAGGCTCGAACTGACCGTGCGTTCGCCCTGTGGCGTCGTCTCTGCCCCTTGCCCCACGGTGTACGAGATGCAGCCAGACAGCAGGAAGGGAAGCAGGCGGGTGACTCGTGAGGCAATGATCGGTTGCACCAGCACAAGCACCTTCACGCGCGAACGAAGCCCCGCCGCAGCCCGCACGAACGGCTGACGACTGGAGGGTGTGCGCGACGCATCAGGCGGGTACTGCTGTGGCTTGGCGGACGTCATGGGAGCGCCTCGGGCAGGAAGTGATGAAGGACCTCCCTCAGTCTCGTTGTGCCAGCCGTTGGGATCGATACGTCGTGTGACGTAGAAACCACGCTCAAATGACGTAGGGGCCCCGGCCGAGGCACGGAATCGTCCGCCGGGCGCGGCCGCCACCACGCCGGTGCCGCTCGGGACGCGTGAATTGGGCCGGATGTCGCTACTTTCCGGGCATGTCTTTCAAGATCTACACCCGCACGGGTGACAAGGGCGACACCGGATTGTTCGGCGGTGGTCGCGTAGCCAAGGACAATCCGCGCGTCGAAGCGTATGGCGATGTCGACGAGCTGAATGCGGTCATCGGCATGGTGCGCGCTGTGGAGTTGATGCCGCGCATCGATGAGGTGCTCGTGCCGGTGCAGCGCGATCTCTTTGGCATCGGCGCGATTCTGGCCACACCGAATCGCGAGAAAATGTCCGAGCAGCTGGTCAAGGCGCGCATCGACGAGGAACGCATCGAACAGCTGGAACGGGCGATCGACGCCGGCGACGCGGAGCTCGATCCGCTCACGGCGTTCATAGTGCCCGGTGGCACGCCGAAGGCCGCAGCGCTGCATGTCGCGCGCACGGTCTGTCGGCGGGCGGAGCGACGCGTGGTCACGCTGAAGCAGGAGGCCGATGTCCCGGAACTGGTCGTCATCTATCTCAATCGGCTCTCGGACCTCCTCTTCACCCTCGCGCGCGTCGCCAACAAGCGCGCCGGTGCTGGCGAAGTGACCTGGTAGGACATCCGACGTGACGATCGAGACGTGCCGCACGCTGGCCTATCCGATCCACATCGGGCGAGGTCTGCTGAGTGTGTTGCCCACGCTGGTGCCGGAACTGGCGAACGCACACCGAATTGCCGTCATCAGCGATGAGGTCGTCGCCCCACACTACGCAGGACGTATTGCGGCGTCGCTCGGCGAGGATCGCAGCACGCTGATCGCGATTCCGACCGGGGAGGAGCACAAGACGCGGGCGACGTGGGCCGCCATCACCGATGTCTTGCTCGAAGCGCGCTTCGGCCGCGACAGCATCCTGATCGCACTTGGCGGTGGTGTGGTTGGCGACGTGGCCGGCTTCGTTGCTGCCACCTTTCTGCGCGGTGTGCCAGTCGTCCAGGTGCCGACATCGCTGCTGGCCATGGTCGACGCGTCGGTCGGGGGGAAAACCGGAGTCGACACTCCGTTCGGAAAGAACATGGTCGGTGCCTTCCACCCGCCGCTGGCGGTCGTCTCCGACCTCGACACCCTCGAGACGCTGCCGGTCATCGAGCGCATCAACGGCCTCGCCGAGGCGCTGAAGCACGGCGTGATCTGCGATGCATCGTACTTCAGCGTCGTGGCCTCGACGGACATTGCGACGGCTGATTGGCACGCCGTGGTTGCACGCAGTGTCGCGATCAAGACTGATGTCGTGGCCAGCGATGAACGGGAAGCAGGCCGGCGCAAGATCCTGAACTTCGGCCACACCATCGGTCACGCCGTCGAGCGGCTGATGGAATACCGGGTGCCGCACGGCGCTTGCGTGGCGTACGGCATGCTGGTCGAGTCGCGGATCGCGATCGACCTTGGCCTGTGTGATCCGGCGCTCGACGGCGCACTTCGCACCGCGCTTGACCGTTTCGGCCTGCCGACCGGGATACCGGGGATCCTCACGCCCGAGGCGATCATCGACGCCACGCTAGGCGACAAGAAGGCCCGCGGCGGGACAGTCGAGTACGCGCTGCCGTCGCGCTGCGGTGCGATGGCAGGCGCAGAGCGCGGCTACGGTACGGCGGTCCCTCGCGAGGTGGCGGTCAACGCGTTGCAGCAGTCGTGACGTCTCCGCCTCCGGCCGCGACAGATCGGCTCCGCCGACGGATTCGCCGGCGCCGCAACCTGCGCATCCGGATCGCGATAGAACTCGCGGTGGGCGCAGCGGCCATCTGGTTCGTGGCCCATCCGCAGCCGCTGCCGACGCCACCGCCGCCTGATCTCAGCGCAGACAGCCTCGCGTTCGATTCTGTGATGACCGATTCCAGCGCGCGCGACAGTGCGCGTCGCCAGAGTGATCCACCGCGCGCCAAGCGCTTTCCGCTGCCGGCATTGCCGAAGGGGCGTCTCTTTCGCAGCATCGAAGAACGTGCCAGAGCGGGCGAGCGCGTTGCGGTGAGCATCACCGCCTATTGCCTGCAGGGACGCACACGGCGCGGCAATCTGGTGCGGGATGGCATCATCGCCGTCGACCGAAAGCTGTTCCCCCTTGGCCGCGAGGTCGACCTGTTCATCGGCCGGTCGTCGTATGGCCGCTTCCTCGCGGACGACACCGGCGGCGTCATCAAGGGCGGGATCATCGACGTCTGGATGGCCGACTGCAAGGCGGCGCGGCGCTTCGGGCGCCGACGCGGCTACGCCCAGCTGGTGCCGCGCGCGAAGTAGTTCAGGCGCCGTCTGAACAGGGTGAAGTCCATGCAGAACGACAATTTAAACCGGACACATCCATTGGCATTTGATCCGAATAGTTGACACTTTTCCGCGCGAAACGGAAATACTGGTCGCGTGTCACAGAGGAAAGCGGGCGGCAGTGTCCAGAAAAGTTGACACTTGACTTGTCATGTTCCCGTGACGGTTATTGTGCCCGTGAAACCGGCATGTCCCGGTTTCGACCACCGAGCCGACCAGCCCTCGACTCGATGCGACCCACAAGGCTGGCGGCGCCCCCAGCGCCGTCCACGCACATGGAGACTCCCCCATGGAGAAGGTCGGTACAGGACGCAGCCGTCAGTACACCCGGAGCACCGGCGGCAGCACGTTCGACCAGTACCTCGCCGATATCAAGCGCCTCCCGTTGATCGGCAGCGTCGCAGAAGAACGGGCTCTGGCCCGACTGGCGCAGCAGGGTGATGTGGCGGCTGCGGAACGTCTGGTGACGGCGAACCTCCGCTTCGTCATCAGCTACGTGAAGAAGTATCAGGGGCATGGGCTCGATCTCGCCGAGCTGGTCGCGATCGGGAACGAAGGGCTGCTGAAGGCCGTCCGGAAGTTCGATCCGGACCAGGGCGTCAAGTTCATCTCGTACGCCGTGTGGTGGGTTCGTCAGGCCGTGCTGAAGGCCCTGGCCGAGCAGACCCGCAGCATCCGGGTCCCGCTCAACCAGAACTCGGCACTGCTCCGGATGGCGAAGGCTGAGCAGATGCTCGCCGCCAAGCTCAACCGTGAACCCACGGATGCCGAACTTGGCCAGATGATCAACGAGGACGCCGAGACGGTTCGCGCGCAGCGACAGATGACAACCAGCGAGACATCACTCGATGCCCCGGTGGACAAGTCCGATCGCGACGCCAGCACCCTCGGCGAACGCTTCTCGATCAGCGACGGTCGCGACATCGAAGAAGCCACCGACGAGCGTCTGATGCGCGGCTTCGTGAAGGAGGCGATTCACAAGCACCTCACCATCCGCGAACGGCAGATCCTGACGATGTACTACGGGCTCGACGAGAAGGCGGAGCCCATGACACTCGAGCGGATCGGGGATCTTCTTGGTGTGACTCGCGAGCGTATTCGCCAGATCCGGGAGCGGGCGTTCGAGAAGCTTCGTCACAGCGAAGATGGAAATGCGCTTGCAGGCTTCTGGCAGGTCGCCTGAGCCGCCGACCAGGATGACGACCCGTCAGACGCGTAAATGATCTGACACAAATTGATGAGAGCCAGTTCATGAAGACCACGGTGCGCCCAGCGTAGCGTGGTCTTTGTGTGTGGTTGCTAACAATTCACCTCAGACTTGACACTGCGCAGCGCGATGGGGAGAGATACGTTTACTCAGTCTCCCCGAACACACTCAGGAATGATCAGCGCGAACCCGAATGCCTACCATGAAGCGCAATGCGGCTCGCCGTCCGCTCCGGCCGGCCGCTCGCTGCTGCTGGTGGACGATGAAGCGTCATTGCGATCTGCACTGCGCCGTTTCTTCGCCAGGCGTGGTTGGCAGGTCGCAGAGGCCGAAGACGGTGAGCAGGCGCGTGCAATTCTGCTCGATAGCCGAAGCGACGGTGCTCGCTTCGACGCGGTGCTGACGGACATGCGCATGCCACGACTGTCAGGCATTCAGCTGCATGAACTCGTGGCGCATACCGACGCAGAGATGGCGCGTCGCTTCATCTTCTCGTCGGGCGATACCGGCGATGATGAAGCGGTCGACTTTCTTGCGCGAAGCGGCTGCCCGATGATTTCGAAGCCCTTCGAGCTCTCGGCCCTCCTCTCGCTCGTCGAGCGCGTGGCCGCCGATCAGGATTCCGCCAAGCGAGCCGACTGACTGCGGGTCTGCTTCCGCCGGCCGGAAGGGTGGTAGTTTGTCGGTGTGCTTACTTCACCTATTCCAATCTTCCCGCTCGGACTCGTGCTCCTGCCGGGAACGCCAGTGCCGCTGCATCTCTTCGAGCCGCGGTATCGGGCCATGCTGCGCGACGTGAGTGCCGGCAGCAAAACGTTCGGGATCATCGCTCCGCCCTCGCAGACGCCCGAGGCAGATCTGCCGCCGGGTCGCATCGGGTGCATCGCACTGATCACGGTGCAGGAAACCCTTCCCGACGGCCGGTCAAACATCGTTGTCGAGGGCCATGAACGATTCCGCTTCGAGACCTACCTCGAGGTCGGGACTCCGTATCGCATGGCACATATCGACGAGTGGACCGACTGGGACGAGGATCCTGTCGCGCTCGAGCTGGCGGCATCGCAGTTGCGCCGTCTGGCCAATCGCGCCCTCATCGCGTCCATGACGCTGCACGACATCGAGGGCGAGCCGCCGGAATTTGGCGACGACCCACTGACCCTGTCGTATCAGGTCGCGCAGCTACTGATGCTCGACAACGACACGCAGTATGCGCTGCTGGCGGATCGTAGTCCCATGTCGCGAATGCAGCAGGTCGAGAGCATCCTTGATGCCCGGTTGCCGGATATCGAGCAGGCAGCGGATCTGCACCGTCGTGGCATCGTCGACGAAGATCCTGATCCGTCAACGGCGGACTGAAACCGGATGCAGCGGCTGGGCGCCACGCTGGCGCAGATCGTCGGCGAGAAGCGCGTGCTGGAACGCGGCAGTTCGCTGGTCGCATACACCAGCGATGGCCTTCCGGGATACTCACAGACACCGTCGCTGGCCGTCTTTCCCGGATCACGCGAGGAACTGGTCGGCGTGGTGCGCGCGCTGGCCAGGGCTGACGTTCCGTTCGTGCCCCGCGGCGCAGGCACAGGGCTGAGCGGTGGAGCACTGGCCGATGGAACGGTGCTCATCGGCCTGAATCGCCTGACGCGAATTCTGTCGATCGATCCCGACAATCGGACCGCGACCGTTGAACCCGGTGTCGTCAACACGATGCTGCAGAAGGCCGCGGCACACTTCGGATTGCATTACGCCCCGGACCCGTCGAGCCAGAGCGCCTGCACGATCGGTGGCAACGTCGCCGAGAACGCCGGTGGCCCGCATTGCCTGAAGTACGGCGTGACGCTGAATCACACCGTGGCGTGTACGGTGATTCTCCCCGACGGCGAGATCGTCGCACTCGGCTCGCCGGCTGGCGAAACTCCCGGCTACGATCTGCTCGGCGCATTTGTCGGCTCCGAAGGGTGCTTTGGCATCGCACTTGACTGTACGGTTCGACTGTTGCCCAACGCCCCGGCCGTCCGAACGATGCTGGCGGATTTCATGTCGATCGACGCTGCCGCGCGTGCCACCAGCGCGATCATTGCGACCGGTATTCTCCCCGCCGCACTCGAAATGATGGATGGTGCGGCGGTGCGGCTGGTGGAGGCTTCGGTGTATGCGGCGGGGTATCCCACCGATTGTGAGGCAGTCCTGCTGGTCGATCTCGACGGTGTGGTGGATGGGCTGGACGATGACGTCGCGGCAGTCGCATCACTCTGTCGCGAGTTCGGGGCGCGTGACGTGCGCATCGCCGCCAACGCTGCCGAGCGCACGCTGCTCTGGCAGGGACGCAAGAAGGCCTTTGGAGCAATGGGACGGGCCGCGCCTCACCTGGTGCTGCAGGACGCCGTCGTGCCGCGCACCCGGCTGCCAGCGATCCTCGCGGAAATCGAGTCCATTGGTGCGCGACATGGCCTCGCGGTGTGGAACATCTTCCATGCCGGCGACGGGAACCTGCACCCCAGCGTCAGCTACGATGCCACAAATACCGATGAGGCGCGCCGCGTGCACCTGTGCATGACGGAGATCATGCAGGCCTGCATCCGTGAAGGGGGGACGATCACCGGCGAGCATGGCGTTGGCCTCGACAAGATCGATTACATGCCATCGCTCTTCGACGGCGACACGCTGGCGGCGATGTGCCGCCTGCGCGATGTCTTCGATCCGGATCACCGCGCCAATCGTGGGAAAGTGGTACCAATTCACTCCTGCCGCGAGTGGCACCAGGCCCCGGCCGGTCGTGGCGCAGGCGCGTTGCCATGACCGCGGCATCAACAGTGGCAGCACAGACCCTGTACGCGGAATCCGTTCACGAAGTGCAGTCCACGATCCACGACGCGGCTGCCAGCGCCACGCCGCTACGGATCGCGGGGGCGCAGTCGTGGTCGGCCGCGGGCCCCGCGCTGCGCGCGGGACGTGTGCTCTCGCTGCGTCAGCTCGCTGGCATCAGCACGTATGTGCCCGGTGATCTGACGATCACGGCGCTCGCCGGCACGTCACTCGCAGAACTGTCGCACGCCACGGCGGCGCACGGACAGTGGATTGGACTCGACCCGGCGGGCGAACGGCATGGTACCATCGGCGCCACCATCGCCACGGCGTCGTGCGGCCCGCTGGCCCACGCCTTCGGCACACCGCGCGATCTCGTCCTCGGGCTGGATGCGGTCACGGGGTACGGTGAGATCGTGCGCCCCGGAGGGCGCGTGGTGAAGAATGTTGCCGGCTTTGATCTCGTACGACTGTTCACCGGCAGCTGGGGCACGCTGGGACCGATCACGTCGATCACGCTGCGGCTGCGCGCGTTGCCGGTGCACGATGTCACGCTCGCGTTTGCCGTCGAGGAGCATGCCCTGTTGCCGACACTGCTGCAGGCGCTCCGGCAACCGACGCTGTCGTTACTGGCCTGCGAGTGGGTGGATGGTGCGACAGCGAAGGCATTCGGGATCAGTGACGGCCGCGACATCGTCCTGGTCCGCTGCGGTGGCAGCGACGGGTTCGTCCGCGGGCAGGTGAGTGCACTGCATGCCATCGCGACCTGTGCGCCGTGCAACCCGGCCATCTGGGGAACGCTGTCGCTGCTCGATGCCAATGCCGCGGCCGTCATCCGGGTCAGTGGATCGGTGACTGGTGTTCCGGCGCGAATTGCGAGACTTCGCCAGGCCTTCCAGCGCGACGCGATACAACTTGCGATGCATGCGACGCTCAGTCGTGGGCTGGTTCGCGTGATCGTCACCGGTGATCCCCACGCGCTGCGATCAGCGCTGCAGGCAGGGTGTGACGGCGAACAGCGTATCCCCGAGCGGCTGCCGACTGACTGGTGGGCAGACGAACCCGATCCGTTCGCCGTCGGACTGGCCGGACGCATCCGGCGGGCCTTTGATCCGCATGCACTCTGCAATCCGCGGATCACCCCGAATGAATGACTCCGCAGACGTGACCACGACGCCAGCAGTCGCCGGTTGTGCGTTGCCCGGCTCACCGCTCGCGCGGGCAGCAACCGGTATCGACGCCTGTGTGCACTGCGGCTTCTGCCTGCCGGCCTGCCCGACCTATCTCGCGCTCGAAGACGAGAATGACAGCCCGCGTGGACGCATCGTGCTGATGCGCAGCCTGCTCGACGGCGAGATGGCCGTGAACGACCCGGTGGTGCAGCAGCACATGGATCGGTGCCTCGGCTGCCGAGCCTGTGAGACGGCGTGTCCGAGTGGTGTGCCATATGGCCAGCTGCTTGAAGCGACGCGTGCGACGCTCCGCGCGGTGAAGGCTCCCCCATTCATCGCCACGCTGATTCTGCGTGTCTTCGCATCGCGGTCGCTGCTCTCGATGGCACTTTTCGGGGGTCGCATCCTGCGCGCGATCGGCGCGCCGCAACTGTTCGCCACGTTGCCAGGCCGAGCTGGTGCCGGCATGGCCATGCTGGCGAGCACACGAAGCGTACTTGGTACGCGCCCGTACGCTGCCCGCGGAAACGGTGCGGCCGGTGATGTCACGCTGCTGCACGGATGTGTGATGGAGGGGCTCCAGCGGGCCACCAACGAGGCCACCATGCGCACGTTGACGGTCAACGGATTCAACCTCGTCGACACACCATCACAGGCCTGCTGCGGCGCACTGCATGCCCATGCCGGCGATCTCGAGACAGCGCGCACCTTGGCCAAGGCGAACATCGTCGCGTTCGAGGCGACGCCGCGGGCCTTGATTGCGGTCAACGCCGCAGGATGTGGCGCGATGCTCAAGGACTACGCGCACCTGCTGCAGGATGACCCCGAGTGGCACCATCGCGCCGAGGCCGTCGCGGCACGCACGCGCGACGCGACTGAACTCCTTGCCGCACAGGGCCCGAAGCCGGCACGCCTCGCTGCGCCGGTGACGATCACTTACGATGCGCCGTGCCACCTGCAGCACGCGCAGCGGCTCACCGCGCCGCCACTTGCAATCATCCGGTCGATCGGGAACGTCACCTACGTGCCGCTCGATGACAGTGATCAGTGCTGCGGGTCAGCGGGTATCTACAATCTGATCGAGCCCGACGTCTCGGACGCAGTGCTGGCACCCAAGCTGCGCAACATCGCCGCGACCGGTGCGACACTGGTCGTCACCGGAAATCCAGGCTGCCTGATGCAGATCGGAGCCGGATTGCTACGCGCCGGCGCCGGTACGCGAGTTGTCCATCCGATCGACCTGCTCGACGCCGCCTACGCCGCCGAAGCGCAGACGTGACCCGCACGGCGTTGATCTTCGAGATCGAGGCGCTGCTCTTCGACACCCTCAGCCTGCGAGCACATGCCCTGATGCAGGCCCTGGAGGACGAGGGCGTGACTGCGCTTTATGGCGACGTCGAACGCGCTCATGCCGGGCGGAGCACCACACTCGCCCTTCAGGAACTCGCGGGCGCCGATTCCCTCGACGAGACCGGGCGCGAGCTGGTCGTTCGACGCGCCGAGGATGCGGTGACGGCGGCGATGGGACGTGGTGCACCATCGTTTGATGCGCGCGCACGTGATGCGCTGACTGCAGCCGCCGCTGAGTTTCCGCTTGCTGTCGTGACGTGCGCGAGCCAGGAGGACGCACAGCATCTGCTCACGCTGGCGGACCTCGATGCCTGTGTGACCACGATTCGCTCGCTTGCCGCCACGGCAGATGGTGAGCATCACACCGTGTGGGCGGATGCGCGGCGCCGAGTGTATGCGGACCATGGTGTGGCACTCGTCCCTGCGCCACTGCTCGTCGGCGCCCGCCGCGCCGGACTGACGACGGTGCACGTCGGCGCAGACGCCGATGACGGTACCGACGATCGGGCCGATGCCAGACTTGTGTCACTGGCACAGGTCGACGCATCGTTCGTTGCCTCGCTCTTCCGAACCGCCTGACATGCCATCGACTCCTTCACATCACCAGCCGGAACCGATCACGTGACCGCACTCTGCTTCGACCGTTCAACCCGGCTCAGAATGCTGTTCTCCGGGCCCAAGGCAGCCGAGTCGCTGACTGGGCTGGTGACGAACGACGTGCTGTCGCTGCGCGGCGGCGATGGTCAGTATGCCTGCGCATTGACGCCGAAGGGGCGGATGATCGCCGACGTCAGAATTCTCGCGATTGCTGCCGGTGATGGCGCCGAGCTGTCGCTCCTGGTTGACGCCAATCCGGCGGCCGGCATCGGGTTTGCCGCGATGATCCGGAAGTACGTCAATCCACGGGTCGCGAAGTATGTCGAGGTCACAGCATCCACGGCCTGTCTGACGCTGGTCGGCCCCGAATCGCTCTCACTGCTGGCGTCTCAGGGTGCGGCGGAAGGGCCCCTCGCGGAAGTCCGCGCCGGGGGCGCGTTCACACATCGCCTCCTCACCCTGGGGGATCTGCGGGTGCGGCTCGTTCGCGTCCCGGACCTCGGCGCGGCAGATGCCTTCGAACTGCACTGCGACGCTCCCGACGCCGCGGCGCTGCGCGAGCTTCTGCACCGCGGTGGCGCTGTGGCGGGCAATGATGCCGCATGGGATCGCCTCCGTGTCATCGCCGGCCGACCGGAGTGGGGGGTCGACATGGATGACACCACGCTGGCACAGGAAGCCAACATGGATGCACTGCAGGCCATCTCGTACAAGAAGGGCTGCTACACCGGCCAGGAGACGGTAGCGCGGGTGCATTTTCGCGGTCACGTCAACCGTACGCTGCGTCGCGTCCGGTTTGCGGCGCCGACGATGCCGGCGCGGGGTACGCCACTAACGGATCTGGAGCAGAAGCCGGTGGGTGATGTCCGGAGCACGGCGATCGGCGATGACGGGCAGCAAGTCGGGATCGCCATGGTGCGCCGGGAGGTGCCGGATGCTGGCGAGCTCACCTGGGCAAGCGACGACGGCACGATCTGGGCGGTGACAGTGATCGGCGCGGCCGACGAGGCCTAGAAACACAGGAGCAAAAAAAGCGGGGCTGCTCCTGAGAGCAGCCCCGCAGACTTCGCCGGTAAGGGCGAAATTACATCTTCTTCGCCGTGTCCATCGCGGCCGGGGCCATCATCGCAGTGCTGTCCTTCTTCGTGCTGTCCATCATGGCCGGGGCGGCCATTTCTGGCGCCGGAGCAGCAGCCGGAGCGGCCATTGCGGTCGAATCCATCTTCGGGGCTTCTTCCGTCTTGGCGCCGCAGGCGGCGAGGACGAGCATGGCGGCAAACGTGGCAATACGCTTCATTGGGAAATCTCCTGGATATCCAAGGTGGTGACAAACTGAAGCTTCCGGTCGGCGGGC
>JANNVN010000100.1:0-5901 GCA_031414435.1 Gemmatimonadaceae bacterium
ACCCTGCAACCGCTGCGCGTCGAGGTAGAGCTGGATCGGCGTCGATTTCTCAAAACTGTCCGCCGCACGGATACGAAGCCAGTTCGCGCGCAGCGCCAGCACCACGTCATACAGATTCGTGAACTGCGTGGCGCGAATCTCATCGCGTAACAGCACCTGTCGGTCGCGCCGCCTGGGATCGCCAGCAGGTTGCACCGTCCCACGAATCACACCAAGCGCTGGATCGATCCGGGTTGCTGAGTCAGTGGGGCCTGCGGCCGGCGAGGTTGTGGCGGTACTGGGTGCGACGGGCGTGGGCGGCTTCGGCCCGGACGAGGAGCAGCCCGCGGCAGCGGCCAGTACAAACAGAGCGATGACCGGAAGCAGTCCGGTGAGAGCAGGCACGACGATGGCGCTCCGAAAATGTGTTTCAAGCACTCACAGAACCGAAGGCCCGACGTTTGAACAGATCGGGACGCGATCAGGAAAATACAGTATTGCGGTGAGCGGTTGAACGTACCATCCGGCCGACTGCCGTGGGGCGAATCTGCCCCGCCGTCCTGAAGTGCATGCGCAATGAGTCGACGAGGGCGAAGCGCGTCGAACGAGCCGCACCGTCAAGGAGCGCGCAGGGCGCCGAGCAGTTGCTGGCCCGGTCGGCCGCTGACCGGGTGGCCGATGCGGAGCTGTTCCGCCCGAACGGCCGCGCGCGTGGACGGCGACAGCAGGCCATCCACGTGAGCAATGGCATGTCCCCGGGCGATCAGCAGTGTTTGCAACTCCCGACGATCTGCACGCGACAGCCCGGGATCGTCGGTCGGCCATGCGGTCGCAAACGGTGCCTCCCCGCGCAATCGATCAGCAAGGTGAAGCACCGACAGCGTGTAGTTCACTGAGGCGTTATAACGGTAGACCGCCTCGAAGTTGCGCGAGACGAGGAACGCCGGGCCAGCGGCGCCAGCGGGCAGGAAGAGTCCGAAGAGCTGGCGGGAGTCCGACGCACTGCCGCTGAACGGCGAACCGTCGGCACGCCGGAGCCCGCGTGATGCCCAGACGTCCAGTGGATGCCGCACCCGACGCCAGCTCTTCCCCGCTTCAACCGCAGTCCGCGTGGTATCGGAGAGGCGCACCTCCACGCCCCACGGCACGCCCGGGCGCCAGCCAGCGATCCGCAAATAGTTCGCGGCCGAGGCCAACGCGTCTGGGGTGCTCTGCATCAGATCGCGCCGCCCGTCACCATCGAAATCCACGGCGCGACCCCAGAAGATGCCTGGCATGAACTGGGTCTGCCCGAAGGCACCCGCCCACGATCCGCGAAAGTCGTCGGCCCGGATATGTCCGGCCTGGACGATGCGGAGCGCCGAGATGAGCTCGCCTCGGAAGTAGCGTTGCCGTCGCCCGGCACAGCTCAGCGTGGCCAGGGATCGCAGGACAGGGTATGAGCCCATGCCACGTCCGAAGTTGCTTTCGATCCCCCAAATAGCCGCCACTACAAAGGCATCAACACTGTATTGTCGCGACAGTGAATCGAAAACAGGCTGGTACTGCTCCATGTATCGCCGGCCGTCAGCGATCCGTTCCTGGTCTGCCATCACGGCCACATAGTCCCAGACGGGCAACGTGAACTCTGGCTGCGCATTCAGCTGTGCGAGCACCGAGGTGTCGGGACGCACACTGTCCAGATGCGCCCAGGTCGCGGCCGAAATCCCTCGCGCGACCTTCGTTGCACGCAACGAGGCGAGACACCGGTCGAAGGGATCGGCAGTGACACGCGCCGGCGACAGCGCCGACAACATGACCAGCAGGGACAGTCTGGCAGGCGGGACGGGCATGGCCGACAATATCGCTCTCCTCACGGGCAGCGCGCGGCAGCGGCGCCGCGTACTCGTTGTCACACTCGCCTGCCGACACCCAGGCAGCCCGATGCGCCGGTTCACCCATGGACACTCCCGCACACATGACGCGCCTCCCCTCGCGTACCGCAGGCCGTCAGCTGGTCTTCGCCCTCGTCGGCGTCACCAGCCTGACTGCGCAGCAAGGCACCGCCCGACCCGTCGCCGCGCCGGCGCCAAGCCCGGCCGAGTTGCTCAAACGGATCGAATGGCGATCCGTCGGCCCCGCCAACAACGCCGGCCGCATCTCGGTGGTCACAGGCGTGCCGGGCGATCCGCTCACGTACTACGTGGCTGGCGCGAACGGCGCGATCATCAAGACCACCAACGGTGGCACCACGTTCACGCCGATCTTCGATGAGCAGAGCTCCGGCTCGATCGGCGCCATCGCCGTCGCACCGAGTGATCCGAACATCGTCTACGTCGGCACCGGCGAGGGAAATCCGCGCAACAATGCGTCGGTCGGCGATGGCATGTACAAGTCTGTCGATGGCGGTGCGAACTGGACCCAGATCGGGCTCTCGAAGTCGGACAAGATCGCGCGCCTCGTCATCGACTCGCGCAACCCCGACATCGTCTTCGCCTGTGTGCTCGGCCGCGAGTGGGGGCCGAGCGAGGAACGCGGCGTGTTCCGCACCACCGATGGGGGCGCCACCTGGAAGAAGGTGCTCTACGTCGATCCGCAGACAGCCTGCTCCGACATCACGGCGGATCCGACCAACAGCAACATCCTCTACGCCGGCATGTACACCTATCGGCGCTGGGCCTGGCACCTCGAGTCGGGCGCGGGCAACACCGCCGTCTGGAAATCGGTCAATGGCGGCAACAGCTGGGAGCGACTCTCGGGCCCGGATCGCATGCTCGGCCTGCCGCGCACCGCGATGGATCGCATCGGTGTCGCCGTGGCACCCAGTGAGCCCAACATCGTCTACGTACTCAGCGAAACGAAGGACGAGGGCGAACTCTGGCGCAGCGATGACTCCGGCAAGTCGTGGCGGACGGTCAACCGCGATCCGAACATCAACTTCCGCCCATTCTACTACGCCGACCTCCGCGTCGATCCGAAGAATCCGAATCGTGTCTTCACGCTCTCCGGCGGCCTGTATTTCTCGGAAGATGGCGGGCAGAACTTCCGCACCATCGCCCGTGATGTACACGGCGACCATCAGGCGATGTGGATCGATCCGGTGGACCCGCGCTACATCCTCAGCGGCAGTGACGGCGGCTGGCAGGTGAGTCGCGACGGCGGCAAGAACTGGGATGTGGTCAACACCTTCGCCTTCACCCAGTTCTACCACATCAACTACGACATGCAGACCCCGTATCAGGTCTGCGGTGGCTTGCAGGACAACGGCAACTGGTGTGGCGCGAGCAATTCGCTGAGTGGTCAGGGCAACCGGCAGGCCGACTGGCGCAATGTGTCAGGCGGCGACGGCTTCTTCACCGTGCCAGTGCTCGACAAGCCGTGGCTGGTGTACAGCAATTCGCAGGGCGGCATGCTGAACATCACCGACATGCGCAGCGGCGTGCAGAAGACGATCTATCCCTACCCCAACCGCGTCGGCTCGGTGGGCGACGCGATGCTCGGCCACAAGTATCGATTCAACTGGAACGCCCCCATTGCGCTGTCGCCGCAGAATCCCGGCATCGTCTATTGGGGTGGCAACGTGTTGTTCAAGTCCAAGGACTATGGCTTGAGCTGGGAGGTGATCAGCCCCGATCTCACCACCAATGACCCGAAAAAGCAGGTCTCCTCGGGCGGTGAGATCGTCGTCGACAACACGGCGGCCGAGTTCCATTCGTCGCTGCTCAGCCTTGCACCATCACCACTCGACTCGAATGTGATCTGGACCGCATCCGATGACGGGTTGGTGCACGTCACGCGTGACGGTGGCAAGACGTGGAGCAACGTGTTCAACAACATCGCTTTCCTCAAGCCGAATGCCTGGCTGGCAACGATCGAGGCATCACACTTCGAGGTGGGCACCGCCTACGTCACGGCCGATCATCATCAGGACGACGACTACGCACCGTTCGTCTACATGACGACCGATTTCGGCAAGACATGGAAGAGTATCCGCGGTGACCTGCCGGATCGCGCCTGGTGGACACATGTCATCCGCGAGGACCCGCGCAACCGCAACCTGCTCTACGTCGGCACCGAAGCCGGCGTCTGGGCGTCGTGGAATCGTGGTGTGAACTGGGTGTCGCTGCGCGGCGATCTGCCGATCACACCGGTCCGTGACATGCAGATCCATCCGCGCGACAACGATCTGCTGCTGGCCACGCATGGCCGCGGGCTCTACATCCTCGACGACCTCACGCCGCTGCAGAAACTCGCAGAAGCGCAAGCGAACGAAGCCGAGCTGTTCGATCTGCGGCCGGCAATCCGCTGGAACATCTGGAATCGCGATGGCAACCTCGGGCAGCGGCGCTACGCGGGTGAAAATCCGCCGACCGGCGCGATGATCTCCTACTACCTCAAGTCGCAGCCCACCGGTGAAGTGAACATTGAAGTCGCCGACGCGAGCGGCAAACTGGTGCGCCGCTTCCGCCGCGTGCCGGACGAAGCCGGGGTCAGTCGCATCACGTGGGATCTGCGCTACGATGCACCGCTTGGCGCAGCGGCTGGTCGCGGGGCTCGCGGCGCGGCACCCTCCGCCGCACCAACAGACACTTCACTGAAGGGGTTGCGCGAGCGGCGGCGCGCTGCGGCTGATCGCGGCCTGGGTGGAGCTGGTGAAGAGGAAAACTTCTTCGGACCGTCCTCGGCCGCGGTGCTCCCAGGCACGTATCAGGTGACGTTGATCGTCAGTGGAAAGCGGTACACCAAGCCCGTCACCGTGAGCAATGATCCGCGCATCGAGATGACCCCGACACAGGTGGTCGCGCAGCACGACGCGGCCAAGGCAATCGAAGCGACGCAGGGCCGCGTGGCGCGCGTGATCTCGAATATCGATGACCTGATGCGGCAGCTCACCGCCATGCAGACCACGCTGCGTTCCACACGGACCGACGCACTGGCTCCGGCGCTCTCCGAAGTTGACGGTACGATGAAGGACCTGCGTCACTTCCGCGATTCGGTGCTGGCGCGCCCACTGGCCGGACTCGGCTATCGCCAGTATCCGCGTCTGCGTGAGGAAGTGCAGACGATCAGCGGGATGGTCGCCCGTCCGCAGTGGCCGATCACCGCCGGTGAAGCGCTGCGGTCAGGCGAACTCACCGTCGAAACCGATGATGCACAGCGACGACTGGATACGATCATCCGTGATCGGATCGGGAAGATCAACGAGCTGCTGAAAGGCACGCAGCACGTCATCACGCCGAGTGCGCCGCGCGTCGTACAGTAACCGCTCTCGCCGTTCCGATCGACGACGCCTCCGCAGGCATACTGCGGGGGCGTCGTTGTTTACAGGGTGCATACGTGAATCCGCGACCGAAGTGGAAACCAGTTGGTCTGAACGCCGTACTTTTCGCACCAGCCGCTTTCCGTACAGACACCCCCACATCGACGCAGGTTGAACGGTGACGCCGAAGCCACAAGCCCCGGCACGGAAGAAGCACCACTCAGCCCGTCCCGCACCTCCGACTGGCCTAAGCGCCTGACACGCATCGCGCTCGGCATTGCCGTCGGCGTTGCCGCCGCAAGGCTCGGGCTACGGTTTGGCGGATCGATGCGGGCTGGCGGCGCGGGCAGTCTGCAGCTCGACTTGTGGCAGCTGGCACTCGTGATTGCGTTCTGCCTGCTCGCACTGCTGCTGGTGCTGCTGGTGCTGCTGGCGCATGAAGTCGGCCATCTGGTTGGCGGACGGCTGGTGGGCTTCCGTGCCTTCCTGCTGATCGTCGGACCGCTGCGACTCGAAAAATCCGAGAGCGGCTGGGGGATGCACCTCAATACGTCGCTGGCGTTGTTTGGCGGATTGGCCGGCTCGGCCGCCACCGATGCACGGGATCTCAAACGCCGCACCGCGGTGATGGTGGCCGGCGGACCGGTGGCCAGCGTGGTGCTCGCGCTGGGTGCCTGGCTGGC
>JANNVN010000101.1:0-1916 GCA_031414435.1 Gemmatimonadaceae bacterium
TGCTTCACGCAGATTCATCCTACGTGCATTCCGCAGGCCGGTGACCACCAGTCGAAGCTGACACTGATGTCGGAGTCGCTGCGAAATGACGGTCGATGCTGGGCGCCACTCAAGAAGGGTGACACACGGAATCCGCGCGACATTCCCGAGTCGGAACGCGACTATTTCCTCGAGCGCAAGTACCCGAGCTTCGGCAACCTTGCGCCCCGCGACATTGCCAGCCGCGCGGCGAAGGAAGTATGTGACGAGGGGCGCGGCGTCGGGGAAACCGGCTTGGGTGTCTATCTCGACTTTGCGGATTCCATCAAGCGCCTTGGCGACACGGCCATCTCCGAACGGTACGGGAATCTCTTCCAGATGTACGAGCGGATCACCGACGAGGATCCGTACAAGCAGCCAATGCGTATCTACCCTGCTGTCCATTACACGATGGGCGGCACCTGGGTGGACTACAACCTGATGAGCACCATCCCGGGGCTGCATGTGCTGGGTGAGGCGAACTTCTCCGACCATGGTGCGAATCGGCTTGGGGCCAGCGCGCTGATGCAGGGGCTGGCGGATGGCTATTTCGTCATCCCCGTGACAATCGGCGACTATCTCGCGCAGGCCAAACTGCCACCGGTGACGCATGATCATCCGGAAGTGCGCGCGGCCGAGGCGGCGGCCAATGAGCGGATGAAGCGACTGATCAGCATCAAGGGCAAGCGCTCGGCAGACAGCTTCCACCGCGACCTGGGGAAGGTCATGTGGGACAAGTGCGGCATGGCGCGCAACACCGCGTCACTGACCACGGCCATTCAGGAGATTGGTGCGCTGAAAGAGGAGTTCTGGAGGAACGTCAGTGTACCGGGCAGTGATGCCGACCTGAATCAGGCCCTCGAGAAGGCCAATCGCGTGGCTGATTTCATGGAGCTCGGCGAGCTGATGTGCCGCGATGCGCTGGAGCGCGAAGAAAGCTGCGGCGGTCATTTTCGCACGGAGTACCAGACATCAGATGGCGAAGCGCTGCGCAATGACGAATCCTTCGCGCACGTTGCCGCCTGGCAGTACAACGGCGAGAACGCCGGTCCCTCGCGTCTCGTGGAACCCCTCACGTTTGAGAGCGTGCAGCTCAGCCAGCGGAGCTACAAGTAATGAACTTCACGTTGAAGGTCTGGCGGCAAGCCAATGCGGCGAGCTCCGGTCGTCTCGAAACGTACGCGGCGAAGGGTATTCCTTCGGATGCGTCGTTTCTCGAGATGATCGACATCGTCAACATGCATCTCGAAGAAGCGGGGAAGGAGCCGATCGCCTTTGCGCATGATTGCCGCGAAGGCATTTGTGGCAGCTGCAGCATGATGATCGATGGCGTCGCGCACGGCCCAGTCAAGGGTGCCGCCACCTGTCAGGTGCACATGCGCACGTTCACGGACGGGCAGGAGATCACCATCGAGCCATGGCGCTCGGTGGCATTTCCGGTCCTGAAGGATCTGATCACCGATCGCAGTGCCTTTGACCGGATCATCCAGGCGGGCGGCTACATCAGTGCATCCACTGGTGGAGCGCGGGATGCGAACGAGATCCTGATCGGAAAGCTCGAATCGGACTCAGCCATGGATGCCGCGGCCTGCATCGGCTGTGGCGCGTGTGTCGCGGCCTGCCCGAACGGCTCCGCCTCCCTCTTTACTGGCGCAAAGATCTCGCATCTCGCGCGGCTGCCGCAGGGGCAGCCGGAGCGCTATCGCCGGGTTGAAGCGATGGTGGCGCAGATGGATGAGGAGCATTTCGGACATTGCACGCTCTACGGCGAGTGCCAGGAGGCCTGCCCGAAGGAGATCTCGATCGACGTGATCTCCCAGATGAACCGGGACTTCATCGTCGCATCAGCAACCAAGCGGCCTGAAATGTCGTCGTCCGGCGCCGGCTGAAACTCGCAC
>JANNVN010000102.1:0-15052 GCA_031414435.1 Gemmatimonadaceae bacterium
CTCTTCCTGAGCGCGGCCATTCGCTTTGACGCATCGTCGACCTTCGCCCCGGCCGAGCGGTGGCAGGCGTTCCCCAAGCTCTCGGCGTCCTACGTGGCACTCGAGAACAGGGCTGGCTTGCTGAACAGTGTCCGCGTCCGCAGCGCACTGGGATGGGCCGGCAGCCAACCCGGCGTCGTGAACGCTTACTCGCAATACGTGACGTACGCCAACTCGGCGTTCGGCGGGCGCCCCGGTTTCGTCAATGACATCGCGTTCGGCAACGAGCAGCTGAAGAACGAACGCGCTCGCGAGTTCGAATTCGGCACCGAGATCGGCGGGATTGGAGGTCGCGTTGGACTCGAGGCGACGTACTACGATCGTCGCGTCTCCGACCTCCTGTTCTTCAAGCCGCTTCCCACCAGCACCGGCTTTTCCCGACAGTTCGCTCCGATCGGAGCGATGACGAACCGGGGCCTTGAGCTGTTGCTTCGGACCGTGAACGTGGATCAGAAGAACCTGAAGTGGGAATCCACGGTGACCTACACGCGGAACCGGAACAACGTCGACACGCTCACGATCCTCGATTTTCAGAGTGCCGGTGGGTATCCGAACCGCATTCGGCAGGGCGAACCGGCGGGTGTGTTCTACGGCTCGTACGCGGCGCGGAACTGTGTGACCGGCGCACTGCTGCTCGACTCGCTCGGGCGGTACCGGCGCAGCAATCAGACGGCCGACATGGGCCAGACGCTTGCGGCGCGACAGGCGCTCAGTGGCGGCACCTGCAACGACTCGCTCAACAAGGTGATCGGTGACCCGAATCCATCATGGCTCGGATCGATTCTCAACGAAGTCACGATCGGTGGCAAGCTACGCGTGCGGGCGCTGCTCGATGGAACGTTCGGCAATGATGTGATGAACTTGTCGACGCGCGCACAGAACGCCGGAATTGCCAGCAACTCGAAGGAGTATGAGCGCGAACTGTTGCCATACGGCGACCCGCGCAAGCTGCCGCCGAACTTCAATGGCCGGACTCAGGGCATCTTCGAATACTGGGTGGAGGATGGCAGCTTCGTGAAGCTGCGCGAGCTTTCCGCCAGCTACACGGTGGATTGGTCGCCGGTGAAGAAGGTGTTCCGCGATGGTGTGGAACTGACGCTCTCGGGTCGCAACCTCTGGGTGTGGACGAAGTACTCCGGGTATGACCCGGAAGTGTCGCTCTTCGGAACCAACGCCGGCGGATTCGGGTCCGGACAAACCACGGCGGCCGATCGAGGGTTCGATTTCGGTGGCTATCCGATTCCGCGCACCTGGTCCGTCAGTGCCCGATTCACCTACTAATCAGCGGAGACGCTCACCCATGCGCATGACCAAGCAATGCGTGGTGGCTCTCGCCGCCACGACACTCGGTGCCTGCAGCCTTGACCTGCAGAACCCGAACAATCCCACGGAAAGTCAGGTCACGTCGTCGCCAGACGGAGTGATCGCACTCGCAACCGGCCTTCAGTCCCGGTTTGCCTCGTCCTACTTCAACTACGCCTACATGGCGGGCGTCGTCACCGACGAGTTCGCGGCGACGGCTGCCGCGTTGATCTCGATCAGCGACGCCGAGCAGGGACTCGTGCCCCCAGGCACCGGCATCGCTGACGCGGTCTTCAATTCCGTGTATCGTACCGTGCGCACGGCGGACGAACTCCTCTCAGGCGCTGACCGCCTCGCAGGCTCGTTCGATATCGGCACACGGAGTGGGCTGAAGGCGCTTGCCTACACCCTGAAGGCCGAGGCCATCGGCGAGGCGCTGCAGTCATACCAGCGGGTGCCAATCAGCACCTTTGGTGTCGTGGCTCCCACGTACGTCTCGCGAACGGAAGCGCTGCCGTACGTCCGTGCGCTGCTCGATTCTGCCGTGACACAGCTTGCCACAACGCCAGCAAGCGCGTTCTTCAACAGCTCGATTCTCACGCCGGGTGTGAGTCTCGGGAACATGCTCCAGATCTATCGCGCACGGTACGCACGCATGGCGGGCGACGATGCGACGGCGCTGGCGGCGTCGAATCTCGTCGCGCGGAGCGGGACGGCGGCAATTTCTGCATTCACGTTTCCCGTGCCTGGCGTGAATCCGTACTCCAACGTCACCGGCGGCACGAACGGGATCGCGGTTCGTCGTCAGTTCAGGCTGTCGATGCTGCCGCAGGATCAACGATTCAACTTCTTCGTGATCCCGTCGACCACACTGACAGGACGTATCGCGACGACGCTGCTCGACCCCTTCAGCACACGGTACGCGGTGGCCAACGCAACCTTCCCGGTTTACTTCCCCGATGAGGCGTTGTTGATCAAGGCCGAGGCACTGGCCAATCAGGGCAACCTTGCCGCGTCACAGGCTGCTCTGGACTCGGTGCGCATTGACTGTACTGGCGGTCGCGGGCTGGACGATCCCAAGGCGTGCCTTCCCGCGCTCGCCGGACCGCTGACACAGCCGCAATTGCTCGCGGAGATCTACGTGCAGCGTCGCTACGAACTGCTCGGCACCGGACTGCGCTGGGAAGATTCCAGGCGCCGCAACGCAATTCGTGGCCCGATCGCCGCGCCCGCGCTCCCCGTGGATGGTCAGCGCTGCTGGCTGCCCTACGCCATCGGCGATCGCAACGCCAATCCGAACGTTCCGGCGGATCCCACCGAGCCAGCGGCGTTCCCCGCCGGCTGCACACTCTGAGGCCGCCCAGATGACTCTTCTTTCAGCCGGAGTTCTGCGTGTGGCGCACCGTTCCAGTTTTGCCCTCCTTGGTCTCGCTGCGCTGCTGGTGGGCTGCGGCACCACGGACGCGACGGATCCACTCATCCCCGGCGCGACCGGGCGTGTGCGCTTCGTCAACCTGATCACGGACACCACACGCGGACGCGTCAACGCGAGCCTTGAATCGCTGCCCTTTGGTGTGAATCTCATCTATGGCGGCACCACGCCATCATCGTTGCCTGCACCTGCGAACGCGATCTATTCGCCGGTGCTGACCGGTACGCGCTCGCTTGTCCTCCGGCGTACGGCTGACACCAACACCACGGTGGCGACGTTCCCACTCACCGTCGCCACCTCAGTCGACTACACGGTGTATGCCACCGGCGGCACGGGTGCATCAGCGATCACGGCATTCATCACCACTGATACGAACTCCGTGCCGGCCAGTGGCTCGGTGCGCGTGCGCGTGGTGCATCTGGCACCAAGCGCCGGCAACGTGGACGTCTTCGTGACGGCGGTGGGAGCCGACCTGGTGCTGGCCACGCCAACGCTCGCTAACGTCCCGCTGCGTGCGTCAGCGTACTTGTCCGTCCCGGCCGGCACGTATCAGGTGCGCGTCGTGCCGGCGGGCACAGCCGCCGCCGCTCGCGCCGCAAGTGTAGCGATCAATCTCGCCTCAGTCGCGTTGCCGGCGAATAGTGCCCGGACGATCATCGCCGCCGATAACAACGTTGGCGGCGCACCCTTCCGATTCATTGCTCTCGTCGATCGCTGAGCGCTCGACACCGGTGTATCACGACGGGCCGTTCGCAGATGCGGGCGGCCCGTCCTGCTTGTCACGGTGCCCAATCCAGTCGAGTCGATAGATTTCCCGCAATGCTCATGTCGAATTTCACACGCGCACTCCTGCTCACGATGCTGTTCGGCCTCGGTACGCCGTGCACTTTGGCGGCCGAGTCGCCGGCCGATTCCACCATCGTCACTGGCACGCTGATCGGCTTCGACGGCCGTCGCCCGGTTCGCGCTGACGTCGAGCTGGTGCCGATCCGCGCCGAGGCGCGCGCCGTTCGCGCCAGCGTTGATGCCACAGGCTCATTCCGCGTGGCGATTGCGGGGGGCGGTCCGTTCCGGCTGCGCGCGGGTGGCGTTGGCTATGTCAGCTTTGAGCGCGCGGTTCCTGCGACTGCGCCAACATCTGTGACAGTTGCCATCACTTTGGCGGGGCTACCGCCTGGCATCGCCAAAGGCCCACTCGTCGGCGTTTCGAGTGAGGCTGACGCCGAAAAGCCGCGTCCCGACATGCCTCCGGCGGTGCTGTTGACACCATCGGCCGACGGTCGCCGCAGTGGAACACTTCGCTCGCGGCGCGACACGGTCGCCTATCGCGTCGTCGACATCACCTCGCGCATCTACCTGCCGCCGGCTGGCGCCACGACCTATCGATGGGCGCCCGACGGCGAGTACGATGGGCTTCTGATGGGACGGGCAGGGGATGACGTGCGATTGGTATATGACTCGAGTCTGGTCGCCGTCGGCGGTGCGTCAGCATTCCGGGTTGTCGGCGCGCATGCACTCGCGCCGATCATCGCACAGCTCGATTCCATCTTCACGCTGCCGTCGCGAAAGCGCTGCATCCTTGCGGCACAGGCGCCGCCAGTCAATCCGGCGGATGCGGTTCTTCCCGACACCTCTCTCGCCGAACAGCTTCGGCTGGTGCGCCGATTTCTTCGTGCGGACGCCGAGTGTCAGGTTCATCCCGCGCTCGGTGCGCTCGTGGTCGCACAGTTCAGTCCGGGCTCACCGCTCTGGCAGCTTGACGACGTGATGCGCCGTCGCGTGCTGCTGCTCGCCGCGAGACACGCGGCAGGTCAGACGCGCTTCAACACGCCGGCGTCGGTGGCAATGGTCAAGGCGCGCTTTGACGCCAGCCTGACGGCGGCGGCTGATACGACCGAGCGGTTCGATCTGTATGTGTCAGCCGCCGAGACGTTCATGCCCGCCGACACGAGCAGCGCGCAGCAGTACGCCGCTCGGTTCGTCGCCGAATCGTACGATCATCCGCGTGTCCTGCCCCTGCTCAAGCTCACGGGGTACAATCGCGTGCTGCAACCGGGGAAGATGGTGCCAGCGTTTCGCGTGCCGTCGATGGACAACCCGAAGGTCATCATCAGCGACTCAAGTCTGCTGGGCAAGGTGTATCTGCTGGATGTCTGGGCCACCTGGTGCCCGGACTGTATCGTCGAGCTGCCGGCACTGCGGTCGCTCCACGAACGCTTTGCCAGGAGTGGCTTGACCCTGCTCTCGGTCTCGATTGACGAGGAGCAGGGAACCGCCGACCGGTTCCGGCGGGTACGTGAGCCGATGCCATGGACACATGGCTGGACCGGCGTGTGGCCGGACGGTGAAGGACCGTTGGCGGGTTTTGAGGTGGCGTGGTTGCCAACGACCATTCTGGTGGGCAAGGACGGTCGGATCCTGGCATTGGCGCCGAAGCTCGAATCAGCGGAGTTCGCCGCACTCGTCGCGCAGGCGTTGAAGTGAGGACGGTATGAGTCAGCTGATGTATGCCTTGATTCGGGGTGTGCTGGTGGCGGCGTTGCTCGCTGGCGGCGCACGGACGGTGGCTGCGCAACCAAAGCCGCTGATCGGCAATGGCATGAAGCACGCGCAGGCCCGCATCGACGCGATCGACGTCCGAGGAAATCGCGCCCGCGTGCTCGTGACCCTTGCC
Organism: Gemmatimonadaceae bacterium; assembly: GCA_031414435.1. Taxonomy (GTDB): domain Bacteria; phylum Gemmatimonadota; class Gemmatimonadetes; order Gemmatimonadales; family Gemmatimonadaceae; genus JACMLX01. Next base: position 5,448 of record JANNVN010000102.1, read on the forward strand.
GTGGATCTGGGCTGGCATGTGTCATGGCGCAATCCCGGCGAGACCGGCTTGCCGACTCGCCTGTCCTGGAGCTTGCCGGCCGGCGTACGGGTCAGTGATGAGACGTGGCCCGTGCCGGTGATTACACACACGCCAGTTGGCGACACGCACACGCTCGAGGGAGAGGTGCCGTGGCTGGTCGAGTTCCGCATCGACAGTGCGAGCAGTCTTGACCGGCTGATCGGGCTGACCATGCGCTATGGGATCTGCCGCGAGGTCTGCATTCCCGAGCAGCTCGTGGTGCAGGGGGTCCTGCCTGCGCGCCTCGGACCACGCGCCGGCGTCATCCCGCCCTCGCAGCAGGCGCGACTGAGCGCACCGTTCGGGGCACCAATCGCCGCCCGCCGGCTCTCGCCTACATGGCTGTGTCTCGAGAAGGCACCGCTGCGATCTGCGGGGTCGCTCCCCGAGGTCGTGGCCGACTCGGGGCTGGGGCTCGATGCGACACTCCGGCTCAGCGCGGGCCGCAAGCGCGGCGGCACGGCCGCTCTGGCGACGATCCCAGCGACGGCCGAACTCCGAACCGGGTCGCGGGTCCTCTTCGTGAAGGGTGCCGCGGGGGTGTCGGCGGTGCTCGACTTCGGGCGGCCGGCCCCGCACTGCACCGGCAGATAGCGGCCGCCCGTCGCCCGCCAACTGAATCGGGGTCGAAAGCGTATTGTTGTGATGTGCTGCCCCTGTCGCACGGGGGCGCCGCTGGCTTTCACCCCACCTGGGCTTCGTCATGCGATCTGCTGTTCGTCTCTCCCTGCTGCTCAGCGCCGTCGGGACTGCGCTGGGTGCGCAGACCCCCGCGTCGACATCCGGCGCGCTCGATTCGGTCACGCTCTCGGCCATGCGCTGGCGAGCCGTCGGTCCCGCCAACATGGGTGGCCGTATCGCTGACGTCGAAGGCATTCCCTCACCATCGAAGACGTTCTACGTCGCGGCAGCAGGTGGCGGCATCTGGAAGAGCACCAACAACGGGACAACTTTCAAGCCGATCTTTGAGAATCAGCGCTGCATGTCGATGGGTGACATCGCCATTGCGCCATCAGACACGAACACGATCTACGTCGGCACCGGCGAGCAGAACTCGCGCAACTCGATCTCGCCGGGCTGCGGTGTGTTCAAGAGCACAGACGGTGGCAAGACCTGGGCGTCGCTTGGCCTGGCCGAGACGGAGCACATCGGCCGTCTGCAGGTACATCCGCGCGATCCGAACACGGTCTACATGGCGGTGCTGGGATCGGCCTGGAAAACGAGCAAGGCGCGTGGGCTCTACAAGACCACGGACGGCGGCAAGACCTGGTCAGTCATCAAGTTCATCAGTGAGCGTGCCGGGTTCATCGACGTGCAGCTCGACCCGACCAATCCCGACATCGTCTGGGCATCGAGCTACGAGCGCCTGCGTGGTCCCTACTTCCTGCAGAGTGGTGGCCCGGGCAGTGCGCTCTGGAAGTCGACCGACGCCGGTGCCACGTTCACCAAGGTGAGCGGCGGCGGGTTCCCGGCCTCGAACCTCGGTCGCATCGAGATTGCGATCGCGCGCTCCAATCCGCGCATCATGTACACGATGGTGGAAGCCGATACGCTGCCGAATGCCGTGAAGGATGCGACCAGGAAGCCGCAGACAAAACTGAGCGGCCTGTATCGCAGCGAAGATGGCGGTGCAACGTGGGCGCGGACGAACAACGAGAACGTGCGCCCGTTCTACTACTCGCAAGTCCGCGTCGATCCGAAGAACGCCGATCGGGTCTACTGGTCGTCAACGCCGGTCAAGGTCTCGGACGACGGCGGCAAGACCGCCCGTGACGCCACCGTCGGTATCCACGTTGATCATCATGCGATGTGGATCGATCCGAACGACCCGGAGCACATCATTGTCGGCAATGACGGCGGTGTGTCGCAGTCGTGGGACCGAGGGGGCAGCTACGATGTGATGAACATGATCAACATCGGCCAGTTCTACGCCGTCAGCTACGACATGCAGATGCCGTATCGCATCTGCGGCGGGCTGCAGGACAATGGCTCGTGGTGCGGGCCGAGCCGGCGTGTGCGGGGACAGATCGGCAACGAAGACTGGGTGTACATCAGTGGCGGCGACGGGTTCGTGACCGCCAACGATCCGACCGACCCGAACATCGTCTACAGCGAGAGTCAGGGCGGCAGCATGGGTCGCCTCAACATGGCTACGGGTGAGCGCACCAGTCTCGTGAAGCCCAGCTGGCGGCCGCGCTACATGCAGTACGAAGATTCGATCCTGGTGGAGCGCGGAGACACGGCGAAGCCGGAGACGCCGGCGCAGAAGCGTCGAATCGCTGCGCTGCGCGCGCTGCAGCTGGCCGATTCGACGGCGCTCGACATGCGCTGGAACTGGAACACGCCGTTCTTCCTCTCGCCGCACAATCCGTCGGTGTTCTACGCCGGCGCCAATCGCGTGGTGAAGTCGACCAAGCGCGGCGAGAACCTGGTGGTGATCAGCCCTGATCTGTCGTTGCGGGATACGATGAAGATCCGCGTCAGCACGAAGACCACCGGTGGTATCACTGTGGACGCGACTGGTGCCGAGACCTTCGGGACGATCACGTCCCTTGCCGAGTCGTTCGTTCGCCCCGGGCTTCTGTACGCGGGCACGGACGATGGTCAGGTGTGGCTGTCGCGGAACGATGGCACCACGTGGGAGAAGCTGACCGGCCGGTTCACGGGACTGCCTGAAGGCACCTATGTCAGTCGCATCGAACCGTCGCATCACGATACGTCGACATTCTACATCACGTTCGACAATCACCGGCGCGGTGACTTCACGCCGTACGCCTACGCGAGCCGTGACTTCGGTGCGACGTTCGTGAGTCTTGCCGCGACGCTCCCAACCGGCGGTCCGGATTTCGTCCACGTGATTCGCGAGGATCTGGTCAACCCGGATCTGTTGTTCGTTGGCACGGACGTGGGCGCCTTCATGTCGATGAATCGTGGACAGAGCTGGCAGAGGTTCATGACCGGGCTGCCGACGGTGCCCGTGCACGACCTGCAGATCCACCCGCGGGATCATGAGCTGATTGCCGGGACACATGGCCGCGCCATCTACGTCGTCGACATTGCTCCGCTGCAGCAGATGTCACCCGCGGTGATTGCGAAGAAGGTACACCTGTTTGCACCGCGAACGGCGATCGCGATGGGGCAGGCGCCGGACGCCGCCGGAAGCGCGGGCGGCGGCAACGGGCACAAGCGGTTCGCGGTTAACTCGCCGGCGTACGGCGCAGAGATCACGTACCGGCTGGCGGAAGTGCAGGCAGGAAAGCGCGTCCAGATCGTGATCACCGACGCGGCAGGTGACACGATGCGCACGCTCAACGGGCCCGGGACCGTGGGCGTCCATCGCGTGCTGTGGGACATGCGTGGCAAGGCGCCGGTCGCCAAGCCCCTTTCGCCGGCTGAACGTCGCGACAGTGTGAAGTCGATGGTGCGGACCGCGCAGATCTTCGACTCGCTGCAGGCGTCAGGAATGGACAGCAACGTTGTGCGCTTCGCGCGGACAGCGATGATGTCCGGTCGCACCGGGGAATTGCTCGAGCAGTTCGCCGGCGGCGGTGGTGGTGGGCGTGGGCCGGGCGGGGCACAGGTCGCAGGCATTCCGCCGTTCGCTGAGCGGCCCGGTGAGGGTGCACTGGGAGCTGGCGGGCGCGGTGGTGCCGGCCGTCCGGGCGCGGGTGGTCCTCCCGGCGCTGGTGCGGCGCCAGCCGCGGGCGGACCGCCGAACGCAGGCGCCATGCAGGCAATCTTCGGTGCGTTCCGCGGCATGCAGGATGGTCCGCTCGGCCGTGCTGCCCGCGGCGGTGGTGGCGGCCCGCTGGTGAAGACCGGTGAGTACCTCGTCACCTTCAGCTACGGCGACGAAAAGCAGAGGCAGGTCTTGCGGGTTGAGCGTGTCGGTGGCCTCACCGGCGTGAGTGGATTCGGAGCCGAGGAAGGCGACGACGAGCCTGAGGATGGCGGCCGCACACGTTAACTTCGCGGTCACCTTCACTTTGCCCGGAGACTGAATGGCCGAACGACTGATGCCTGCACCGTCACAACCGCAGAAGACTGCAGCCGTCGGTGCGGCGTCAGGAGAGGTGGACATGAAGACCATCCGGCAGGTGGTGATGGCATCGTCGGCCGGGACGGTGATCGAGTGGTACGACTTCTATGTGTTCGGGACACTGGCGCCGATTCTGGCGCCTTTGTTCTTCCCGGCCTCGAGCGAGACCGCGGCCTTCCTCAACACGCTTGCGACCTTCGGTGCTGGATTCGCCGTCCGACCGCTCGGCGCGCTGGTCTTCGGGCGCATCGGCGACATGGTCGGCCGCAAGTACGCCTTCATGGTCACGCTCCTGATCATGGGCCTTGCCACGGCGGCCATCGGCCTGCTGCCGACTGTGGCGAGCATTGGCCTCGCCGCTCCGATCATGCTCGTTTTCCTCCGCCTGCTCCAGGGCCTGGCGCTCGGCGGTGAGTACGGTGGTGCGGCGATCTACGTCGCCGAGCACGCCCCGGCTCATCGGCGTGGGTATTTCACGTCCTTCATCCAGGCGACCGCCACGCTCGGCTTGTTGGTGTCGCTGGTCGTCATCCTCGGGGTGCGTTTCATCACCGGTGAAGAGGCATTCAAGGTCTGGGGCTGGCGGATTCCTTTCCTGCTGTCGGCGCTGCTGGTCGTGATGTCCTACTACATCCGGCGTCGCATGCAGGAATCGCCAGTATTCCAAAGGATGAAAGCGGAGGGCACCGTCAGCAAAATGCCGATCCGCGAAGCGTTTGGCTCCGCCGAGCGCTGGAAGATTTTCCTCTCCGTGCTTTTTGGCGTCGTTGCCGGACAGGCGGTGGTGTTCTACACCGGCCAATTCTTCGCACTGTTTTTCATTCAGAAGGTGCTGAAGCTGTCACTCACGTCGTCATACATTACGGTGGCGCTTGGCATCGTGATCGGTACGCCGTTCTACCTGCTCAGTGGCGCAGTTTCTGATCGGATCGGCCGCAAGCGGATGATCATCGGCGGGCTCTTCCTGGCGGCGCTGACGCTCTATCCGATCTATCGGGGAATGATGTGGGCCGCTGGACCCGTCACTGGAAATGGAGCTGCAGCGGTGGCGCTGCATCCCAACATTCTGGTGCTCGCCCTGCTGGTCGCTGCCCAGGTGTTTCTGGTGACACTTTCCTACGGTCCGATGGCCGCGTTCCTGGTCGAGAGTTATCCCGCCCGCATCCGCTACACGTCGATGTCGCTGCCGTATCATCTCGGCAACGGGTGGTTTGGTGGCTTCACGCCACTGATCGCCGCGTCGATGGTTGCTGCCTATGCGAACCCCTTTGCTGGGCTCGTCTATCCGATTGCCGTGTGTGTCATCGGGGGCGTGATCGGCCTGGTCTTCGTTCGGGAACCAGACGCCGCGCGAGCGAACGATACTACCTGAGCGGGCGCTGTTCGGCGGCAGTGGACGTGAGGCGCCGATTCGGGGTCCGAAACGATAGGCTCTTTCTGCCACGGACCATCGTGACGATTTTCTGGCAAGTGCGTCACACATTCGCTGCCGGGTCAGTATGGCCTGCCGTTTGCGTTGGCATTCACGTAGTTCGCGCGACGCGCGGTGTACTGCAGGACTTCACGACGGGCGCGTTCGGACACTTCCCACGGACTTGTACATGATCGCAGGCATGCTGGCGCTGATGCTGGTCTCGGCCGATACGACGATGCGGTTTCCGGCGATCGACCTCGATTCTCTTCCTGTCCCTGTCGCGACAGCCGTCGCGATGATTGAGCCTCCGGCAGCAACACCACAGTCCAGCGACTCGGGCGCTACCGCGAACGATCCCGCTCTGGGCCTGCGCATGGTTCTGGCCCGGCCTGACACCATTGTGAAGAAGAAGCGCGCTGCACTCGTCGAGTATTCCGAGTGGTACGGACGCCGGGTGACGCTGCACAAGGCACTGTCCTGGACGATGATTCCACTCTTCGCCGTCTCGTATTACACCGGTGACCGGCTCGCCCGTGACGGCCGCGCAAGCTCGCCGTACGCGGTCCGGGCACTGCACCCATGGGCTGCGACGGGTGCGGCTGCCGTCTTTGGGGTCAATACGGTCACTGGTGTCTGGAACCTCTGGGCGTCGCGAAAGGACCCGGAAGGCCGGACACGACGCTGGATTCACTCCGCCCTCTTCATCGTGGCGGACGCAGGATTTGCGTATGCCGGTTCGATCGGGCGAGAAGGGCGTGAAAACGGCGCGATCCGTGATCGCCATCGGACGATTGCGCTCTCCTCGATGGGTGTCAGCACGGTGGGCTGGTTGATCATGCTGATTGGGCAATAGTCGGAATGCCGCTGCTCGAGACGTTGGTCACGGCGCTGGAACCGTGGAGCACGCTGTACGGGAACTCGACGGCGCTGTCGGTCGGCCTGACCTTCGCGCACCTCGGTGCGATGATGGTGGGCGGCGGTCTGGCGCTCGGGGCGGACCGAGCCGTGCTGCGCGTCGGCATTCCTCAGACGTCGGAGGCTCGGCTCGCGGTCGCGGATGCGGTTGGTGACGTGCATCGGCCTGTTGTGATCGCCCTGATCACTTCGCTGATCTCCGGTGGCCTGCAGCTGACCGCAGACCTCGAGGCGCTGGCGGTCAACAAGGTCATGTGGGTCAAGCTCGGACTACTCGTTCTCCTGGCCGCGAATGGGTTCCTGATGTTACGGAACGAGGCTGCCGTTCGTCGGGATGAGGGCGGTGTCCGCGCTTTTGGCGCGCTTCGGCTGCGCGCGCTCACGAGTGTGGTGCTCTGGCTGGCGATCATGCTGGCTGGAGTTGGACTCATGCAGGGATGAGGGACACCGTGATGGCCGTACCCGTCGACAACTCAGACGACTGCAGTGATTGCACCCTGCATGACCGGCGCTCATTCCTCACGAAGGCGTTGTCGGCGATTGCGATGGCCAGCGTGCTGCTGCCGGGTGTGGTGCACGCCGAGACGATGACTGGGATTGTGATGATTCACAGCGCACGGCGATCCGATGGGACCGCGAAGTATTCGATTCCAACGGCTGACGGTGCGACGATCGATACGGACAATGAGGTGATCCTGGTCCGGACTGCCGGCAAGTGCATGGCTTTTGCACTCAGCTGCCCGCATCAGCGCGCGATGCTCAAGCTCAAGCGCGGCGACACCTCGTTCCTCTGTCCGAAGCACAAGTCCGAGTACAAGATCGATGGCGAGTACATCCGCGGGCGTGCCACGCGGAGCATGGATCGTCGTGCAATCCGGAAGGAAGGCACGGAGCTGGTCGTGGACCTCGAATCGCAGATCAAGAGCGATGATGATCCCGCTGGCTGGGCTGCCGCTGCCGTCCCGGTGTGACGGCGCAGGCACAGAACGACCGAGTTGAGTGTACGATCACGTTCCCCCTTCCGATGAGTGATGTATGAAGCCAGACACGACGAAGTGCTCCGGTTGCGCAGTCAATTCAGCGCGCGAGACGGTGTCGCGACGCGACTTCGTCTCGATGGCGACGCTCACGGCGGTTGCAGCGACGCTGGCCGCCTGTGGCGGTGGTGCGGGTGAGGATGATGTTACCGGGCCGGTGCCTCCGGGTATTGGCGAGGTGACCGTGCGTTTGGCAGACTTCCCTGCGCTGGTAGCCATGGGCGGCATCGCCAAAGTGCGCAACTCACCGCCTGTCGCCATGACGCGCACGACCACGGGCCTGATTGCGTTCTCGATGTCATGCACGCATCAGGGTACGACTGTGATCATCAACACCGACGGCTCGATCTTCTGCCCGAATCACGGCGCGGAGTACTCGAAGGAGGGCGTCTGGACGGGTGGCTATCGCACGAGGAGCCTCGTCCGCCTGCCCGTTGTCGTCGATTCGGCAGGCACCAATGCGACAGTTACGCTCGGCTGATGTTCGTGCACCGGCGGCATTCGATCAGCGGTGCGTCAGTCGCTGCATGCCCGCCTGAGACACACACCGGAGCCGCCACATGGACGAACAGATCGGACACTCAGAAGGTCACGACTGCAGCGTCTGCCCGATGGCTGCGGCGGATGCCTGCGCACCATCGGTACACGATGTCGAGCTGCTCGCTGGGGTCTCACGGCGGCAATTCGTGTCGGCCGCAACACTCTCGGCCATCGCACTGACGTTGAGCGCGTGCGGTGGCGGTGAACTCGGAGCAGGTGATCGTGTCACGGCTCCGGGCCCGACGCCCACGCCCACGCCAACTCCGACGCCGTCGCCAACCAATCCGCCCGTCGGGCTGAATCAGATCGGTGTCACGGTTGCATCGTATCCCGCCCTGCTCACTGTCGGGGGCGTCGCCAGGGTGAACAACAGCCCACCGATCGCGGTTGCACGAACGGCGGCGGGATTCGTGGCCTACTCACTGCGATGCCCGCACGCCGGCACGACTGTCACTGCCCAGGCCGGGAACACGTGGCGGTGCAACAATCATGGCGCCCTCTTCGGCTCCAACGGGGCGTGGACTGGCGGTCAGCAGCGAACGACGAACCTCGTGTCGCGTGGCATCACCGCCAATGCCTCCAACACTTTCGTGGTCGTCAATCTCACCTGAGTGCTGCGGCCCCGAAGCGCGCGCCGCCGCCAGCATTGATTGGCCCTTCTTGTCCGGCTCGCGCCGCTGTGCAGCTCAGCCAGTGCTGCTGACGGGAGTCCGGAGCCGTCGCGCGAGATGCGCTCTCAGGCTGTCGTGTATCCACGGTGCCTCGTGCAGGAGCTCGACGTCTGGCCGTGAGAACACGCTGTCCTCGAGGAGATGAAAGACGCGTTCCACCGTCCACTTGGTCTGCGTCCGTTCGACCAGCGTCACACGATCCCCATCACGCACCGCGCCTTCGACGCACACTGCGTTGTACCATCCAGCGGCTGCGGTGGCCTTCACCTCCCCCAGCAGCTCGGGCCGCATCCAGCGTCTGGTCAAGGTGGCACAAGGGCCGCGCGGCTCGGTTATCTCGAGAACGCACTCACCGACCTTCCACTTGTCGCCGAGACAGACGGTCTGCTCCATCAGGCCATCGACCGTCAGGTTCTCACCGAACGCACCGAAATCGTAATGACTGGCATCCACGTCCTTCGACATTGCTCGCAGCACATCAGCATGCGCTGTTGCGTGGGGCTGTAATGACAGCCCCCATCGGCCATAGTGTACAGCGGCGTAGAGCAGGACCGCTTTCGTCGGGCCGCCGTGATGTTTCTTCTCCTTCTGATTGTCGCCGCGAAGGCCCAGCGCGCTGACGTGAACGGCATCCGGCACACGTGACTTGAGGATTGCCGACTTCCACGTTGAGGGAACGCCTGCAGGATGCCGCGGCGAGTGCAGCGTGCGGATTGGCCCGGCAAAGACGGCGCGGACCTGACCGAGCTGTGCGAGAGGGAGGTTGGCGTTGCGCATGACAAAGGAAGCTAGTGTGGTGTAGCCGAAGTCTCTTGGCAGTTGGGCGTGTCTTTCGGCGCCACCCGGCGTTGCAACTCCTCGCGATACCGCTGGTATCGCTGCGGGTTGCGCCTTGGCTGGCAACGAAATCCACCGCCCACCTTTGGCCA
>JANNVN010000103.1:0-9585 GCA_031414435.1 Gemmatimonadaceae bacterium
TGCTGACCTCTGGTTCGGCAGTCGGTGGCCGATCATCCGTGCGATCCTACGTCGGCAGCGAGTGCATCCCGGACAAACCGTGCACGCGCCACGCTGGCATCACCATCCGACAATGTGGCCCGACCATCATACTGAGCCACATGCGCCGCCTGGCAATGAATCAGGAGCTTGTTAAGCGTATAGACACTCGGCGAACTCAGGAGTTTCAGGCTCAACGCGAGCCTCACACCACTGAGGTAATTCATCGCCTCATCAAACGTGAGGCTTCGTGCATACCGGAGCGTGCCATAGGCGCGCCACAGCTTGTCTTCAATGATATACCCGGCATCGCGCAGGAGCACATGCCGAGCCTCCTCTTCACGCTCCACTACGTGACGCACGACGCGCGACAACTGATCAAGCAACTCGACCTCACTCTTCCCAAGTGTCGTCTGGTTGCTGATCTGGAAGTAGTTCCCGACAACCTCGCTCCCTTCGCCGTACAAACCCCGATAGGTCAGCCCCATCTGCTGCAGCCCGGCCAGCACCTTCGAGATCTCTTTTGTCAGGACCAAGCCCGGCAAGTGGATTAACACCGAGGCGCGCAGACCCGTGCCAGTGTTCGTCGGACAGGCGGTGAGGAATCCGAACTCCCCGTGCCAGGCGTACGGAACATGACGGCCGAGCTCGTCATCCAGAGCGGTCGCCGCCCCGAATGCACCCAGAGGGTCAAATCCGGAACGCATCGCCTGCAGACGCAGGTGATCTTCCTCATTAACCATCACGCTAACCTCGTCGGCCAGAACCAACGCCGCACCTGTCCGAACGGCGAGCGTCCCGTCGAGCCCGGCCAGCTCCTTGCTCACCAGATGCCGCTCGTGCAACAGCTGACGGTCGGGCGTAGCAAGCTCATCAACGCGAAGAATCACACCGCCCTTCAGTGAGGCGACCTTCGGCATCGCGTCTCGCAGCTGACCAAGGACGCGCAGGCGTTCGCCATCCCGCGCCCGAGTCGTATACGCAAACCCTTCCACGTTCCTCGCCAGCCGAACCCGCGTCGAGAGGACGACCTCGGGATGATCACCCGAACCGTCCAGCCACCGCGTCCCACCGTCAGGCAGCAGGCTGAAGTCGATCACTCGGCCACCTCCTTCAGCTGGTCGCGCAGCTTGGCGGCCTGTTCGAACTGTTCCAGCTCAATCGCGCGTCGCAACTGTTCACGGAGCTCGAGCACTGTGGACGCGCGCTGCAACTGGTCTGGCGCCGGCGGAGCGTACTGACGGCCAGTGTGGCGCGTCGACCCGTGGACCCGCTGAAGCAGGTCGCGCAACTGCGGCTCGAAAGCGCTGTAACACCGCGCGCAGCCAAGTCGCCCTGAGGCACGGAAGTCCTTGTACGTCCCCTGGCAGAAGACACAGCGCGTCTGATCCGACGGCCCGGTGGCCAACTGCTGCTGCACGGTCTGGAGCAGCGACGTCAACGGCGTCTTGGGCGCCGCGACGGTCGTCTCGACGCCCTTTTCCGCTGCACACTTCTCGCACAGATGGACCTGCGTGACGGCACCCTCGACGACCTGCGTCAGGTGAACGACGGCGTCCCGCTCGCGACAATTGTCACAGACCATCAGCCAACCTCCTCCGCCATTGCCGACGATTCGACTATCCGCCCACCATCCAGAAGCAGCACCCGATTCGCACGCGCCGCCAGCGCACGATTGTGCGTGACGACAACCACACCAACACCGTGCGTCGCCGCCAATGTTGAGAAAAGCTCGTGCAAACGCTGCGCGTTCCCGTGATCGAGGTTACCGGAGGGCTCATCGGCCAGCAGCAACGCCGGATTGGGTGCCAGCGCCCGCGCCACCGCAACACGCTGCTGCTCGCCGCCGGACAAGGCCGACGGAAGATGGTCGGCGCGCGCCGACAAACCGACCGATGCCAGCAACTCCGCGGCACGTCCTCGAACTTCCCCCGGTCGGCGTCCCGCGATCAGGAGCGGCATCATCACGTTCTCGAGCGCGGTGAACTCACGCAACAGATGATGAAACTGGAACACAAACCCGATGGACCTGTTGCGCACTTCCGCCAAGCCTGCCTCACTGCCGCTCTCAACGGCGCGGCCAGCAATCCTCACCTCACCAGAGGACGGGCGGTCGAGAGCACCCAGGATGTGCAGCAGTGTGCTCTTGCCCGCACCACTCTCCCCAATGATGGCGACCATTTCGCCACGCAGAATGGTGAGTGACGCGCCGTCGAGAATCCGAAGCCGCGAGCCGTCACCACTGGTGTACTCCTTGACCACATCGATCGCTTCCAGCACCGGCGTTCCGTTGGCCTCACTCATGACGAATCGCCTCCACCGGAAACAGCCGCGAGGCCTGCCGGGCCGGCCACAGTGTGGCGAGCATCGCAATCCCGAGGCTCGCCGCCATGATCCAGAGCACGTCACTGACCTCGATCTGAATCGGAAGCCTGTCAATGAAGTACACCGCGGGATCGAGTTCGATCAATCGGAATCGCGTCAGTGCCAGCGCGCCCAGAAGGCCAACGAGGACGCCCAGGCTGGTGCCGACGAAGCCGATGGCGGCACCCTGCCAGAGGAAGATGCGGCGGATTGATGCCGCAGGCATTCCCATCGCCTTCAGGATACCGATCTCGCGCGTCTTGTCAGTGACCACCATCGTGAGCGTGCTGACGATGTTGAATGCTGCGACCAACACGATCAGCAGGAGGATCACGCCCATCGCCAGCTTTTCCAGCTTGAGCGCCTGAAACAGCGATCGGTTCTGTTCCTGCCAGTCGATTGTACGGTATGGAAAGCCGAGCACCGTTGCGAGTTGTTGCGCCACCGCGGGTGCCATCCAGCGATCTGGCGTCCGGACGTCGAGGCCGGTCACGCGCGCACCGAGGCCTGCGAGGTCCTGTGCCGCAGCCAGCTCCATGTAGGCGTAGCCACTGTCGTACTCGTACATCCCCGTTTCGAACACGCCCGTGATCACGTACTTCCGATAGATCGGCGTGAATCCACCCATCGCAGTCGACAGAGGCAGCCGTCCCGGAATGGTCAGCAGCACCACCGACTGGCCCGGCCACGCGTTGAGTCGCTCTGCCAGCCGCTGCCCGATCACGATCGCCCGCGACGTGTCGTCAGGCGCACGAAAGGAGAAATCCCCACTCTTGATGTATCTGCGGATCTGCGTCACATCAGGCACGCCGGGCGCCGCGGCCGGGAGCCCGACCACTTTCAGTGGCTCCACATAGTCATTGTTCTTGCTGATGATCGCATCCTTCAGCACGAACGGCTGCACCGACACCACACCAGCCTGGGTACGCACCTTCGTCAGCGTGGCTTCCCAGTCTGTCATCGTCAGGTCATCACCAACAGTCAGCACCCGTAAGTCCGGGCTGCCGATGAGGATCTTGTCACGCAGATCCTTCTGCAGCCCGTTCATCACGCCCAGCACCAGAATCAGCGCACTCACTCCAACGACGACACCACCCATCGCGATGATGCTGATGAGACTCAGCAGCTGTGATCCGCGCCGACTGCGCAGATACCGCCACGCGATGGCGACCTCGAGGCGACTCATTCGGCGCGCATCGCGGGAAACAGAATGACGTCGCGGATGTGCTGTGTTCCGGTGAGATACATGAGCAAGCGGTCGATGCCGATCCCGACGCCGCCAGTGGGTGGCATGCCGTACTCCATCGCGCGGAGGTAGTCCTCGTCGACACCCGTCGCTTCATCATCGCCGGCGGCCTTGAGGCGCGCCTGGGCCTCAAAGCGCTGCCGCTGATCGATGGGATCGTTGAGCTCGGAGAAGGCATTCGCCATCTCGCGGCCATCCGCAAAGAGCTCGAACCGTTCCGTCAGCGCCGGGTTCCCGCGCTTCGGCTTGGCCAGCGGCGACAGTTCGACGGGGTAGTCGACGACGAACGTGGGCGTCGTGATCGTCCGTTCGACCAAGGCCTGGAAGAGTTCGTCCATCAGCTTCGGCTTGCTCAGCGTGTGCGGCTTCTCGACACCGAGTCCCTTAGCCGCTTCGATCAGCTCCTCCGTGCTCATCGCCAGCACATCACGACCGAGGCCGGCGCTGAGTGATGGCACCCATTCGATGCGACGGAATGGTGTTTCGAACGCTGGCACCGTCTCCGGGTCGATGCCCGGCGTGGCCCGCACTGCAGCGGCCGCGGCCACGATCAGCTGCTCGACGCGACCCATCATGACGGTGTAGTCCGCATACGCTTCGTAGAATTCGAGCATCGTGAATTCCGGATTGTGCGTCCGGTCAATGCCCTCATTGCGGAAGTCGTGGCCGATTTCATAGACGCGATCAAACCCGCCGACGATCAGTCGCTTCAAATACAGCTCATCGGCAATCCGGAGGTACAGCGGCATGTCGAGGGCATTGTGGTGCGTCGTGAACGGGCGGGCCGCCGCGCCGCCATACAGCGGCTGCAGTACCGGCGTCTCGACTTCGAGATACCCCAACCCATCCAGAAAGGCCCGGATGGCGGTGGTCATGCGGGCCCGCGCGTAAAAGTTGGCCCGAACCTCCGGGTGCACGGCGAGGTCAGCGTATCGCTGGCGATACCGTTGCTCCGGGTCAGCGAAACCGGAATAACGCTTCGTCTCGCCATCCACCACCTGTTCCTTCGCGAACGGCAGCGGACGAAGCGTCTTCGCCAGCAGCGTCAGCTCGGCGCACTGCACGGTCACCTCGCCCGTCCGCGTGCGCATCAGCGTGCCAGCCACGCCGACGATGTCGCCAATGTGCAGCTCCTCGAAGATCGCCCATTGTCCGGCCGACAGGTCGTCCTTGCGGAAGTACGCTTGCAGCTTACCGCTGGCATCGCTCACGTGTGCAAAGGCGGTCTTGCCCTTGGAACGGAATGAGACGAGGCGACCCGCGATCCGCACCGGCGGACCGGCGTCAGTGTCGTCGGCCAGAAGCGCGCGCGCATCGGACGTCATGTGCGAGCGGTCATACGCATAGGCAAAGGGCGACACACCGCTCGCGACCAGACGATCGAGCGAGGCGCGACGATCAACCAGCACCTGACTGAGTTCTTCGTTGTTCACGTCGTGGAGTCCCAGGAGAGCAGCGAGGTCATTTGGCAGGCGGTTCGCCGGCCTGCTTCAGGTACGCTTCGATGAAGGGATCGATCGATCCATCCATGACTTTCGCAACATCGGCAATCTTCAGCTCCGTCCGGTGATCATTTACCATGGTGTAGGGCTGGAACACGTAGCTGCGAATCTGACTGCCAAACGAAACATCCGCCTTCCCGGCATCGAGTGCGGCCTTCACCGCCGCCTGCTTGTCCGCCTCGATCTGATACAACCGGTTCTTCAGCTGCTTCATCGCCGTCGCCTTGTTCTTGAACTGCGACCGCTCGGCCTGTGACTGCGTGACGACACCACTCGGAATGTGCGTGATGCGGACCGCCGACGAGGTCTTGTTCACGTGCTGTCCGCCGGCCCCCGATGCGCGATACACGTCGATGCGAAGATCGTCGTCGCGGATTTCGATGTTGATCTCCTCATCGACGACCGGATACACGAACACAGAGGCAAAACTGGTGTGTCGACGGGCCTGAGAGTCGAACGGCGAGATCCGGACGAGACGATGCACCCCAGCTTCAGGTCGCAGGAAGCCATACGCATACTCCCCGGAGATTTCGAGGACCGCCCCCTTGATCCCAGCCTCTTCGCCCTCACTCATGTCGAGCACTTCCATCGCGTATCCTCGACGCTCTGCCCAGCGCGTGTACATGCGGAGCAGCATTTCGGCCCAGTCCTGCGCTTCCGTCCCACCAGCGCCCGCGGAAATCTCGAGCTGTGCGGAACGGTGGTCATCGGGGCCCCGAAGCAGAGAGCGCAACTCGTAGGCCGCGATCTGATCGTGCATTGTGTCAGCGTCCCGTACCAGCTCGGCTTCCATGGTGGCATCCGGCTCGAGCTGCAGCAGCTCTGCCAGCTCGCGCGCGTCAGCCACAGCGCGTACAAGCTTGTCGAATGGTTCCACCCACTGCTTGTACCCTTTTACCTGCTGAACGACGACCTGCGCCCGTTCCTGGTTGTTCCAGAAACTTGACTCGGCCATCTGCGCTTCGAGCGCGATCAGTCGCTCCCGCTGGCTCTCGAGGTCAAAGATACCTCCGCAGCTCATCGAGCCGCTCAGCATCGGTGGTGAGTTGCGTGACCAACTGGGCGATATCTGCCATGAGTGCCGGTGAAGCCATGAGAAAAACGAGAGCCGTCCTCCCGAGGTCGGGAGGACGGCTCGGCGCGCGGCTGCGCGAGCTTCAAGCTAGCCGGAAGTGCGGCCTTTCTCCATGCCCGGCCGCCCTCAGAAGACCCGATTGCCTTCCGCGAGGACTTCGTTCAGCGCGTCCTGGAAAAAGGCCGTCGATTCAGCAACATCTCGCCCAACCTGCTCAACGTACTCGTCATAGCTCTTCCGGATCTCGTCGCGGAACAGCTGCTTCAGCGTGCCGTTGCTGAGTCCCTCGACACGCTTCTGTGGTTGGTACGCGACCATGTCGGAGACCAGCGCGCGCGCGAGCCGCTTCGCGCGAGTCATCGGGTCGCTGCGCAGGAAGGGATTGATGACGCGCTTCGACTCTCCGGCAACGCCCATGGCCGCCGTCGCGGGCATCGCAGGTGCAGGCGCGGCCGGCGGTGAGCCGACCATCTGACCAGGGGTGGGCGGTGGCGGCGGGACGAGCGGCCGCGCACTCGTCGCGGTTGACGCGATCGAGGGCGATGGGGTTGCTCGAATGGGATTCGGGTAACCGGGCTCCGGCATGATGGGCGTCGCGACCGGCGTCCGCCGAATGCCTGGCAGGCCGGCCGGCGTTGCCGATCCGACCACCGCGGGTCGCAGCGGTGTTGAGGATCGCGGTGTCATCGCGGGATTTGTCAACGGCGTCGTCGCGCCAACGGCGATGCGCAGAATTGCGCCGCACACGCTGCAGCGCGCCCTCACGCCATTTGGCGGCACCTTGGCCGGATCCACACGAAAGACTGACCGACAATCCTGGCACGTCACGTTCACTGGCGCTTCTCCTCGGGTGGGTATGCAGACTCGCCGTCCGACCGCCGATCCATCGCCCAAACCGAACCAGGCAATGTCTTCGCGTATGTCTTCATTTCAGTTGCCAACTCACTCACCTGCGCGGCGTGAGTGAATCGACGGCGTTCGTTGGTCACAACGCCGATCGAGAGCGTCATGAGCGGGACACGATCAAGACGACCGCGCCGATCCTTCCCGAAAAAGTAGCCAGCTTGCCTGTCGTGTGCAGTGTACCGCTGGGTCAACATTTCGTCGGCGCGCCGAACGAGTGTGTCACAGGTCTCAGCCACCTGTTCCAGTGGAACCAGAAAGAGGAAGTCATCGCCACCAATGTGCCCCACGAATCCGCGAGCGCCAGCAATGGCGTCGACCACCTCGACCAGGAGCTCGGCAACCGTTCGAATCACGCCATCACCCTGGGCGTATCCGTAGCGATCGTTGAATTCCTTGAAATGGTCGAGGTCGGCATAGCAGGCGGCGAAAAGCTCGGACCGCTCCATGCGATGCGCGATCGCCGTTGAGATTGCGTCAGCGCCGGTCAGTCGCGTTGACGGGTTGACCTGAATGTCACGGCGGGATCGACGCAACGCTGCTGTCAGCCGCGCCTTGATCTCGGCGACCGGTTGCAAGGAAGTCACCACTTCATCGGCGCCGGTCTCGAACCACTCCGCAGCGGCGTCACTGCTGATTGCGACAACAGCAGGCACGGTCTGCAAACGGCTGTCGGCCTTGAATACCTGAAGCAGCTCCTTCGCTTGGCAACGATCGCTGTCGGCACCGATGACCACGAGGCTCGGGAGCGCGCGTCGAAGATCATCGCGCGACGGCTCGCCGAGCCCGACGGCCTCAGTGCGAAATCCGGCCGCTGCCGCCCACTCCGTGATGGCGAGCACGAGCGCTGGCGCCAGAGTGCCTGCCGTCAAGACGCCGGCCGGATCCGGTGGTACCAGGGGCACAGAAGGCGACAGACTCATCCAGAACAGACGATCCAGTGACTCAGAGGCAAGTCCGGGAGCGGCGTCACCACGGAATCGCGTCGTCGATCAACATGATGGGGATCCCGTCCCTGATCGGAAAGCGCAGTCGACAGACCGGGCAATCCAGCGCAGCCCGCGCCACAAGGGCCGGCAGGGCCCCACGGCCGGGTTCAAAAACAGAAGGTCGGACAGACGGAGCAGCGGAGACAGTCTCGGCCGATGAGGCGGTCGGACTCTGGGCGACCGCAGGCGGGGCAGAAAGCGGCTCGGCGGCAGTGAGGGGCTCGGAGCGAAGGTCGGTGAGCCTGAGCGCACCCTTGCACTGCGAGCAGCGGAGAATGGCAAGGAGTTCAGGCGCAAGGAGCTCTTGGGCAGTCGGCATGGCGAGCTACTCCTGCGGGACCGTGAAGCCAAAGCGGCGTAGTGCAACAGCATCCTTCCTCCAATCCGGCATCACCTTCACCCAAAGGTCGAGGTACACGGCGCTTTCGACGAGGCGTTCGATGAGGACTCGTGCCGCTGTGCCGATCTCGCGGATCGTCCGCCCTTTCGCGCCGAGCACGATCCCCTTCTGACTGTCGCGCTCCACATACAGGACCGCACGAATGTAGATCGGCGTTTTGTTCTCCCGGAACTCCTCGATGTCGACGAAGATGCCATAGGGCACCTCCTCGTGCAGGAGGGCGAGCGCGCATTCCCGGATCGCTTCCGCGGCGAAGAATCGGACGGGCTGCGTGCTGAGTTCGTCGGCGGGGTACAGAAAGGGCGACAATGGCAAATGCGAGGCGACGCGGGCGAGCAATGCGTCAATGCCCTCCCCGGTCTCTGCACTGCCAACGATGACGTTGGGGCTGCGTTCGAGTTGGGCCCGATTTCCGTCATTGATGAGGTCGGCCTTGTTCGCCAACGTGAGTTGGGTCCGCGGCAGCGGCGTCCCTGCGGGAACGAGGGACTCGAGCGGCGGTGGCGGGCCATTGGTGGCATCATGGACATACACGGCGACGTCTGCGTCCCGCAATGCAGCAACCGCGCTCGCGAGCATGGATCGCTGCAGCGTATAGCTGGGGTCCAGCAGCCCTGGGGTGTCGAGCAGCACCATCTGGTATGCGTCACTGGTGACGATCCCGACGGCCGAGACGCGCGTCGACTGCGGCTTTGGGCTGGTGATCGCGAGCTTGAGTCCCAGCAATCGGTTTAGCAGCGTCGACTTGCCGGCGTTGGGCTTTCCGACCAGCGCGACATGCCCGGCGCGGGTAATCAGGGGCTCAGTGGACGACGTGGTCATGTCGGGGTGTCAGAGGCGGCTCGCGTATGCGCGGTCAGGGGCGCCGCGTGTCGATCGGTCTTATGGAGGAGTGCATACAATTCTGGAGTCAGGAATCATACACGCACGAAACCCTCGATTGCGTGAAGCAACCGAGGGTTTCGCAAAGGTGCCGGCGACGGCCTACTCTCCCGCGACCTCGCGGCCGGAGTACCATCAGCGCTGTCGGGCTTAACGACCGTGTTCGGAATGGGAACGGGTGTGGCCCCGACGCTCTAGTCGCCAGC
>JANNVN010000104.1:0-2621 GCA_031414435.1 Gemmatimonadaceae bacterium
GCGAGAGCAGCAGGCCGATCGGCGCGCTGCCCTGACCGAGGTTAGCCGGCGTTGGATCGGCGAGCGTGGCGATGACCTTTCCGGCTTTCGTGTCGATCACGCTGATGGCATCGGTGGACGCCGAGGTGGCGAAGAGTCGCGTTCCGTCGCGGCTCAACAACATTGTGGAGGGGTGTCGCGCGACGCTGATCGGGGCCACCGGCTTCAGCCAGTCGGCGCGTGTGCCATCGAACACCAGCACTTCCTTCGTGCCCCAACTCGAGACGAACACGGTGCCGTCGGTGCCGACCTTCACGGCATATGGGTACCGCCCGGCGGCCACGCGCTGCAGCACCTTGCCCGACGCCAGATCGAGCACGGCGAGGGAGTCAGCCAGATTCTCGGCGACGTACAGGAAACGACCGTCGCGACTGGTGGCGATGCCGGCCGGATAGCTCGACCCGTTGGCTTTCGGGTCAGGTCGCTCGCGCAGGATCAATGAATCCCGGAGCGTCAGTCGCCGCGACGCCCAGTCGTAGCGATAGACGACGTCCGCGTTGCCGCCCGACGCGTACAGCGTCCGGCCATCGGGGCTGAACGTGAGGCCGACGAATGCGGCGGGCTGCTCGATGGTTTGTAGGACCGCCCCGGTGCCCGGGTCCACGACTTGGACGCCTTGCAGCCGCCAGCCGTTGAGCAGCAGCACGATGCGCGAGGAGTCGCGTGACAGCACCGCCTCGAGTGGCAGCGGGCCGACATCCGTTCGTGGACCTGCCGGATCGAGCCTGATACCAGTGGGCAGTCGCGGGGCGTCGGCTGACTCGGCGAGCACGGCGGGTGACGGGTTCTTGCAGCCGGCGATGGCGCCGAGAAGGATGGCGGCCTGGAGCAATCGGGCGAGGGTGCGGTTTGGCATGACCGAAAAATGCACGCTGTGCATACCGGGCGAAGGGTTGCGACCCAACTGTGGCATTTGCCGCGACCGGCCCTCCTGCGAGCGCTGCGGTCCCTCGCGGATGGGCTGCGAACGCTCGCAACCACTTCATGCAGCGAGCATCATCGTATTCGCGCACATCGCGCACGGTTCGCGCAAGCATGTTATCTCTTGAGTGCGTGACGCTGCGATAACGGCCGCTTCTATCGTCGCTGCATGACACACACATCAACTGCCCAGCGCATCTCGCCCGTGCCATACCAGGCAACACTCATGACCGCCGAAGATCTTCTGGCGAATCCTGTCGAGAACATGTGTACGGAGCTGGTCGCCGGACACATCCTCGTGCGCGAACCGCTGGGGTATCGGCACGGATACGTAGCGGCGCGCTTGCTCGTCGCAATCGCCAATCACGTGAACGCACACGCACTTGGGACTGTTCTGGCTGCGGAGAGTGGATTCACTCTGTTTCGCAATCCCGACACTGTTCGTGCTCCGGACGTCGCGTTCATTCGTGCCGAACGTGTCCCCGCCGAATCGATGAATACGTATCCGGAGTTCGCACCCGATCTCGCCGTGGAAGTGCTCTCTCCTTCCGACCGTGCTGGCAAGGTGCTGTCGAAGGTCGGCGACTGGCTGGACGCCGGTGCACGGCTCGTCTGGATCGTTGATCCGGTGCGCCGAGTCGCGCGTGTGTATCGCGCGGATGGGACGGTGACGTCACTGTCGGCAGATGACTCGCTCGACGGCGAAGACGTGCTTCCAGGACTGAGTCTGTCGGTCGCTGCGATGATCGACTGACTTCACGCTGGGCTGCGACACTGCGATTCGCCGCACTACCCCGGTTGCATGTCGTCTCTGCACGATCACGCGTACGCAAAACGGCCCGGAGCTTCACGCCCCGGGCCGTTCGCACATCTCGCCTACCGCTGGATCAATCCTCGTCCGCCACCGCTGCCGCAACCGGCATCGACAGCGGCGTGATGGCCGGCGGCTCCAGATACGACGCGCTCGCATCGTACGGATTCTCCGGCATCGGCGGCGGCTCCAACCCATCGATCTCGACATCATTGTACCGGTACATACCCGTACCAGCCGGGATGAGGTGACCGATGATGATGTTCTCCTTGAGGCCGAGCAGGTCGTCCTGCGAACCGCGGATCGCGGCGTCGGTTAGGACTCGTGTCGTCTCCTGGAAGCTGGCGGCCGAGATGAACGACTGCGTCGTGAGCGACGCCTTCGTGATACCCAGCAGCAGCGGCTCGGCCTGCGACGGCACCTTGCCGCTCAGTTCGATCCCCTCGTTCTCCTTCAGCCAGATCGCGCGCTCCACGTGCTCCCCTTCCAGGAATTCCGTGTCGCCGCTCTCCGAGATCCGAACCTTCTGCAGCATCTGACGCACGATCACGCCGATGTGCTTGTCATTGATCTTCACGCCCTGCAGACGGTAGACCTCCTGCACTTCATTCAGGAGATACTCCTGCACCGCGCGCGGACCCTTAATCGCAAGGATGTCGTGCGGATTGACCGGGCCTTCCGACAAACGGTCGCCTGCGCGCACACGGTCACCCTCGTGCACTCGGAGATGCTTGCCTGACGGCACTTCGTACTGCTTCGGCTCGGCCGACTCGACTTCCGTCCACCCGGTCTTCGGATCGGCCGGGTACACGCGAATCTCACGCTTGCCGCGCTTGATGTCGCCGAACCG
>JANNVN010000105.1:0-1507 GCA_031414435.1 Gemmatimonadaceae bacterium
CGAACCGGCTGTACCTGAACAAGGGCAATTTCCGGTTCGAGGACGTGACAGCCAAGGCCGGTGTTGGCGGGCCACCGGGATGGAAGACCGGCGTGACGATGGCGGATGTGAATGGCGACGGGCGGCTCGACATCTACGTGTCGGCGGTGCGCTACCTCACGATGCTGGGCCGCAACATGCTCTACATCAACAATGGTGATGGCACGTTCACCGACAGGGCCGAGTCGTACGGTGTCGCGCAAGCGGGGTACTCGACGCAGGCTGCGTTCTTCGACTACGACGGCGATGGGGACCTGGATCTGTTCCTGCTGAGCCACTCGACGCACACCGAGCGTGCGATCGGCAACGCGACCAGGCGCGACGTGCGGAACACCACGGCTGGTGGTCGGTTGTATCGCAACGATGGGTCACGCTTCACCGATGTGAGCGCGGCGGCGGGCATCTTTGGCGGCATCGACGGGTACGGGCTCGGACTGGTGGTCAGTGACCTGAATCAGGACGGGTGCCCTGACGTGTACGTCGCCAATGATTTTCAGGAGCAGGATTTTCTCTACTACAACACCTGCCGGAAGACATTCACCGAGTCCATCGCGAAGGCGACAGGGCACACGAGCCGGTTCTCGATGGGCGTGGATGCCGCAGATGTGAACAACGATGGGTTGCCGGACATCGTCGTCGGCGACATGCTGCCGGAGCGCGAGGACGTGCTGAAGTCGTCGGCCAGTTCCGAGGCCTACAG
The DNA here is from genome assembly GCA_031414435.1 of Gemmatimonadaceae bacterium. Classification (GTDB taxonomy): domain Bacteria; phylum Gemmatimonadota; class Gemmatimonadetes; order Gemmatimonadales; family Gemmatimonadaceae; genus JACMLX01. The sequence continues at coordinate 740 of JANNVN010000105.1, forward strand.
TCTGTTCAACCTGCGGGTGCGGGCGGGGTATCACCCGCAATACGCGCGGAACACGCTGCAACTGAATCGCGGCAATGGGATCTTCAGCGAGATCGGGTTTCTGGCAGGTGTGGAGGCGACGGACTGGACCTGGTCGCTGCTCTTCGCTGATCTCGACAATGATGGCCTGAAGGATCTGTTCGTCACCAGCGGCATCTTTCGCCGGCCGAACGATCTCGACTACATCAACTACGTCGGAAACGAGACCGTACAGGCGTCGCTGGCCAATGGCGTGACGCGCGAAAATCTGCCGCTGTTGAAGCAGATGCCAACGGTGCCCGTGGTGAATCACGCCTACAGGAATGATGGTGATCTGCATTTCACCGACGTGGCCAAGGCATGGGGCCTCGAGCGACCGGGATACTCCAATGGCAGCGCGTACGTCGATCTGAACAACGATGGCGCGCTGGATCTCGTCGTGAACAACTACGATGCGCCTGTTTCCATCTACCGGAACCGGTCGCGCGAACGTACCGGCAACGCATACCTCACGGTCGCGCTGCAGGGCACCGGCAGGAACACTGCGGGTGTCGGCGCGAAAGTCTTCGCGGTGCAGGGCGACCGCCGGCAGTTGCTCGAGCAGAGTCCAACCCGGGGGTTCCAGTCGTCGGTGGACCAGCGACTGCACTTCGGCCTGGGCCGCGACACGGTGGTGGATTCACTGATCGTCATCTGGCCGGACCGCAAGTTCCAGATCCTGACGGGTGTGGCCGCGAACCGGCGCCTGAC
>JANNVN010000106.1:0-2292 GCA_031414435.1 Gemmatimonadaceae bacterium
CCGTTGTCACGCGCGATCGCGAGGTCGTCCAGGTACCTGGCATGCACCGTCTGCAGGCCGACCAGGGTCTTCCCCGCGCCGGGAACTCCTGTCAAGAGGATGAGATGGCGAGATTTCGTGAGATGCGCCTGATGGACGATCCGGCTGATTTCATCGAGTGCGGGTTGGGTTGCCGCGCGCGCACGGTCGATGGTACGCAGCGTGCCCGAGAACATCAGTTCGCGAGCGGCCTGCACGAGCGTTGGGAGCGGGCAATACGCTTCGTCGGAAAGGAATGCGTCGCGAGAGATCCTTGACCGTGGTTCCTGGGCAGTCAGGCTGGCGACGAGCGCATGAATGGCGTCTGGTCCGGCAATACGAACACCCTCCTGCATGCCCAGATCGCCACGGGCGCGCGTAGGCACCAGCACCGGATGCACGTCGCGCCCCGCGCACTCGCGATGGTAGTTCCGCAGGTCGCGGGCGTACGCCGCTACCTGGTCGAGATCGGCTTGTGACGGGTAGGTCTTTCCCTTGAGTTCGACGATCATCACGCTGCCGCCGACCAGCAGAATGACGTCGGGCCGCCGCGACTCCATCGGAAGCATGTATTCAAGGATGGCCGAATAGTCGCGGGCCAGTTCGTTGGTCACGATGGACTTGCTGACCTCGCCCTGCAGCGGCGGGATCGCATCGGCCCACGCACGACGCTGCTCCTTCGATGCGTCGGTGACGAAGGCAGAGAGACGCTCGCGAATGACGCTGGGTGGTGTCTCCCTGAACTCGGCGAAGTCGGACTGCCAGCCGTAGCGGATCTGCTCGTCGGTCATCTGCACCTTGGTTGAGTTCAGCACAGAAGGTGTCATATCGCTCCGCCGTTCACCAGGCCGCATGACGCATGGCTTACGTATCTGCGTGCGCTGTTCTAAGCCCCACTCCCCGCCGCCAGCACCCGCAGGTCATGCTCCATCGCGACCCGCTCCCGAGCCTCCGACCGCATTCCATCCACCGCCAGAATCCCGCCCCGCAGGATCGACGAGAGATCCCCGATCCCGGCCGCCGCTGCCGCCGCCTTCGCCGCCCTGGGCAGCCCTGCATCCGCGCGGAACTTCACCCGGCCTCCCGGCGTCCCCTTCGCCCCGGCACTGCCAGCCAGCGCCCACACGCGTTCCGCAAATCGCGCGTCCCGCACGACACGGTCCAGCACGTACCGGCAGAGCGCTCCCTTGAATGGCTCCGGCCGGATGTCGAGCGAGTGCGCCAGCATGTTGAGGCGGTCCTCCAGTTCAAGCGGAATCCGCGCATTCTGCTCCCGCGTCACCCGTTCGCGTGCCTCCTTGATCCGCGGCGTGGACTGCGCCGGGAGTACGATAGTCCGGTCGCAATCCACGCAGACACCAACCAGCACGTTTGGCACCGTCACCTTCGTTTTCGTCAGGTAGACCGAGCGATAGTGATACACCACGGCACGCATCGCCCGGCAATGCGGACAGAGCGCACGGCCCGTATCACCGGCCCTGAGAATCCGCGCCGGCGCTCGGGGTGTCGCACTACGTGATGGGGCGGGCGCCGGGCGCACCGCTGAAGTCTTGCGTGTCCGTGTTGCCATGCACGATCCCTCACCGGTCACAGTGAACGACGCCCTGCGCGCCAGTGCGTACTTGGGTGGACGCTGATGAACATCACGAGATCATCAGGACTCTTCACGAACTAGTGGGCCGGAAATGAAGTTGGGGTAGCACAAAGGTCGTCGGGGCGCCCGTCCGACAAGGCGGAAACCGCAGCAATACCAGAGGTATTGCGAGGATTGCCAACGCTGGCGGGCGGGATGCCGCGGCGGCCGACTGCACCCCGAACTTCGTTTCCAGCCCACTTCAAGCGGATGAACCACTGCCTGCCGTCAATGACCGGCCTCAACTCGTGCTTGAGCGTATCCGGATCCTCCGTCATCGGCAAAGCCCTGTACTGAAGTCCGGTGCACCGTCCGATCATTCGACGCACCTGCTCGACCGTCACCGCACCCGTCGCGAGCAGGTTCTTCTCGGACATGTGCTCGCGGATTGCGAACGCGAACGCGCCTGCATCGAGACAGGCAAGGACCAGATGCTTCACGTCGGTGAAGCCCACGACGAACCTCCGGAGTGTACCCTGACTGGTGTACAGATGGCAAGGCCGTCGGCGTCTTCTCGCGCGACCCGCCATGCCGCTCAGTCGTGAGCATCGCATCCGGAACCCGTCCTCCACGCACCATTCTCACCCACCCCCCAGCACCAAAACGCGGCACCCGCGCCACCCGCAGGTGCCGCCCCTCAC
>JANNVN010000107.1:0-12210 GCA_031414435.1 Gemmatimonadaceae bacterium
CGGCACCGACTCGCGCCAGACCGTTCGTCGTGTGCCACGGGCATCGTCCGTCTCCTCGACCCGCAACCCGTTGGAGATCACCTGGTAGTGCGACGGCGCCGTGACATCCATCTCCATCGTCGCCTTGTCGGCGATGTGGTCAATCATCGGCAGCCAGTGATGTCCCTTGTCCGGCCAATTATCGGAGAAGAAGGCTCGATCACCGAGAGGGGTCGGCTTGATCTGCAGGCCGTCGGCGGGAATACCGGTGTAGCGGACGACGAGCTCGATCATCGTACCTGAGGGCCCCGCGCCATCGAGTGTGATCACCAGCCGGTCGGCGGCGTGCTGAAAGACGAGGGCCTTGCCACCTCGCATGACCGCACTGACACGCATGCCTCGTCCTTGCCGTGCCGGTGTCATCCCGGCCAAATCGAGCGACACCTGACCGAGGTCCGCCTTCAGGAGGCGGAGACGCACCGTAGCTTCCCCGTCGATACGGTCGGTGCTGTCGGAGAGTCGCACGACAAAGCGATAGTGCTCGACATCAACCGGCTGGCGCAGATACGGATCAGCGCGCAGCGCGTTCGTCACGCCAGCGAGAAGGAGAAGCGACGCGAGGCTGCGAGAGATACGTGACATGTTCGTTCCGGTGCGATGGAGAATAGGCCTGCCAATCAGCTCTGACTGCATCGTGCATAGCATCGTGCATAGCATCGTGCAGCACGCTGCACATCCGTTTATTTCTTCGCGGCCGGCCCGTTGAACCAGATGGCATTCGGCGCCTCCGATCGTGCCACCGCAAGGTCGGGCCAGGTATCACCATCGAGATCACCGATGGCAACGCCGTACACGGTACCCTTGCCATCATTCCAGCGGATCGATGAAAAACCCAGTTGTGCACCACGGCTGGTGTTGAAGAAGATCGTACCGGGTCCTTCGGCAGCACCAACCACGATATCGAGTGCGCGATCCTTGTTCAGATCTCCGATGGCGATCGCGCCAGCCTCGAGTGCCCCGGTGCTGATCTCAACGGGATCTGCAAACCGCCGCGATCCCAGGTTGCGGAAGACCAGGATCCGTTTCGTGGTCAGGTCACCGAGCACCAGATCCGGCTTGCCATCACCGTCGATGTCGCCAGCCGCTGCCGCCCGCACCGAAACGCTCGCCGGACCCAATGGCTCTGCGATGCTCGTGAACCTCGCGGCCCCATCGTTCCAGAGCATCACGCTCTGCCCGCCATCACGATGCGGCACGAACAGATCCGTGGTGCCGTCACCATCAAAATCGGACGCAACGATGATGGTGGCGGATTGCGTCGGCAGCGGATTGCAGAGGGGAAAGTTTGCGGCTCCGTCGTTCAGGCAGACGAAGCTCGGACGCGGGGCGGCCGGATTGCTGCTACGGTTCGCGACGATGATGTCTGGACGCTTGTCGCCATTCAGATCCGCGACGGTGACATACCGCGTGGACCATTCCGGCTTGCCGAATGTCCCCGCCGCGCGGTAGTGACCCGAGGCATCACTGAGATAGACGAGTTTCGCATCGGGCCGATCGTTGCTGACGACGAGATCGAGCGTGCCGTCGCCGTTCAGGTCCGCCAGTGCCGCCGTGTAGGTGCGATCGGCCGAGTCGCCAATCGCCTCGGTCGTGAATTTCGCGTGGCCGTCGTTACGCAGCACCAGATTACGCAGCGGCCAGTGGCGCCCCTTGGCGAGGATCACATCCAGATCGCCATCGCGATCGATGTCGCCCAGACTCACGCTGGCCGACGTCTCGCTGGTCGTCTCGAGGAGCTGCATGCGCTCGAAGGATCGGAGTTCGATCAGTCGCGCCGTGAGCACCGGGAGTGCGCAGACGCCGATGACGACCAGCCGGTGTGCACGCGTACGGCGATCGACTTGCCCCACGTGTGTGAGCGGCGGCGGGCTGCCGTTGAGGTCAGGGCTCATATTGGGTGCTGGAAGGAACGAGAACCGTCTCCGGACAGGAAACTACCTCCGGGTCCGCGGATGCACGTCGCCGCATCCGGGCAGCGGATTGGGCGCGCAGACCGTGGGGAAGAGCCAGGCACCGCTGGGCCGGCGAGCTGCTGGAGAGCGCCGCCCGATGTCGTGTCGGCATGTCGTGTCGGCGCCGGCATCTGGCCGGGTGGTTGTCATCGACGGCCGGCCCCCCCGATCCGCGGTGCTTCCAGCGGCCGCACTGACTATCATGACGCTCACCCATGCCGATGTCTCCGTCTGCCGCCCTCCAGTACCTGCTCCCGAAGCAGGCACTCACCACCCTCGCCGGCCGCATCGCGTCGGCGAAGGCGGGGGGAGCCACCACGGGGCTGATCCGCTGGTTCGTGAACAGCTATCACGTCAACATGAAGGAAGCCGCGGAACCGGATCCGGCGCGGTATGAGACCTTCAATGACTTCTTCACCCGGGCACTGAAGCCCGGCGCCCGTCCAATTGCGACGGCGGATTTCGTCTGCCCGGTGGACGGCGCCATCAGTCAGTGCGGCACGATCGAAGGCGATCAGGTGCTGCAGGCGAAAGGGCACAACTATTCCACCACCGCGCTGGTCGGCGGTGACGAGACGCTGGCCGATCAGTTCACCGACGGCACCTTCGCCACGATCTATCTCAGCCCGAAGGACTATCACCGCATTCACATGCCGATCGATGGGCGGCTGACGCGGATGATCTACGTACCGGGCGACCTGTTCTCGGTGAACCCGGATACCGCGCGCAGCGTCCCCGGACTCTTTGCCCGCAACGAGCGCGTGGTGTGTGTCTTCGAGAACGAGCAGGGGCCGTTCGTGATGGTGCTGGTGGGTGCGACGATCGTAGGCAGCATGGCCACCGTGTGGCACGGTGTGGTGAATCCGCCGCGTTCCGAGGCACCTCGCGAGTGGCACTACGGTGACGACAGCGTGGCGCTCGCGAAGGGCGACGAGATGGGGCGCTTCCTGCTCGGCTCGACCGTGGTGATGCTCTTTCCCTCGCAGTACGTGCTGTTCACGCCGCGCTGGAAGGCGGGGCTGAGTGTGAAGATGGGTGAGAGTATGGGGATCAGTTATCCGCGGACGGCGGAAACGCGGATCTGACGCGACGCGAGCGGCGCGGTGTCAATCGGCTTACCGGTGCTGGTCGACCAGAATCGAGTTCCCGTCTGGATCCATCACCACAAAACTCGCCGGCCCGCTCGTGCTCTCGTCGGCCTCGGTTGAAAACTGCATCCCCTGCGCCTTCAACTGTCGCTGCAGCTCACGCACATCGGTGAACTCGGCCAGATTCTGCGCGCTGCTGTCCCACCCGGGATTGAAAGTCAGAATGTTCTTGTCGAACATCCCCTGAAACAGCCCGATGACGGTGTCGCCGTTCTTCAGGATCAGCCACTTGTGTGCCTCGTTACCGCCGAGCTTCGTAAATCCGAACTTCTCGTAGAACGCCTTCGATGCTTCGATGTCCGTGACGGCAAGGCTGATGGAGAAGGCTCCGAGGTGCATCGTGTGCTCCCGTAGAAATGACCGTGGCATGCAGCGACCCGTCATCCACGCTATCGTCCGACCCAGTCGGCTGCAAGCGCAGCACGGGGCGACCGCTTGCACCATCGGCTGAAGACGCGATCAGCCTCCTCGCTCTACGCCCGCCGCGGGCCCGGTTTCGCGCGTTGATCGAACGCGGTCACGAGCCGCTTCGGCGCCACCTGCCGCCACCCTTCCTCCAGCAGCGGGGTCAGATCGCCCGCCGTGACCGCCGCTAACCGCACCAGTACGTACGGATACGCCTTGTAGTGATCGGTCAGAAAGTACCGCTCCGGTTCGGCCGAAATGAGGTGATCGCGCACGGTGAACGGCAGGCGAAGGACCATCGTGGTGCCGTCCTCCCACATCCGGGCGAGCAGCTTGTCCTTCACCTTGAGCGCATCGGTGCCGTAGCTCGTACTGACCACGACGTCCGGCAGTGCGCCGGCCAGCCTGGCGACCTGTGCGAACGTGAGCGGGGTCCTTCGTGGCGGCATTGTGGTGCCTCCAGCTGGCGGCGACTGGGCGATCGAGAGACGGCGATCTGTATCATTGCTGCGAACTCCAGTCATCACAACCGCCCAGCCCGCGCTACGGCTTCGTCAGCACTTCCTCGAAGTACGACACCGCCCGCGTATCCCCGCTCTGCCCAAGCCAGAAGATGGCCTGCTTCCGGATCCGCGGATCGAGTTTTCCACGCGCGATCGCCAGCAGCGCATCCACCCCCTCGCCGTTCGGCCGCTGCGACAGCGCAAACACAGCCTGCTTCCGCACTTCCACGTCGCCGTTCTCATCCTCGGCCAGCCCGTTCAGCGCACCGGTGGCGTCGCTGGCTGCCTGCCCGAGCCAGAAGACCGCACTCTTCCGCAGCTCGACCGGCCTCCCGGTATCCTTCGCCAGCCGCAGCAACGTCGGCCAGATCGAGGAAGAATCGGCGAGTGTGGCGACCGTGATCGCTTCCCGCGCCACCTTTCCCTCTCCCGTCTCCGCGAGTCGGATGAACCAGCGTCCGGCATCCGACGCGGCAACCGTACCCACATCGCTGGCGTCACCCATCGCGCCCCATCGCCCACCGATGTAGTACCGCACCGACGCTGGTGCGCCGTCGCGAAGGTCGAGCGCCACACGCACAGGGCCGGGCTCGCATTCCGATTCCCACTCACCATTTCGCCCGCGATTGCCGCGGGTGTAGAAGCTCATGGACTGCCCACTGCCACAGACCCCCGCTCGCGCCTTGAACTGGAACCGCAGCGTCCCGGTGCCGACGCGACGGACCGCCTGCGCAATCGATTCCTGCGCCCGCAGCGGTGCGCCCATGAGCACGCCAGCCGCGAGGATGAGACCCATCACACGCGCGCTCATCGGTTGATCAGCTCCGTCAGGAACGCCGTCACCCGCGGATCACGTGACTGCCCCAGCCAGAAGATCGCCTTCTTGCGCAGTTCACGATCAGGATCGGACTTCGCGATGTCCATCAGCTTGTCGAGCGCCGCACCTTCACGACGCTGCGAGATCGCGAAGATCACCTGCTCTTTCAGTTCGCGATCATCCAGCGATGCATAGAGCCCGGAAAGCTGCCCGATCTCTCCGCCCATCTGCCCAAGGTTGAAGATGGCCTTCTTGCGCAGCTCCGCCGACTCTCTCGGATCGCGGATGATGCCGAGAATGAAGGCTTCGTTGCCGTTGCCCCGCTTCTGCGACAGCGCAAACAGGATCCGCTCACGGAGTTCCGCATCACCCACCTTGCGATACAGTCCACGGAGATACTCGGCCTGATCGGTGCCGGCGCGCTGCCCGAGCCAGAAGATCGCCTTCTCGCGCAATTCGGTGGGTTCCCGCTCGTTCTCGGCAAACGTTCGAAGCGCTGCGCCAGCTGCAGCGCTCGAGTGCTGCGAGAGTGCAAAGAGGGCTCGTTCACGCAGCGCGCGTTCACCATTGCCAGTCACCACGTCCACCAGCATGTCCACCGCCCGAGGGTCGCGCACCTGCGACAACCAGAACACGGCCTGCTGGCGCACTTCCGCATCCGGATCGTTCTTTGCCGCCGAGAGGAGAATATTCGCCGATTCCCTCGACTGTTTCTGCGAGACCAGGAACACGGCCTTCCGCCGGAGCCGCTCGGAGCACTTGTCACGGCGTGCGAGGACAGTGGTCAGGATTGGCATCGCGCGATCGGCGTCCATCTGCAGCAGCGCATTCAGGGCCGCGATCCGTGAATCATTCTCGTCATCGTCGTCGCCATCGGGGCACTCTGCGCCGCTCCGCGATGACCCAGACTGACCGCCCCCGTCCGACGAGGGCGCGCGCGGCGTCCGCGGCGACGATGGCGACCCGGCGGCGACTGACACTCGCGTCACTTCTTCGGCGCACGCGCTATCGCCTTCCTTCGCCAGTTCACCGCAGATTCTGGTGCGCAGCGCGTTGGCATCACCACGTGCCGCCTGCTGCGGGAATCGTGATCGCAGCAGGTCGAGCGCTGCGCGGGCGTCCGACAGTTCTCCGGCGCGATAGAGCGCGAACGCTTCGTAGTACATCGCCTCGCTCAGGCGCATCGATGTCGGGAAACGACGTGTGACGGAGCGAAACAACTCCGCCGCGCCGAGATAGTCGCCGCGTGCCATCCGCGCGCTGGCGGCACGGAGCACCGAGTCTGCGGGATCTGCTTCGCTGTTCCACGCGGCGCTCGCGCTTGCCGGCATCGAGACCGGCGCCGACATCGCAACGGGCGCCGATATCGCAACGGGCGCCGACATCGCAACGGGTGCCGACATCGCAACGGGCGCCGACATCGCAACGGGCGCCGACATCGCAACGGGCGCCGACATCGCAACGGGCGCCGACATCGCAACGGGCGCCGACATCGCAACGGGCGCCGTTCGTGGGGTCGCTGGCGTTGCCACCTGCGCGGCGAGCAACACCGAAATGAGCCATGTCATGAGTCTTCTCTCCGTTTCTATTGATATTCGGCCGAGACACTGGCCGGCACTGTGGTCCGAATGCGAGTCAGCAAGAGTGCCGATCGCGACATCAGGTCATCCATCACACTCCGGTCCTCGGCGCGCATCGTCGGACCGGATTCGACGAGCTGCACCAGCACCAGTTCCAGTTCCATCAGCAGCAGTCGCCGTTTCGGATCGCGGCCTGCCGGCGAATCCATCAGCAGGCGCGTGCTCTCGAGCAGATCCCGCGACCAGGCTGACAACTGCGCATCGCCCTGCGCCCGACTCGGATACGACAGCGTTGTGAGCATGCTCTCCGCCGCCCCGAAGTGCTCAGTGCTCGCCACGCGCCACGCTACGGCCCCCGCGGCACTGTCTGCCAGTGCGGCCACGGTGGTCACCGGTGTTGTGACGACACGGGGCATCACGATTGCAACCGCAACGGCAGCAGCGACGGCGGCACCTGTCGCTGCCACCCATCGTGGCAGCCGTCGCAGCGCACCGCGCGTGGTGTGTGCGACCGAAACCGGCGGCGCCGCGGCCACTATCGGCAGCGGGGCCTGGCTCAGCGCACTGCCACGTGCACGCCGCGCCTGAATCGCCTGCCACATCGCATCGCGCGGCACCGCGTCGGGAGGCGCATGATAGGCTGCCGCCGCATTCGCCTCGGCAACGCCCAACGGCGTCTCGTCTTCGTGCATCTCGTCCGTCATGCCCATTCTCCTTCGAATTCAGCCAGCGCAACACGCAATTTCTGACGCGCGCGAAAGAGCTGTGACTTGCTCGTCCCGACCTCGATGTTGATCACCCGGCCGATCTCTTCGTGCGTGTAGCCTTCGACGTCGTGCATCAGGAATACCGTGCGGTATCCGTCGGGCAGTGCATCAATCGCGTGCTGCATCCGCACCTTGAGATCCGGCTCAGACTCGCGTGACGTGATCGCGAACGTCAGCGCTTCATCGTATCCGGCCTCACGCTTGTATCGCGTGGTTCGCGACCGGAGGCCGTTGAGTGACACGGTGACACAGATCGAACAGATCCAGGTCGACAGCGCCGCCTCGCGGCGATACTGCGCCAGCCGGTCGAAGGCGCGGACGAACGTCTCCTGAGTGAAATCCTGCGCCAGCGCATCGTCGCCGGCGAGGCGAAATGCGAGGCGATATACCTTGTCCACATGCCGGTCGTAGAACTCGCGCTCCGCCCTCGGGTCGGCGGCCAGCACCTGCGCGATCAGCTGTTGGTCGTCCACGGGAGGCGGGGTTGCGTAGTCAATGGCCGACGTGGCCTCGTGCACCCCTCGGACAGGGCGACCCGGGAAAGGGTTGCGCGAGGTGACCGCTCCCCCCGCCACTGACGCGGGAAAGAGGGGAACGCCGCGTCAACGCCCCCCATCCCGCCGCGACCCTGCGCCGACGCCGGTGCCGCCCTTCGCGCGACGCGTGGTCGATCTCTAGTAGGTGTTGAAGTACCGCTGGATCTCGCGCGGATCACGCGACTTCGTCAGGGCCAGCATCAGCAGGATCCGCGCCTTCTGCGGCGTCAGGTGCTGGACGGCCACAGTCGGCACCCACTTGTCGCGAAAGAAGCCGGCGCTGTCGAGCGCCGGACATGATCGGCGCATGCCACTCGATGCGCTGTCGCCGGGTGCCGGAGGCTCACTCACGTCCTCACCACTGGTGAAGACGGTCGCCACCACCACACCACTGCGCGCCAACGTCTGATACGACGCCGACTCGGCGCAGGTGAAGCCTGTGCGCGACACGACCACCCCATCCGGCTTGCGGTCATAGCTGCGCCCCGTGCCACCGGGATATGCGTACACCAGATCGACGTCGCCGAGGGTCGTCACGGTTGAGAGATCGAACTCACTGGCCGCACCGTGCTTGCGCGTCGGCGCGAAGAAGAACTCCGGACCATCACCGCTGACGACACCGAGCATCCCCATTTCGCCGCCGGAGAATCCACCGCTCCGGGGATAGAGCTTGCGCGCTTCGCGTGCGGAGATGATGCGGTCATCCATCACCACCATCACCCCTTTGCCTGTTGCCTGCGGGGATGCGGCAGTGCGAACCGCCGAGAGGAGATTGATCGGACCGTCGGGACTGATGCCAGTGGCCGGACGTTGCGCGCCGACGACGATCACCGGCTTGTCGGAGTGCACCGTGAGATAGAGGAAGAAGGCCGTCTCCTCCAGCCGATCGGTACCATGCGTGACGACCACGCCGGCCAGATCCGGGCGTGTGCGGAACGCCTCGTCGATCCGGCGCGAGAGCGCGACCCATTGTGCGGGGGTGATGTACGGGCTGGCCACATTCGAGAACTGCTCCGTCTCGACCCGAGCGAACTTCGACAGCGTAGGCACCGAGGCCAGAATTTGCTCGGCGCTCAGCGTGCCGGCGCGATAGTCACCGAGTGTCCCGGGAGCGTCCTGAACGCCGGCGATGGTGCCACCGGTAGCGAGGACGAGGACCTTGGGGCGCGAGAGCGTGTCGCGTTGCTGAGCGGCAGCACCCGCACACGGCAGGACGAGCAGCAGCGCGGTCAGCGCCGGCTGAGACCACGACCGGATGGAGATTCGCATGTGTCGAAACTACATGACTGCAATCCTGCTCACACGGCCCTCCACGCGCATCGCCGCGACTCACGAGCGACCCGACTACACCATACCGCTCGCCGAGGATGGAACGCCGATCAGATACGTCACCGGCAGCGGCTGCCCCGCGGCGCGCCATTCGCCTGCACGCCACGACATTCCGGAGTCGGGAATCGTCTCCGCCAGCGCCAGCAGTTCATCGGGGCGATATGTTCGAAGGCAGGAAACCAGACCGTCCCACAGGACGGCGAGTGGCAGAATCGGCAGCAGATACGTGAACAACAGCCGCCACCAATGGACAGGCCGGATCGTCGGCGTCAGCAGCAGCACGGCGACCGGCACGATGCACATCATCGCCAGCGCCACCATCGAGCGCTGCGTCACTTCGAAGATCGCAATCGGCGTCTTCGTAACGCACGCCTGCCGCAGGATTTCGCGCGCGGCCGTCGGGCGGAAATGATGGAATGATGAAAAGAAGGTGGCCAGCGTCGCGTCGCCTGGCCAGGCGTCCGCGGCACGCAGCGGTGTTCGACGGTACGAGACGGGCGCTCCGACAGGAAAGTGCTCCAATGCCGCGATGTTCGGGAACGCGTCGGTCAGTTCGAGCCGCACCTCGGGGGCCGCGGCTCGCAGCGCCGGCAGCAGCTGCAGCCAGGGGCCTCCGCCGCCGGAGCAATAGTCCCGGATGCGAGGCGTCGGCTGCTCAGCGAGCAGCGCCGCCAGCGGGGCGACCACAGGTGCATAGGGTGCGGTTCGCGCCGTGATCGTCGCCAGATAGTCCGTCAACCCGCGACGCAACAGGTCGGGAAACCACGGTTGGTCTTCGAGCTCGAAGAGGTGCAGTCGTGGCAGTCGCATGACAAGAAAATACCCGGCGACGCGGGCGGTGCACGCCGCGGCTTGGGGCTGACACACAGTCGCGCCGGGCCCCACGCGAGCTCCCGCGGCCTGTCGGTGGCTGCTCCCGTTACCCCCGGCGGCTCTGACCAGTCTGTACTGATTCAGCGTCCTGATCCACCTGAAGGAGTTCCGCAGATGCCAATGTTCGTCGGCCCCGACATCGACTCGAGCCATCTCGACCGCGTTCCGTTTCAGTTCAGCCATGGGCTGATCGACCATCCGTCGGTATCGCTACCAACGCTGGCCAAGGTCCTGCCGGAGCTACCGCCCGATCAGGTGATGTACTCGCGCAAGCTCGAAGACCGTGGCGTCAACATGGACACCGCGCACCTCGAGTACAAGAACGGCCTCAGCATCGAGGAAACGATCGAGAACATCCGCACCTCGAATTCATACATCGCGGTGCGCAAGCCGGAAACGCACCCCGAATTCAAGGACCTGGCTCGCATCGTCACCCGTGACATCGGTGAAGTGATGCGCAAGCAGGGCACCGGCAGTGAGCCGACCGATCTCGAGATGTGGCTGTTCATCGCGTCACCGGGCGCGATCACGCCGTTTCACTTTGACCGCTTCTCGAACTACCTGCTGCAGTTCCGTGGCACGAAGAAGATTGCCATCTTCAAGCCGTGGAACGAGGAAGTGTTCGAGTCGTCTGCGTACGAATCGCGCATGGCGGGAGAGGATCGCCGCATGGAATGGCACGACGACAAAGACCGCTTTGCGCACAAATTCGTGGTCTCGCCAGGTGAGGGCGTGCACATCCCCTTCCTTGGCGGTCACTATGTCGAGAACGGCCCCGGTGATGCGTCGATCACGCTGTCGGTCTTCTTCCACAACGACGAGACCTCGCGGTGGAAGAAGGCACTGCTGACCAACCATATCCTGCGGAAGCGCCTTGGGCCGCTCGGCTTTACACCGCGGCCGGCCAATTCCTCGCCTTCCATGGATGCGCTGAAGGCTCGGGCGTACCCGCTGGCGAATTTGGCGCATCGCGGATTGCGTATGGTTGAGAAGACTGTGGGCGTCGGGACACCGGCCTGACACCTGATGCGTGTCGCAGGGGAGCGGCGGCAGTCGGTGCCCGGACGCCGCTCTCCTTCAGTGTTTACGCTCCTGTTGCCTCGCGGCGTGGCGGCAATGACGCGAGGATGCGCGCGACCTCCAAGTGTTTCGCCTGCGAGCCCAGTGCACTGAAGTCCCGCAGCGCTGCCTCGAGATCATTCCGCGCCGCATCGTCGCGCTGCAGATCGATATGCAGACGCGCCCGCGCGAGATGACATTCAGCGACAATCCGAATGACCGACGATGACTCCGCCAGCGCAATGGCGCTGGTGAGGGTTTCCATCGCTGCATCGAGTCGCCCCTGCGCATGCGCGGCCTGTCCGATCAGTCGCAGGGCATGCGCTTCGGAGGACTGGTCGTGCAGCTCGCGGAAGGCCGCAACCGCCTGTTGACCGATCGCAATCGACAGCGCGAAGTCGCGCCTGCGCAGCAGTATCTCGGTACGACCGCCGAGTGCGAACGCGCGCAATCGTTCATTGCCAGTTTCCTGCGCCAGTTCCATCGCGCGGCGCTCCCACTCCTCGGCCAGCTCCAGATCACCCGACTCGAGCAGCGTCGCAGCAATGTTGTGGCTGCACTCGGCCAATCCGCGCACTGAGGCCGACCGTTCGTACGCCGGCATCGCCAGGGTGTAGTATCGCATCGCCGCAGTCCAATCGCAGCGCATGCTGGCGACCAGCGCGAGGTTGTTGAGTGCCCGACCACCGGTGAGATGATCACCGATCCGATTCGAGCCTTCGAGCGCCATCTGGAAGAGCATTTCAGCATCGTCGATCTGTCCGAGCTCGAACGCCGCCGCGCCGGCGAGGTTGACCGTCCGCATCCACGCCCGGACGTTGGCGCTCTTGGCAAACCCATCGAGGCGCGGGCGGAGCCACGCGAACGTGTCTCGCGGCTGCCCGAGGCGGAGCAGCGCTTCGCCATAGAACGCACTCAGTTCGACGCTCGACGCCACCGTGGCCGAGCCAGCGGCCAGGGTGTCCCGAATGTCAGACCACGCACCGCGCGTGACCATGGCTTCCACTTCGGCCAGGCGCGTGGCGATCGCGAGAGATTCTCCGGTTGGCATGTCGATCATTCCTCATCCATCGACGGCGACTCGCCGTCGGTGCCCAGCAGGCGGTGCAGCCGTGACCGCGAGATACCGAGCCGACGTGCCGCCTCGCTGCGATTCCCATCGTGCAAGGCGACCATCTCGCGAACCGCGGACTGTACGACCA
>JANNVN010000108.1:0-2019 GCA_031414435.1 Gemmatimonadaceae bacterium
CGCGCGCCTCGAACCCGCCGGCGTGCTCCTGGTGCAGACCGTGCACGCGTGGAGCACCAAAGGCGACGGCCCGTATCGCAGTGAATGGCGGACGGAAGCCTTCGATGCCTTTGCCGTCCCATTCCGCACACCAATGCCGTGGTACTACCGCACGCTGGGATCGTGGCATCGGGAGTTCGCCCTCGCGGGGCTGCGGGTGACACAGCTCGACGAGCCGGTGCATCCGACCAGCGGAGCGCCGCTGTCGCTGCTCTTTCACTGTGAGGCGTCGTGATCGACTGGCAGCGGATCCTGCACGAACTCTCGGCGATGGAAGTGGCCGCGGCGATCGCTACGCTGGTGAACGTGTGGCTCCTGGTGCGGAACAACATCTGGACGTGGGCCTGGGGGGTCGCGTCGGTGATCCTCTACGGCATCGTGTTCTGGCGATCGCATCTCTGGTCGAGCACGGGGCTGCAGCTGCTCTACTACCTCCCGATGCAGGCGTACGGGTGGTGGACCTGGCTGCGCGCCGGCCCGACGCATCACGACGACCTGGCCATCACACGGCTCACGACTCGGGCGCGCATCGGCTGGACGGTTGCCACCCTGCCGATGGCGGCGCTCCTCGGCTGGGGCATGTCATTCACCGGTGCACAGCAGTCGATGATGGACGCACTGGTCACCGCGGTGAGTGTGTCCGGGCAGTATCTGCAGACGCACAAGAAGATCGAGCATTGGTCCTGCTGGGTATTCGTGAACGCCATCTACGGATTCTGGTTGCTGCCCAAGCAGCAGTTGTGGTTGTCCGCGCTGCTGTATCTCGTCTTGCTTGGTTTCTCGGTGCAAGGCTGGCGGCAGTGGGTGCGCGTGATGCAGGCCATTGACACGCCGCCGCCCGCCTTGAATCGTCCGCCTGTGCCGTGACGACGCAGCACGCACCGCCGTGAATTGAACGATCGTCCGTCCGCCGACAACTCCACCAGGCCCCGCCCATGCTCCGACGATTCCTCGCACTGTCGATGCTCACCGCGCCGTTGTCGGCGCAGTCCGGCGCCACGGTGCCTTCGATCGACAATTTGCTGTCCCTGAAGGCGGCTGGTTCACCGCGCATCTCTCCTGATGGTCAGCAGATCGCATACGTGGTCACCAGCACCGACTGGGGGAAGGACGCCTTTGTGCCGCAGATCTGGGTCCATGACACGCGCGTGAATGCGGCGCGTCAACTGACGCGCCACGAGGTCGGGGCAGGCCAGGTCCAGTGGTCGCCGGATGGGAAATGGCTGTCCTTCACCAGCACCCGCGTCGAGGGACGGAGTCAGTTGTATGTGATGGCAATCGACGGGGGCGAACCCATCCGGTTGACGAACGTGGCGGGTGACGTGGGTGCGTATGGCTGGCGCCCGGACGGCAGCACCATCGCCTTCACCTCGAGCCCCACTGCGGCGGCACGAAAGTCGCGCGACACCACACTCGGCGGATACGAAGTCGTTCGTCGCGACTACGCCATGCAGGCGCTCTACAGCATTGATGTCAACGCGGCGCTGAATTCGCCGCAGACAGGTACGCTCCGAACGCCGGCGGCGCCGAAATTCAGCGTCGGAGCATTCGAGTGGTCGCGCGACGGGTCGCGGATCGCATTCAGTGCCACGACCGTGCCTGATCCCGTCGCGGGCAACACGGCGGACATCCATGTGCTCACGCTCGCCGACAGCTCCGTCCGGCCGGTCGTCACACAGGCGGGTGCAGACAATGATCCGCACTGGTCGCCGGACGGTCTGCAGCTCGTGTTCAGCAGCGCGATGGGCGAGGTGCGGGAGAACTACTTCCGGAACTCCCGCCTCGCGGTGGTCAGCGCCGACGGCGGCGCCGTGCGCGCGATCACGGCCGGCTTCGACGAACTTCCGGGATTCGTGGCCTGGGGCGCTCGGGGCGTCTACTTCAGCGGAGCCCAGCGCACGGCGTCACACCTCTTCGTCGCCGATCCCGTCACCGGACAGGTGGCGCGCGTCACGGGTCCCGACAGCGGGATGTATTCCG
>JANNVN010000109.1:0-28079 GCA_031414435.1 Gemmatimonadaceae bacterium
GTCGGGGGTTCGAACCCCTCTTCGCCCACCTGCAGATCATCGGGCTGCGGCACGACGCGGCAGCCCAATTGGCACTACCTATCGTGGAGGTCGTCAGTGAGCGTTCCGATTGCTCAGATCGCGTGGCTTGGTCTCGTCGCCGGCAGTATGGCTTGCGCGTTGGATGCGCAGGTGGCCCGTGTACCGGATCCCAACACGCCTCGGATGATGGTGCTGACGTTCCGGACCGCTACGCCCGGGAACTCGGGTGTGCAGGCGGCCGACGCGGTGCGTTCCCGGATGGGCTCGGAGGTGCCGTACAAGCAGCTCTGGCAGATCCCGAATACGGAGATCAACGCCGTGCTCGAGGCCTCTGGCTATCGCAAGGATGAACCACTGTCCTCGAACGACGCCCGCGAGCTCGGTCGCCAGCTCCGCGCCGACGAGTTCGTGCAGGGTACCGTGCGTCGCGACGGAGAAGCGTGGCGCATTGAAGCGACCCTGCATCTCGTTCGCGACCCGTCCCTCGCGCAGCCGCTGACGTTGGCGGCGGCGCCCAAGGCTGGTGACGCCGCGAAGTTGATCGCCGCCGAGCTGGTCGAGGCCCGGAAGCAGCTGGTGCCCGAGCGCAACTGTGTCAACGCCGCGCGCGACAAGAACTGGGACAAGGCCATGGCATCGGCTCGCGAAGGAATCGCACTCTTCCCAAAGGCGGTCATCGCGCGTACATGTCTGCTCAATGCGATGTTCGAAACCAAGGCGACGGATGAAGCGCAGCTTGCGATGGCCGAAGAAATCCTGGCGATCGACTCGCGCAGTCGTCGGGCCCTCTCGATCGCCGGTGACATCTACCGTCGCCGCAACCTCGCCAACCCGCGCGACACCGCAAACGCGAACAAGATGATTCAGGCCTACACGGGCCTGATCGCGGCCGATCCAACCAACACGCGTCTGGTGGACGACGTGACCAAGGCGATTGCCGGTGCCGGCAACCCTGGGGTTGCGCTGCCGATCATTCGGAAGGCGGTTGAGGACAACCCGGGTGACGCCGCGCTGATGAGGACCCAGTTCCTGGTTGAACTTGCCGCGCGTGAGACGAAGGCGGCGTTGCGGACCGGTACCGAGCTGGCCGCACTCGACACTGCCATGGCTGACACGAGCTACTTCTTCCGGATGTCTGCGGCGTATACGGCCGACAGCCAGCCAGCCAAGGCTGCAGAAGAGATCGCCAAGGGTGTCGCCAAGTTCCCGGAGAACGCCAGCCTGTTGGTGGTTGCGGCGCAGACGCAGCGTGCCGCCGGTCAGACGCAGCAGGCGGTCGCGACCCTCAAGAAGGCGCTCGCACTGGATGCGAATGTCGAAAAGGGTCAGCTGCAGCTGGCGCAGCTCTACATCGAGCTGAAGCAGCCGGATAGCGCCATCGCGGCACTCACGGCTGCGCGAAAGGGCACCGACAGCACGATCGTGGGTGACGTCGCGCTGGGTCTCGGAAACACCTTGCAGCGCGACCTGAAGCCCGAGACGCCGGATGCGGATTACGCGACCGCGCTGAGCTTCCTCACGTTCGCCGATGCGAACGTGACCGCAACTGAGCGACGCCAGCAGGCGAAATTCCTCGTCGGTGTCGTGTCGACCAAGCGGGGCCAGGCGCTCCTCAAGGCCGGCGTGGACGGCAAGAATTGCGCGCTCGTCCGGCAAGCCAAGGAGCAGTTCGCCGTTGGACAGGTCAACATTCCTGCCGGTGGCCGTTTCGCGCCGCAGGCCGCGGGACAGTACATGACCTTCCTCGGCCAGCTCATTCCGAACGCTGAGCAGGCTGAGAAGGCGATCTGCAAGCCGTAGCTCCGGCGGATCAGCGCCGAAGGCGCTGATCCGGGTTGCGACACGGGCACCGAGCCGAGGTCGTTCCGGCTGAAACAACACAGCGCTCACCGTCCTCGAGGCGGTGGGCGCTGCGTCGTTCCACCGCCGTGTGCGTCGCGACTCCGCACCGTGGCCCGCAGGATTGCAGTGCGTCGCTAGATTGCCGGTGATTGCTCCCTTCTGACTGCCGCAATGCTCGCTGCACCCGTCCCGCCAACCGCGCTCGCCTTCGCAACGCCCTACCACGCCCCGGTGCTGGTCGGCGCTGTGTTGAGCGCCTGTGTCAACGCCCGCACGGTGCTGGACGGCACGCTTGGTGGTGGCGGGCACACGGCGGCACTGCTCGCGGCGGGCAAGCGTGTGACCGCGCTCGACCGCGATCCCGCAGCGCTGCAGGTTGCGACGGCACGGCTGACGGATTTCATCGCGCGGGGCGCGCTCGACATCGTTCAGTGCAACTTCGCGGATGTTGACACAGTGCCGGCGCTCGCCGACAGGACCTTCGATGCGATCCTGCTCGATCTCGGTGTCTCATCGCACCAGCTCGACGATGACGCCCGTGGATTCTCCTTCCGGATCGGCGCGCCTCTGGACATGCGGATGGATGCGCGCGGTTCGACGGCCGCAGACTGGCTGAACTCCGAGGACGAAGCCACGCTGCTGCACGCCTTTCGCGCGTATGGCGATGAGCCCCGCGCCCACCGACTGACGCGCACGGTGATCGAGCGCCGTGCCTTGCGCCCGTTCGTGATCAGCGATGATTTTGTGAATGCCATTCGCGCGACGCTTGGGGCGCGCTCCGGTCCCTCAGACTTTGCACGCCTCTTTCAGGCGCTGCGCATTGCGGTGAATGATGAACTGGCGGGTCTCTCGCGCGCACTGCCTGTACTGCGCGATCGGCTCACGCCTGGCGGAGTCTTTCTGGTGATGGCCTACCATTCTGGTGAAGATCGTCTCGTGAAACACGCCTTTCGGGATTGGAGCACTGCCTGCACCTGTCCCCCCCGCGCGCCGTTCTGTCAGTGTGACGGTGTTGCGCTTGGCCTGCTGCATACACGCAAAGCCATTGTCGCCGATGCCGGCGAGATTGCGCTCAACGCTCGCGCCCGCAGCGCGCATCTTCGCATATGGCAGCGCGCCGCGTAGCCCCGAAGCGCCGCGGGCGCACGACCGTCGCCCTGTTTCTTGTCGGCTTCCTGATTGTCGCGGTCGGCGTCATCGCACGCCGCGACTATGGTCGAACACTGCAGCGCGATCTGAGCGGAATCGAGCGCACACGCACACAGATGAGCGGTGAAGTGATCAAGCTCGAGGCAGACATTCTCTCGGCGTCGAGCCGAAACCGGCTCGGGCCGATCGTCGAAGCGACGCTCGGTATGCGTCGGCCATCGGTAACGCAGGTCATCGACCTGCCAGTCCCGGAGGCGCCGCATGTCACTCCGTGAACGCCTGAGCGGTTTCCGCGATCGGTTCACGCTCCTCGAGTGGGGCGTGGCGCTGTTCGCCATCGCCATCGTGGCCAAGGCGGCACAGGTTCAGTTGATCAATGGCAGCAAGTGGGCGCAACTCGCCGTGCGTCAGCAGACGCGGCTGGAACGCCTGCCTGCGCCGCGTGGCCGGCTGCTCGATGCAGACGGGACGCCACTTGTCGAGAGCCGCGGAATGGTGTCTTTCAACATCGCTCCGCGCGAAGTGCGCCGCGCTGACCGCGCCACGCTGGCGCGGACGCTCACGCGCCTGAAGGCACCGTCAGTCTTCGCGCGTCGCGCACTCGATACTTCGCGAAAGTGGGTCAATCTTCCGGGAAGGTATCAGATGGCCGACGCCAGCCCGATGATCGGGATGCGCGGCGTCTATGTGAAGTACGAGATGGCACGGACGATGACCATGCAATCCCGTGGTGTGCGCGCAGTGGTCGGTGCGCTTGACGGCGAGCGGGCGGTCAGCGGCATTGAGCTGTCGCTCGACTCACTGCTTCAAGGCGTGACCGGCTCGCGGCAGCTCCTCCGGACCGGGCGCGGCGATCGGCTCGAAAGCCCCGATGCACCGATCATTCCGCCGGTTTCCGGGAATGACGTGACCCTCTCGATCAACTACAATCTGCAGGACATTGCAGAAGAAGCCCTCGAACGTGCCGTGCTGCTCAACGGGGCGGATGGTGGCGATGTCGTCGTCCTCAATCCGCGTACCGGCGAGATTATCGCCCTGGCAAGTCGCACGCGCGCGGGTGTTGCGTCAAAGTTGACGGCGCTGACGGATCCCTACGAGCCAGGCTCGACGCTGAAGCCGTTCGTGGTGGCACAGCTCATGGCCGACGGTCGGACCAACCCCGACGAAGTCATCGACACCTACAGTGGCACCATGAAGTACAAGGGCATCCGGACGCTCACCGATGCGCACGTCGCCGCGCGCATGAGTGTGACCGAGATCCTGGCGCGATCGAGCAACATCGGCATTGTCCTGCTCCGCGACCGGATGCCCAACCGGACGCACTATGAACTGCTGCGCAATCTCGGCTTTGGCTCGCTCACCGGTGTGTCGTATCCGGGAGAATCACAAGGTCGGCTGCGGCCGCTCGCCCGCTGGGACCAGTACACGCCGTCGTCGCTGGCGATGGGGTATGAACTGACGGTCACGCCGTTGCAGCTGGCGCTCGCGTACGGGGCAATCGCGAATGGTGGCTTGCTGATGGAGCCCACGCTCGTCAAGGAGATTCACAATCCCGACGGATCGATGCGCTGGCAGCATCGGCCGCGTGTCGTACGGCGCGTATTTTCCGCGGAGGTCGCCCGCGCGATGCGCGAGGTGCTCAAGCGCACGATTACTGAGGGCACCGGGAAAAGCGCCCTGCTCACCAAGTTCGAACTGGCAGGCAAGTCCGGCACTACCAAGTTGCTGCGCAACGGCAGCTACAACTCGGGTGACTACACCGCCAGCTTCGTGGGTTTGTTCCCGGCCGATTCGCCGCAACTCGTCGTACTCGCGAAGCTGGACCGTCCACGATCGGGCCAGATCTACGGTGGCGTGGTCGCGGCGCCGATTCTGAAGGCGGTGATCGAAGGGGCCTTCGCGTCCTCGAGGACGTCGATCGATCGGCGGGAGCTTGCGGCGCAGGCCGTGGCGCCGACGTTCATGCCGGACTCACTGCTCGACTCGGTGCTGATCGCCACCGAGCCCGTCGCGCCACGACCTCTGCGTCGGCCGCGGAGCGACGCAGCTGACGGCGCCGTTCCGTATCTGATGGCCATTACCCCAGGAGCCCAGAGTGCGCCAGCGCTGCCAGTCACGCCGCGCGCGATTCCGCGTGTCTCCGGGCTCTCGTTGCGCGAAGCGCTGCTGACGCTGCACGAGCAGGGCTTCCGCGTCGTCGTGGACACCGCGGCCGGCGGCGGCACGTCTCCCGCCGCCGGCACACCGGCGCTGCCCGGCACGATCGTTCGCTTGCACCGCGCACAGTGACAGCGCCCGTGCGGACCGCCGTGGTGGTCGATGCGCTGCAGCGCGCAGGCGTGCTGGTGGCCGTGCGTGGGCCGCTGCCGGATACGGTCACATCCATCACCGACGACAGTCGTCTCGCCACGTCCGGTGGGCTCTTCGTCGCAGTCCGCGGCAGCGCGCGCGATGGGCACGACTTCCTGCCGACCGCCGAAGCGCAGCAGGTCGCTGCCGCGATCGTGAGTGATCCCCTCGCCACGACACTGCCGGCGATCATCGTCAGCGATTCGCGTCGTGCCGTCGCCGTTGCGGCCGCGGCGTGGTACGGCCAGCCCGCGCGATCGTTGCGGCTGATTGGTGTAACGGGCACGAATGGAAAGACGACGTCCGCCAGCATGCTGCGCCATCTCTTCTCATCGGACACGCGCCCCGCTGCGTCGATCGGTACACTGGGGGTGCTCGTCGGCTCGGAGGGGCGCGTGCATCCCGGCGGGAGCGGCCTCACCACCCCTGGGCCGATCGAGCTGCAGCGCGTGTTGCGCGAACTCGTCGACGCAGGTGTCGCCTTGGTCGCGATGGAAGCGAGTTCGCATGCACTGCATCAGCATCGACTCGAGGGCCTCCAGTTCGACGCGGCACTGTTCACCAACTTCACTCGTGATCATCTGGACTACCACGGGTCGATGGAGGCGTACTTTGCCGCCAAGGCGTTGTTGCTCACGCAGCTCACCGAAGCGGGGAGCGTGATCGTCAATGCGGATGACACCGCATGGGCGGCGCTGCCTTCCACCGCGCATCGCCGGCTCCGATTCTCAGTCGGCGCACAGGTTGCCGACGTCTATGCACGCCGCACTGAGTTCACGCCACGTGGCAGCAGTTTCACGCTCCACGCGCCATCTACTGCTGCCGTCAAGGTGCAACTGCCGTTGCTCGGCGATTTTCAGGTCGAGAATGCCGTGGGAGCCGCTGCCGTCGGCGTCGCACTCGAGCTGGCGCTCGATACGATCGCGGAGAGACTGTCGACCGTGCCTCAGATCCCCGGTCGACTGGAACGCCTGTGCACCGCACCCGCAGTGCTCCGCGACTATGCACATACACCGGATGCCCTCGAACGCGCGCTGCAGTCGGTGCGCCCGTTTGCACGTGGCAAAGTGATTGTGGTGTTCGGTGCTGGCGGCGATCGGGATCGCGGCAAACGTCCGGAGATGGGTCGAGTGGCTGCCGCATTGGCGGATGTCCGTGTCGTCACGAGTGACAATCCCCGCACGGAAAATCCTGAGCGGATCCTCGACGACATCGTGGCTGGTATGCCCGGCGTCGACGTGTGGCGAGAGGAAGATCGGCGTTCTGCTATCGCCCACGCCGTGGCGGTCGCCGGGCCGGATGATCTCGTGCTGCTGGCCGGGAAGGGACACGAGACATATCAGATTCGCGGCACCACCAGTTACCCGTTCGACGAGGCGCAGATCGTGGCAGAACTGACGGAGCGTCGATGACGATGGCTCGCACACCTGTGGCCAGTGATGTGCACTTCACGGCCAGCGGCAAGCACTTCTGGACGATGGACCGGGTGGCAGCGGCGCTGGCTGCCTGTGCCGTCGCACCGCTGCCTCGCGGCGTCCGCGAATTCACGACGGTCAGCACCGATACGCGAACCATCGCGGCAGACACGCTGTTCGTTGCGCTGCAGGGCGAGCGATTCGATGCACACGATTTCCTCCAGCAGGCGGTCACCGCCGGTGCGACGGCCCTGGTCGTCAGCGATGTCACGCGGACCGTGGACCTTGGTGTGCCCGTCTACATCGTTCGCGACACGCGTGAAGCGCTCGGTGCACTGGCGCATTTTCGCCGCGATGCATGGGGAAAGCCCGTCATCGCCGTCGGCGGGTCGAATGGGAAGACCAGCACCAAGGCGATGCTTGCCGCGATGCTTGCCGGGGCCTACGACGTGCACGCGACCGTCGGGAACCTGAACAACGAGATCGGCGTCCCGCTGACCCTCCTGTCGCTTCCCGACGACGCCGACGTCGCCGTCATCGAGGCGGGAACGAACAGCCCGGGCGAGATCGGGCGGTTGCGCCGGATCATGGCTCCCGATGTCACCGTGATCACGTCGATCGGGGAAGAGCATCTGGAGGGGTTTGGTGATCTCGCCGGTGTGCTCCGCGAGGAGCTTGCACTGGCCGATGGCGTGCCTGTTGTCGTGGCGCCTGCGGCACATCCGGAAGTGGCCGCTGGTCTTACCGGTGCCCAACAGCAGGTGGTCGTCGCTGGGCTCGACGCGGGACACATGCAACCGCTGCGCTGGCGTCTCGAGCCGGACGGAAGCGGCACCCTCACCTTCGACGACGGCGAGCTGCACATCCCGCTCCGCGGCGCGCACAACCTGCGGAACGCGATGCTTGCCGTCACGGTGGCCCGTGGTTTCGGCGTGTCACTCGAGCAGATGCAGTTCGGTCTTTCGCGCATGGCGCAGCCCTCGATGCGCGCGGCAGTCGATCCAATCGGGACCGCGATCCTCGTCAACGATGCATACAACGCGAATCCGCCGTCGATGCGCGCCGCGCTGGATCTGCTTGAGGCGGTCGGGCAGGGCCGGCCGCTGGTTGCCGTCCTTGGCACGATGCGCGAACTCGGACCGACTGCCGATGCCTTGCACGACGCGATTGCCCGCGATGCCATCGCACGCCCCGTGGCACTGATCGTCGGGATCGGTGATTTTGCGTCCGCGCTTCGGCGCGTTGCCCCCGATGATCCGCGCCTGCTCATGGCCGACGACGCCGCGTCCGCTGAGGTGGAGCTGCTGCGGCGCGCACCGCGAACGGCCGCCATCTTGCTGAAAGGATCTCGTGGCGCTCGCCTCGAACGGCTGGTTGCCCCCATCACTGCGTGGGCCACTTCGGCCGCCTGACCCCCGACCCACTCCCCGACGTGCTGTTCCATCTGCTCTCCCCGCTGCAACCCTACTGGGAACCGTTCCGTCTGATCTACTACATCAGCTTTCGTGCGGTCGGCGCCGCCGTGACTGCGCTGCTGATGGCGTTCCTCGTCGGTCCACTGATCATCGCCCGCTTGCGATCGATGGCGCTGCATCAGGTGGTCCGTGAGGGAACGCCCGACTCGCACAAGGCCAAAGGCACCACGCCAACGATGGGTGGCTTGATCATCCTCGCCGCGACGATCATTCCGACGTTGATGTGGGCGAAGCTGAACAACCGCTATGTCTTGCTCGCGCTGGTGGTGATGGCCTGGATGGGGGGCATCGGCTTCCTGGACGACTATCTCAAGCTGCGTCAGAAGCGCTTGGGCGTGAAGAACGAAGGACTCGTCGAGCGCTACAAGCTCGCCGGACAGATCGTGATTGGCGCCGCGCTCGGTCTGTATCTCTGGCTCGACCCGATCAGCACGCTCCCGGGCGCGTCGACCACGGTCCCGTTCTTCAAGTATGTGCTGGTCGTGCCCTTGTCGATCGGGTTCGCCTGGCTGTATGTGCCATTCGTCACGTTCATTCTGGCCGGCGCCAGCAATGCGGTGAACTTCACCGACGGGCTCGATGGACTCGCCGCCGGTCTCTGTGCGATCGCAGCGGTCACCTTTGCGATCTACGCCTACGCGATGGGACGCATCGACGTCAGCAGCTACTTGCAGCTGTTCTATCTGCGCGGCGCCGGCGAGCTGACCATTTTCTGTGCCGCGATGTTCGGAGCGCTGATCGGGTTTCTCTGGTTCAATGCGTTTCCGGCGCAGGTGTTCATGGGCGATACCGGATCCCTCGCGCTCGGAGGCGCGATCGGTGCCGTCGCCATTCTGCTCAAGAGCGAGTTTCTGCTCGCCATCATCGGCGCCGTGTTTGTCGCTGAGGTGATCTCGGTGATCCTGCAGAAATCGGTCTTCAAGTACCGCAAGAAGAAGCACGGCGTCGAGTTTGCGAAGGCCAACCGCGTTTTCCTCAAGGCCCCCTTGCATCACCACTTTGAAATGAAGGGGTGGCCGGAGACGCAGGTCGTCGTCCGGTTCTGGATCATCGGCATCCTGTGTGCCTTCCTCGCACTGGGCACATTGAAACTGCGATGAGCGGCACTCTCTTCGCGCGCGTTGGCCGCCGTCCCGGCGAGATCGCCGTCATCGGACTCGGCAAGTCTGGTGCTGCGGTGGCCACCTTGCTGCGTCGCGACGGTCACCGCGTGTATGCGTCGGACGGTGGCGTCTCATCATCACTCGACGCGACGGCCGCACGTCTCCGTGCTCTTGGTGTGGACGCGCAGACCGGCACCCATGACCTTCAGCGGATCGCGACGGCCGCCCTCGTCGTCGCCAGTCCCGGCGTGCCGCCGTCGGCGCGACCGCTCGCTGCCGCGCGCGAGCACCACGTACCGATTGTGGGCGAAATGGAAGTCGCCTTGCAGGCGATGCCGCTCCTGCAGTACATCGCGATCACCGGAACCAACGGAAAAACCACGACGACCGCGCTCGTCGGGCACCTGCTCCGCGCCCTTGGGAACGCCGCCGTGGACGCTGGCAACATCGGCACGGCGCTGGCCGAGTTCGCGCTGGCGAGCCCGCAGCCAGCATGGGCCGCGCTTGAATGCTCGAGCTTCCAGCTGCACGACACTCCCGGCATCGACCCCACCGTCGGTGTCGTGACGAATCTCAGTCCTGACCATCTCGATCGCTACGAGTCGCTCGAGGCGTACTACACCGACAAGGCGCGACTCTTCGCGAACGCCAGCGAGCGTTCGCGGTGGGTGCTCAATGGTGACGACCCGGAAGTCCTCGCGCTCTATGATCGCCTCGGCCGAGGTGGGGCATTGCCAGGCGTGGTGCGCACCTTCCGTATCGGAAATCCTGCTGATGCGTGGTTCGAACCCGCGACTGGCACGATGCACCTGCTCGGGTCACCGCTCGTGAGCCGCGCGGAGTTTCCGCTGGTCGGCGATCACAACGTGGCGAATGCGCTCGCTGCCGTTCTCGCGGTGACCGCCGCGAGCGACGAGTTTTCGACTCCCGCGGCGCGGGCGGTGCTCGTCACCGCGCTGCGCCAATTCCACGCACTGCCGCACCGGTTGGAGCCTGTGCAAACAGCCGACGGCCGGCTCTGGCTGAACGACTCCAAGGCGACCAACGTCAGCTCCACACGTGTTGCGGTGCAGGGGATGACGCGCCCCTTTGTCCTCCTCCTCGGCGGACGGCATAAGGGTGAGCCATACACAGCGCTCGCCGCCGACCTGCGGCCGCATGGCAAGCGGGTGCTGGCGTATGGCGAGGCCGCCGATGCGATCGTACATGACCTCGGCGCGCTCGTTGCCGTCGAGCGCGTCGATGGCGAATTCGCCAATGTCGTGAAACGCGCCCGTGAACTGACGGTCCCCGGTGACGCCGTGCTGCTCTCGCCCGCCTGCTCGAGCTTTGACATGTTCAAGAACTACGAAGAACGCGGTGCCGCATTCAGGCAGCTCGCGACTGGAGCCAGCGCATGACCGCTGCCGTGACCGTTGAAGTGGTACGCGAGCGCTGGCGCATGGGCGTCGAGGCGCGGGCACTGTTGCTGATCACGGCCATCCTGCTCGTTCTCGGTCTCGCGACGGTGTACAGCGCGACCGTCATCGTCGCGCAGCAGAAGGACCTGACGCCGTCCTACTATCTGGTTCGCCAACTGGTCGGCGCCGCGCTTGGCATCGTCGCATTCGCTGTCTGCGCGAAGCTCGATGCGGAACGATTCCGCAAGTATGCCTGGCACATCATGATCGCGTCCATCGCCATGATGCTCGCCGTCCTGGTGGTCTCAACCCACGTCAACGGATCGAAACGGTTCCTCTTCAGCAATGCCGTCCAGCCCTCGGAGTTTGCCAAGATCGCCGTCATTCTCTGGACCGCGATGCTGGCGGCCAAGAAGGGAGAACAGTTGCGGCGACTGGGCAAGGGCCTCATGCCGTTCTTTGCGGTCAACGGTGCCCTCGCGGCACTCGCCATCCTCGAACCTGACGTCTCGGTCGCCCTGTTCTATATGGCGCTGATGGGAGCGATGCTCTTCGTCGCGGGGGCACGCGTCGGCCACTTCCTGCTCATCGGGCTGCTCGTGATTCCGCTCGGCTGGGGGAAGATGAACGGCTACGTGAAATGCCGGATCGCCGATTGGCGTGATGAACCCCGTGCCGCGGGCTGCGCGCAGGACATCAACCTCCAGACGCGCCAGTCCATGATTGCCATCGGATCGGGCAAGATGTTCGGTGTCGGGTTCGGCGAGGGGCGCCAGCAGAGCGGGTTTCTCCCGTTTCAATACACCGACTTCATCGGCTCAAACGTCGGAGAGGAGTGGGGATTCGTCGGACTCCTCACGGTTGTCGCGCTCTTTGGCGGCTACGCCTGGCTTGGCTTCCGCATCGCGCGTGATGCCCGATCGCAATTCCTCCAGCTCGTGGCGGTCGGACTGACCCTGACGACGGTGACCACGGCATTCGTCCACCTTGCCGTCATCACCGGACTGTTCCCGAATACCGGGCTCACACTCCCCTTCATATCGTACGGGCGCAGCAACCTGCTCATCTCGCTGGCCATGACCGGAATCCTGGTCAACATCGGCAGCACCAGGGAGCGCGTTTATGGCGACGCGATGCCGGACGCCATTCTTGGGGTCGGCAGCCGCTGATGGCGCAGCGAGGCACCTTCTACATCGCGGGCGGCGGTACTGGCGGCCACCTTTACCCCGGTCTCGCTGTGGCCGACGCGCTGGTGTCGCAGCGACCTGACCTCGATGTCATGTTTCTGGGCGCCCACCGTGGGATCGAACGGACTGTCTTGCCGACGACGCACTGGCGGCATCAGCTGCTCGATCTCCACCCATTGTATCGATCCGCACCCTGGCAGAACTGGAAGACTTTCCGCGGACTTGCCACCGCCTTCAAGAGCATTGGCCAGCTGATGTCGGAACATCCGCCTGTCGGCGCGCTTGGCACTGGCGGATATGCGGCCGGAGCACTGCTTGGATACAGCAGGCTCAAGGGTGTGCCGTATTTCCTCCAGGAACAGAACGCCGTCGCCGGACTCACGGTCCGGTTCTTTAGCGGCCGCGCACAAGCTACGTACGTTGGATTCCCGGAGGCGGTGACGACGCTGCCGCTCGCGGGTCGTCGCAATGCCCTGGTGACCGGCAATCCGATCGCGCCGCCGCCAAGCCCACTTCCCGATCGGGCGACCGCGCGAGCGGGGTGGGGGTTCACCGATTCGACGAAGCGCGTCGTGCTCGTCTTCGGCGGTAGCCAGGGATCCCGTGCGATCAACGATGCGATCGCCGGATGGCTGACTCATCAGCTGCCCGACACGTGGGGGGCGATCTGGGTGACGGGTCGCGCTGAGTTTGCGCGGTGCCAGTCGTTCGGGTCAGATAGGATCCGGGTGGTCGGATACCAGCAGCCCATGGCGGACGCGTATGCTGCCGTCGACCTTGCTGTCGCACGTGCCGGTGCGATGTCGACGGCCGAGCTCTGCGCGTGGGGAATTCCAATGGTGTTGATCCCGCTGCCGACGGCAGCGGCTGATCACCAGACACAAAACGCCTCGGCCTTGGCGTCGGCCGATGCCGCTCGCATGATTGTCCAGAGCACGCTGTCGCAGGGAACGCTGGCGCAGGCTCTCAACGAAATCTGCGCCTCTCCGTCCACCTTGGCCGCGATGAGTGCGTCAGCGAGAGCACGAGCTCGAGTTGACGCAGCTCAAGTTATTGCTGCGCATATCATTAGATCGATCCACCTCCAGTAGTTCCAAGCTCAAGGTTATGGCCGTCGATACCCGCACCAGTGCCCGCATGCGCGAGGATGCGCTGCAGCTCTTCCGAGACCCAGACGTTCGCGCCGTGCACTTCATCGGCATCGCGGGAGCTGGAATGAGCGCGCTCGCCGAACTGTTCGTACGACGTGGAGTTGTGGTCTCTGGCAGCGATATGAGTGCCGCAGGGAATCCTGATCTCGAGGCGCTTGGCGTCACGGTACATCGCGGGCACGACGCGAGTTTCGTCAACGGCGCGCGCGCCGTGGTCGCTTCATCCGCGATTCCCTCCGACCACGTCGAGATCGCTGCAGCGCGTGCACTTGGGCTCCCGATCATCCGTCGCGCTGAGGCGTTGGGTGCGGCAGTGGACGGCATGCAGGTTGTTGGCATCGCCGGAACGCACGGCAAGACGACGACAACGGTGATGACGACCGAGGCACTCGCGTCGACGACCGCGTCGCCTACTGGGATCGTCGGCGGCAGGGTGCAGCGGTGGGGTGGCAACCTGCGGTGGGGCGGAGGGAACACCGTTGTCGTCGAGGCGGACGAGTACGACCGGTCCTTCTTGGCGCTCCAGCCGACCATCGCCGTCGTCACCAACGTTGAGGCAGATCACCTCGACATCTATGCTGATCTGGCGGATATCGTCGGTGCGTTCGAGCAGTACATCTCCGGCGCTCGAGGGATCGTGATCTGTGCTGACGATGCGGGGGCCGACGCGCTCGCGTTGCCAGACACCGCGGACGTCATCCGCTACGGTGTCGACCACCCAGATGCCAGGCTGGTTGGCATGAGCAACGGTGCCTCGATGCGCGTCATCTTCGACGGCGCACCCCTCGGTGATCTGACCCTCCGGGTCCCCGGTCAGCACAACCGACGCAATGCGCTCGCCGCCCTCGGCGCCGGACTGCTGCTGGGCCATCGATTCGATGACTTGCGCACGGGGCTCGAGGCCTTCAGTGGCGTCGAACGGCGATTCGAGCACAAGGGCGAGGTTGCCGGAGTGCTGGTTGTTGACGATTACGCCCACCACCCCACGGAAGTGCGGGCCACGCTGGAAGCGGCGCGAGCTGCGTTTCCGACGCGTCGAATCGTCGCACTGTTCCAGCCCCATCTGTTCACGCGGACGCGAGACTTCGCCTCGGAATTCGGCACAGCCCTGGCGGAGTTGGCTGACGTCATCGCACTGACAGACATCTACAAGGCACGCGAGCAGCCGATTCCAGGCGTCTCCTCCGAGCTGATTGCCGCGGCCGCGGCTCGCTCCGGGAAATCGCCCGACTGGTTTGGTGCGCGGGCAGAGGCAACCGCTGCATTGCTGTCGATCGTTCAGCCAGGGGATCTCGTGCTCACGATGGGCGCGGGTGACGTAACGCAGGTAGGGCCAGAGCTGCTCGCGGCTCTTAACGCGAGGACGGCTTCGTGACCACCGCCGCGCGCGCAGCCGTGAACGCGATCCCAGTCGTCGATCCTGCGAAGAAGCGCTACATGGTGTGGGGTGCGAGCTGCGCGGTTGGCGTTGTCGCTCTTTTCTTCGGGCTGCCGCTACTGCTCGGGACACTGGATTTCTTTCATGTCCAGCGGGTGCAACTCGAGGGTGCACGGTTTCTGACGCCGTCGGCCGTGATCGCCGCTCTTGGTGCCGACACGACGGCCAGCGTCTTCGACGATGCCAAGGAATTCGCCGCGAAAGTCGAGGCAATTCCGCTGGTTGCCAAGGCGCGGGTCCGCCGCCGACTGCCCGGCACGCTCGTTGTGACGATCGTTGAGCGGACGCCCGTCGCTCTGGTGGCAACGCCAGACGGATTTCGTGGCGTGGACTCCGTTGGGACCCAGCTCCCGATCGATCCTGCGCTGGCGGCCTTTGATGCGCCTGTCGTGCTGCCACCCGCGGGTCCGCGCGACACCGCGGCTGATCGGCGGCTCTTCAATTTGCTCGGCACACTTCGGGTCCGCGATCCCGCGCTCTTCGAAGCAATCGAGGAAGCACGTCGCGTCTCGCCTGCCGAATGGCAACTTCGAACCACGCGCCAGCTGGTGCGCGTGACTCCACAGGTGACGCTGGCCCGGTTGGCAGACATCTTTCCGATCGAGCAGGATCTCGCCACCCGCCGAATCCGCGCCGCCGAACTCGACCTGCGGTATCGCAACCACGTCATCGCCCGACTCCCATGAGTTCTGACCGTCTCGTCGCCGCACTCGACATCGGCTCCGCGTCCACGACTGCTCTGATTGCCGAAGTCACCGGGGAGTTGCCGCGCCGGCCCATGCTCAAGGTGCTCGGTGTGGGAACGGCGCGGACCGCGGGGTTCCGGCGCGGCATCGTCTCCGATATCGAGGAGACCACACGCTCGATCGCACAGGCGCTCGGTGACGCAGAACGGATGGCTGGCCAGCGAGTCAACGAACTCTACGTCGGGATCGCGGGCGAGCATGTCCAGACGATGACGAGTCAGGGCATCGTCGCGGTCAATGGCGACGAGATCACGCGTGCCGACGTCGACCGGGCCAATTCGGTGGCCCGAGCCCAGTCTATCCCACGTGAGCGGGAGCTGCTGCACGCAATCCCGCAGGAATACACTGTGGACAAGAATCTTGGTGTTCGTGACCCGGTCGGCATGGTTGGTACACGTCTCGAGACAGAGATGTACCTCGTGACAGTCGGGGCGTCGCCCGCCAACAACATCCGGAAAGCCGTCGAGAAGGCCGGTTACAAGACCAAGGATCTGGTGCTCGCGCCGCTTGCGAGTGCACTGGCGACCCTCACGGACGACGAGAAGGAGCTCGGCGTCGCGCTCATCGAGATGGGGTCGGGCACCACGGATCTGGCTGTGTTCCTCGAAGGCAAGATCCGGCACGTCGCCACGATCAACCTCGGCGGGCTGAACGTCACAGCGGACATCATTCATGGGCTTGGCGTTTCCCCTGTCGACGCCGATCGGCTCAAGGAGGAGTATGGTTGCGCCTATGAGCCCATGATCCAGCCGGGACAGTTCATCACGCTGCCGAGCACGGTCACCCAGGGAGATCGGCAGATCCCGTACGAGCTCCTCGCTCACATCATTCAGCAGCGCAGCGACGAGATCTTCGACCACGTGCAGCGCGAGCTCGAGCGCGCCGGTTTTGCCAAGCAGCTGAATGCGGGGGTGGTGGTCACGGGAGGGGCGTCGGTGACGGCAGGCATCGCGGAGCTGGCCTCCGATCTGTTCGGCCTGACAGTCCGCATCGGCACGCCGGCGAACATCGATGGCCTGATCGAGGCCGTCGCTTCACCGCGATTCAGCTGTGCGGTCGGCCTTGCGCAGTTCGCTGCCGGTCGGGTCGCGATTGCGTCGATGACGCAGCCGGTGGGCGGGGCGAAGCGGGGGCCATCGCCGACGCCTGCCGGCGTGAACCAGCTCGTTGGCAAGGTGAAGGAGTGGTTTCAGGACTTCTTCTGAGTCAGCGCAGAGCGGGGCGTACGAGTCGTGCGCCCCGCGAATGCGGTGAATTCTGGCGCTGCCTGAAACGCCACGTCGGGTAGAACAGACGTCTTCGGTGCCGGCCGCATTCATCACGAATGCGGCTTTTTTTTGGGCCGGTATGGAGAGGGGATTTCGGACACGCGATTCCGGACAAGCTCACTGCAGGTCTGACGTTCGGCTCGTGCTTGCCGGCAAACGTGCGAAATGGCACCAGTGAGTCCAGGCAAACAGGTACGTCGGTCGCCTGGAAGCCAGTGCCCCTTGCACGGCCGGTCGTTGCTCTGCCAGTCCACGAGATCCGCACGCCTAAGTCACTTCGGTGATGGCGCTTGCGGCATGATCGATGCAGCGAAGTACGGTCGCCGGACGCGCCGGAATTGCCTCTTGACGTTGGCGTGACTTGGCATAGCGTTGCGCAGTGCTGTTTGCTATACTCTGACGATGTCCGCGCCGCTGCGGGGGAACGTGTCTCCGGGCCAGCGTGGTTCTCCCTCTGTTTGCTGGCCGGCCGCCCGGTCTTCCTACCGTCCTCCCGCGGAGCGCAGCGCCCCATGTCCGCCATGATCTTCGAGTTCGAGGAACGCAATTCATCCAACGCCGTCATCAAGGTCATCGGCGTCGGCGGTGGCGGTGGAAATGCCGTGAACCGGATGATCGAAGAGCACTTGAGTGGCGTCGAGTTCATCTCCGTGAACACCGATGCGCAGGCGCTCCACAACTCCAAGGCCGACGTCAAGATTCAGATTGGCCGCAACCTGACGAAGGGCCTCGGTGCCGGTGCCCGACCTGACGTCGGGCGGCAGTCGATCGAAGAGAATCGTGGCGAGGTCAGTCGCACCGTCGCCGGCGCCGATCTCGTTTTTGTGACGTGCGGAATGGGCGGTGGTACTGGAACCGGCGCGGCACCCGTCATTGCGGAGTTGGCGCGGGAAGCCGGTGCGCTCACCGTCGGTATCGTCACCAAGCCGTTCCTCTTCGAAGGTCGCAAGCGGATGCGACAGGCAGAGCTCGGTATCAGCGAACTCCGCAAGCATGTCGACACCATGATCGTCGTTCCGAACGAGCGACTGCTCGCGGTCGTTGGACGCGGCATGCCGTTTCAGGACGCACTCAAGAAGGCGGATGAAGTCCTGCTCCAGGCGACCTCGGGCATCTCGGGGATCATCAATACCTCGAGCACGATCAACGTCGATTTCGCCGACGTGCGCACGGTCATGCAGAATGGCGGATCGGCGCTCATGGGCTCGGGTATCGGACGCGGCGAGAATCGCGCGATGGAAGCGGCCCAGCAGGCAATCGCGAGCCCGTTGCTCGACAGCGTCTCGATCTCCGGCGCACAGTCGGTGCTGATCAACATCGTCGGCGGCCCCGACCTGCAGCTCGGCGAAGTCCAGCAGATTGCCGAACTCGTGCAGGAGTCTGTTGGCGACGACGCCGAGATCATCTTCGGCGGCGATTCGAGCAATCCGGCAATGGAGGGGGAGATTCGCGTGACGCTGATCGCGACCGGTTTTGACCGCGCCCTCGGCCAGACGACCCCGGAGTTTCGCCCCGGGATCGTGCCGGCAGCAAGCGTCCGTCAGCCGCCCGCCCAGCTCGTGGTTCCAAAGCCGAGCAGCATCGTTCGCCCCGGACAGGGGTCGCATACGGTTCAGCCGGGCACTGCGGCTGGTCAGGCCGCCGCCGCGCCCGCCCGCCCGCTCACCGGCCCGGCCCGCCCGATGCGGCCCGTATCCTCTGACGACCTTGAGATTCCGACCTTCATGCGGCGGCAGATGGATTGAGTCCTGAGGTGCTTCGGGTGATCATGCCGTAATGCCCGACGCCCCGATCGAGTCAGGATACAGAACGCGACGACAGCGCGCGCTCGAGCGTCAGTCAAGACGTCGGGCGCGAATCGTCGTTCTGTTTTCTGTGCTGGTGGCCGCAGGCGTCGCCATCTGGCGGTTGCCATCGCGACCATCGCCGCTGCCGAGAGAAACGGCAGACGCGCGGTCCACCGCACTGCCTGTGGCTCGTCGGGACACGATCCGGAAGGGAGAAGGGGTCGTGGCGGTGCTGGTCCGGGCGGGGCTTCCGACCGAAACGGCCAAGGCGGTGCTGGATGCCTCGGAGACGCGACCCATTGCGAAGCGGGACATCCCCGTCTCGCTCTTTTCCGATAGCGCGGCGGCGCCCGTCAGCGAAGTCGAGTTCCAGATCGCCGACGACCGCAGCATCCGGGTCATTCGAAGTGGCGAGGGTCAATGGAGCGCGACCGAGCGACGCGAACTGTGGCGTGCAGACACCGTCGCAATCCGGGCGGCCTTCAGTGGAACGCTTGTCGAATCGATGCGAACCGCAGGTCGTGGAGCGCTCGGCATCCGCGCGCGCACTGAGGTGGCGTACTCACTCGCCGAAGCATTCGAGTACAAGCTCGATGTCGGCCGCGATCTGGTCCGCGGTGATTCGGTCGTCGCGGTCGTTGAGCGACGGCGGACGGCCTTTGGTGCCGAGCAGGTCGGCCCCCTGCTCGCCGGATCGATCCTGCATGACGCGGCCTGGCAGGTTGCGATCCGTTTCAGTACCGCGAAGGGAAGCGGTGAGTACTACGATTTGGACGGTAGACCGATGCGGACCACCTTTCTGACAGCGCCACTCGCATATCGCAGGATGTCGAGCGCCTTCGGCATGCGACTCCATCCCATTCTGGGCATCTTTCGACGACATCCCGGCGTCGATTTCGCAGCGCCGAGTGGCACGCCGGTTCGCGCGGTCGGAGATGGGGCCGTCATCAAGGCAGGATTCGGTGGTGGATACGGACGGGTCGTTGAAATCAGGCACCGCGACGGCATGATCACGCGCTACGGACATTTGCGCGGCTTCGCGGAGGGTCTGCGTGAAGGGCAGATTGTCGGGCAGGGGCAGGTCATCGGCTTCGTCGGGTCCACCGGACTTTCGACGGGCCCTCATTTGCACTTCGAGACCCTCGTGAACGGTGACTCCAAAGACCCGACGCGCACCTTGCGGAGCGCCAGCGGCGTGGTGCTGACGGCTGATGCAAGACTGGAGTTTTCGCGCGTGCGCGATGCGCTCGCGGGGCGCCTTGGCTTGCCGCGCGCTGTGCCCGTCGGTCCTGCGACGGCCGACGCGCCCGCATCGCGCGATTCGTCGGTCGCGGCGCCGGCCGCTGTGGTTGGCACGCCGAAGTGAACGCCCTCCTCGGATGGGGGCTCGCGCTCGGCAGTGCTCTTGTGGTGGCATGGGTCGCGTATCCGGCAGCGGCGAAACCTGGGCTGCGGCCGCTCTTGGCTGGCCTTCGGATGGCAGCGGTGATCATCATCGCGGCTCTCGTCCTCGATTTGCCGATTGGTGTCGCGCGGCCGCCCGCGCCGTTGGTAGCCCTCGACGTGTCGGCGAGCTGGTTGCGAAGTGGCGACAGCACCGCGTGGCGCCGCGCACGCGACTCGGCCAGCGCCGCACTCTCGCTTGGTGGTGAGCTGTTGCTCTTTGGCGATTCGACGCGGCAGGGGAAGCTGCCGATGACGGCTGCCGATCAGGCAACCCTCGCCGGACCCGCCGTGCGCCTCGCTGTCGCTGCTGGACGGCCGGTCGTGATTGTCACGGATGGTGGTGTCGACGACAGTGATGTACTGCAACAGGCGGTCGCCGGATCGCGTGTGGTTGTTGTGCCCATCCAGGGCGCCGCCGATCGGGCGATTGTCGATATCAGCGCGCCGGGCGAAGCACGCGTGGGCGACACGGTGAACCTGTTGGCGAGGGTTGTTGCCGATGGGCCGATCAGCACTCCGACGTCGCTTCGCTGGTTGCTGGGTGATACGCGACTGGGAGATTCGCCCGTGCCCGCACTCGCGGCCGGCAGCGAAGCCGTGGTCGAGATTCGCGTCGTGGTGCCGACCGGCGATTCCGCCGCGGTACTGCGTGCCGTGCTGGCACCTGGCGGCGATGCATTCCCTCAGAATGACACCGTCGGCGTCGCGTTCCGGCGTGACGCACGCCAGCGCGTCGTCATCGTCTCGACCGCTCCGGACGCTGACATTCGTGACGTCGCGACAGCCCTTCGTGCGAACGTTGCGCTGCCGACCGATGCGTACTTTCGCATTGCCCCCGGTCGGTGGCTCCGTGAGGGAGAACTTTTGCCGGTGACGGAGTCGGTGGTGCGCTCGGCGGTTCGCGGCGCCTCGCTCGCCGTACTCCATGGCGATACGTCGGCCGTCGGTGCGCCAGCCTCGCTGGGAACACGCGCACTCCTGTTGCTGTCCCCTCCCGGCGATGATGCGCGCGAGCTCCTCGTTCGCGCGGCGCCATCCTCGCCGCTGCAGGGTGCATTCTCGGGCCTGATGGTCGAGTCGCTTCCCCCGCTGCTCGTGGCGCAGCCGGCGCGCGGTGGACTCGTCGCGCTCAACGCGGCGCCTGGCACGCCAGCGACCGGGGCGACGCCAATCGTCGCGGCAATCGATGGCGACGTACGACGGGTGGTCGTCACGGCTGCCGGGTACAGCCGATGGCGCGCCCGCGGGGGAGTGAGTCAGGTCGCATTTCAGGCGCTCATCGGTGGAGCGACAGACTGGCTTCTCGGCGCGCGGGGACGTGCCGCGGTTGCGACGCTCTTCACACCGCTGACGCGCGCCGGCTCCGAGGTTCGGTGGCGCCGCGGCGCGAATGCGTGGTCGATCGTCGCGCTGACGCGTGACGGCGATCGCCGACAGCGCCGTGACTCGGTCATCTTCGGTGGGGGCACCTTGGCCTCGATCCCTGCGCTCGGCGCTGGCGTCTGGCGCGGCACGGTTGACGGCGTGCCAGTGCTCATCCCTGTGAGTGCCGCGAAGGAGTGGCTCCCGCGCGCCGCCACGGTCCGAAACGGTGCGGTGAATGGCGAGGCCGCGCCGGTACGCCGCAGCGCGCGCTCGCTCCAGTGGCTCTACCTTGCTGGTGTTCTGCTTCTCGCCGTCGAGTGGCTGCTGCGGCGCCGAGCCGGGCTTCGCTGACTCCTCGTTCGTCCTTTCGCTTTCTCACTGAAGACCATCGCATGGCGCGTCTCTTTCGTCGCGACGGCGACCTCCCCAAGAAGTCATTCTGGCAGAAGGTCAAGTCGGTTGTCACTACCAACTGGCGCGTCGCTATTCGTGGCGGCGTCG
This sequence comes from Gemmatimonadaceae bacterium, assembly GCA_031414435.1. Taxonomy (GTDB): domain Bacteria; phylum Gemmatimonadota; class Gemmatimonadetes; order Gemmatimonadales; family Gemmatimonadaceae; genus JACMLX01. The sequence goes on from JANNVN010000109.1 coordinate 21,644, forward strand.
ACCAGGGGTCCCTCGAGCAGTTGGAACAGGTGCTGCTCGAGTCTGATTTCGGCGTTGCCGTCACGCTCAAGCTCGTCGCCGCCGTCGAGGATCGGGCACGGCGCGGTCAGATCCGGACCGAGGACGAGTTCGCGCTCGCGTTGCGCGAGGAGATCACGGCGGCGCTCACGGCCGGCAATGCTGACGCGCGACTGCACTATCAGGCTGTGGCACCAACGGTGATCCTGGTGCTTGGCGTGAACGGGGCGGGCAAGACGACGTTCATCGGCAAGCTCGCCTCCCGTCTGCAGCGCGAAGGCAAGCGCGTGTTGGTGGCCGCGGGCGATACGTTCCGCGCAGGCGCAATTGAACAGCTGAAAGTCTGGGCGCAGCGCAGCGGTGCCGACTTTGTCTCCGCGTCGCCCGGGTCCGACCCGGCAGCAGTTGCATTCAATGCGATTGACGCTGGCGTGACGCGCGGCGCTGATGTTGTCATCATCGATACGGCTGGCCGCCTGCACACCAGTGACTCGCTGATGGACGAACTCCGGAAAGTCGTGCGCGTGATCAACAAGCGGCTCCCGGAAGCGCCACACGAGGCGTTGCTGGTGCTCGATGGTACCATCGGACAGAATGCGGTTCAGCAGGCGCGCACGTTCGCCGCTGCCGTACCGCTGACGGGGCTGGTCATGACGAAGCTGGATGGCACCGCGAAGGGTGGCGTGGTCGTCGCGGTGCATGAGGCGCTGAACATTCCGGTGAAGTTCATCGGTACGGGTGAAGGCGCCGACGACCTGCACGATTTTGATGCCAGTGAGTTTGCTGAGGCTCTGTTCGAGTCGTGAGCGTCGGCAACGGCCCGTCACAGCGTGACCGGCGCGGTGGTGATGCGCCGCCGGTCACCCTGCTGACGCCGGTCACATACCTCAAGGGTGTCGGGCCGCGTCGCGCCGAATTGCTGGCCAAGCTCGGTATCACCACGGCTGGCGATCTGCTGATGCATGTACCGCGTCGCTACGAGGACGCGACCACGGTGTTGCCGGTCGCTCGAGCGCAGCCGGGCCAGGATGTCACGGTCCTCGGGCGCGTCATCTCGAAGGGCATCATCCCAACCCGCCGCGGATTGCGGATCTTCCAGGCCGTGATTCAGGATGCGAGCGGTCTGCTCGAAGTTGGCTGGCCCGGCCAACCGCATCTTGATCGCAGCATTGCCGTCGGGGATGTGCTCTTGCTCACCGGCCCAGTGCGCATTTTTCACGGCCGGCAGCTGGCGCCTCGGGAGTTCGTGAATCTCGGCGCGGATGACAGCGGCACGGCCGGAGGTCGCGTGCTTGCCGTGTATCCGACAACGGAGGGGCTGCCCACCAAACTGCTGCGACAACTCGTCGAGTCGCAGCTCGACATGTTGTTGCCACAGGTCAGGGAAACGCTCCCCGCATCCGTGCTCGCCGTCGCTGGTGTTCCCACGCTTCCGGATGCGCTCCGCGCAGTGCACCGTCCCGGCAGCGTGAAGGAGGCCGAGCGTGGTCGCGCGCGGCTGGCCTTCGAGGAACTGTTCTGTGTGCAACTCCTGCACCGTCGCGCGAATCAGCTCGAACGATCAGAGCGCGATGGTATCACATTCGTGAATCGGCGCCGACTGACATCGGCCCTCAAGGTGCAACTGCCATATACGCTGACGTCGGCGCAGGTGCGTGTACTGCGTGAAATCGTAGCCGACATGACCAGTGGGCGTCGCATGCATCGGCTGCTTCAGGGCGATGTCGGGAGCGGCAAGACCATCGTGGCACTCTTCGCCGCGCTGGTGGCGCTCGAGAACGACTGGCAGGCGGCACTGATGGCGCCGACAGAGCTGCTCGCTGAGCAGCATCTGCGCACGTTCTCTGCGTTGCTGGCGCCGCTGGGGATCACACCGGCGTTGCTCACCGGCCGCATGGGAGCCGCCGAGCGTCGGATGGTGGCAACTCGGCTGGCATCGCATGAACCCCTGATCGTCATCGGGACGCACGCGCTGGTGCAGGACGCGACAGCGTTCGGCAAGCTCGGGCTCGTGATCGTCGACGAACAGCACCGTTTCGGCGTGGAACAGCGGAAGGCACTTCAGGCCAAGGGCGCGACGCCGGATGTGTTGCTGATGAGCGCGACGCCCATCCCACGCTCCCTCGCGCTGACGGTGTATGGTGATCTCGACGTGAGTCTGCTCGATGAGAAGCCGCCGGGGCGCGTGCCGATCGTGACCACGATGCGCCCGGAGTCCGCCCGTGACCGGGTGCTGACGTTCATCAATGCACAACTCGATGCGGGGCGTCAGGCTTACATCGTGTATCCCGTGATCGAGGAGTCGGAGCGAACGGATCTTCGCGCTGCGACGCAAATGGCGGAAGAGCTGGCGGCTGGCCCATTCGCGAGCCGTCGGGTCGGGCTGCTCCACGGGCGTCTCAGGAGCGATGAGAAGGATGCCGTCATGCGGGCCTTTCTGGCACGCGAACTGGACGTGCTCGTGGCAACGACGGTGATCGAGGTCGGCATTGATGTCCCCAATGCCACCGTGATGCTGATCGAGCACCCGGAGCGTTTCGGGCTCTCGCAGCTGCACCAACTTCGCGGTCGCGTCGGCCGCGGCGCTGACGACAGCTACTGCATTCTGCTCGGCGACGTCAGTCCGGACTCCGCCGAACGGCTTGATGTCTTCGTTGCGACCGAGGACGGATTCGAGATCGCGCGCGCCGACATGCGCCTTCGCGGCATGGGCGATCTCTTTGGTGAGCGGCAGAGCGGACTCGCAAGCTTTCGCGTTGCTGACCCGTTGCGGGATGAAGCGCTCATTCCGGTCGCGCGTGCAGCGGCGGAACAGGTGTTGCACGTGGATCCGACCCTCTCACGCCCGGAGCACTTGCCGCTCCGCGAATTACTGACGGTCCGGTATCGACGCGCACTGGAATTGTTCCGTGTCGGCTGACTGAACGCGTGCGACGCTATGGGGCGCCGAGACGTCGCTTGAGCCGCTGAATCTCGCTGTTCAATTTCGTGACGGAATCACGCGACGTCTTGAGCTCATCAGCACGATCCGTCGCCAGCTGTGTCGCCTGCACACGCCGTCGGACTTCGGCTTTGCGGACCGAGTCGATCGCATTCAGGCTTCGGCGCATCAGCACGGCTTCGGTGCGGACTTCGATCGCGATCGAGTCGGCAAGGAGCGAGTCGAGCACCGCCAGTGCGAGCGTCGCGTCACCGCTCGCGCTCCGCACATCGACGCGCATGAGCGCACGCCACCACCGCGCGCGATCTCCCTCGGGGGTCCTGGCAAATGTCCGCGCGAACTGGAGCAGGGATGAGTCGGCGGCCGCCGGCCGGTTCTCAGTGACGAACCCCAACACGATGGACTGCATCCCAACCCACCGCGAGCTGACGCTCGGCGTGGGCAGGGGCGGCGGCGGCGGTACCACGGCGGGCAGGGTCGAGGTCCGGCGGCAGGACGCGATCAGCGCCGTCGAGAACACGAGCGGGAGCAGAATGCGAATGCGGGGTGTCGTCACGTGGTACTCGAAAGCGCTGAAGCCGCCGACGCCGCGCCGCTTGCCACGAGGCGTCGTGTGGTTGGAGCGCGCTGTGGGAGCAGAATAGTGAAGGTGGTGCCTACGCCAACCTCGGAAGAGACGTGCACGGAGCCTCCATGGGCTTCGACTATACCTCTGACGATCGCAAGGCCGAGTCCGGTACCTGTGACGCTGGTTGCCTCCTGATTCCCGGCCTGGAAGAACTTCCTGAAGACGTGCGGGAGTTCGGCGGCAGGGATGCCAACGCCGCTGTCCCGGACTTCGATCCGCACTTCGCCGGGCTCGCCGTCGCCATGGAGGGCAACGACGCCTCCCCGCGGCGTGAATTTGCAGGCATTGGTGACGAGGTTGCCAATTGCCTCTGTCATCCGGTCATGATCCCACCAGACTTCGGACGGCATCCCAACAGCGGCCGTGACGCTGAAGGTCACGCCGCGCTGCTGCGCCAGCACCACCAGCGAGTTCTCGAGTTCAGCGAAGAAGACCCGCGTATTGAGCGCCTCGAGCTTGAGGGTCGCCCCGCCGGCATCATAGCGGGACACGTCGAGCAGCTGCCGCACCAGACGGTTCAGCGAATGGCTCTGACGTTCGAGCGTATGGACCACCTCGCGCTGCTTGTCGTTGAGGGGGCCGTAGACGCTGTCGTCGAGCAGCGTCAGGTAGCCGAGGATGACGTTCAGCGGCGTCTTGAGTTCGTGAGACGCCATCGAGACGAATTCCGCTTTCAGCCGGTCCAGCTCGCCAAGCCGCTGGGCCATCGCGGCATAGCTCTCCGCGAGCCGGCCGAACTCGTCCCGGCGCCGCGATGCCACCGCCAGCTTGTGGTCAAACTGGCCCGAAGCGACGCGCTCCATCCCTTCCTGCAAGTCCGCCACCGGACGGGCGATGCTGAAAATGATCCATGCTGCTACAATCGTTGCAAACACAAGCGCCATCAACAACGCAAGGAACGACAGGCGTCTCGCCTGCGCGGTCTCGTCACGCGCGCCATTGACGCGCGCGGCGGTCTCGATTCGGAGCGTGCCTTCGGCCCGTTCCACGGCTTCGACCAGCTGCTGCAGCACCGGGCGCACCCGATTGGCCGACAGTGAGTCGACTCGCGCGAAATTGCCTGCCTGGACCGCCAGCAGACTCTGTTCGGTGAGGATCCGGACGTCGCGCACTGCCGCGCCGACACCCGCGTAGGATCCGCCCGCGGTCAGCCCTGCCAGGGAATCGGAGAGAACGGTCAGAGCGCTGACGGCCTCGCGCAACGCGGGAACACGGGTCGTATCACGCAATCCGCCGATCTGATCGTCCGCACGCCGCACCTGATCGGTGGTCGCGCGGAGCTTGCCCAGCAGCAGCGAGGCCCTGAAATCCTGACTCTGCAGCTGCTCGATGTCATTGAACAGCCGTTTCAGTGAGAAGCGCGTGACGATCAGCGGCGCGACCAGAATTGCGGCCAGAACCAGCATTCCAACCACGAGGCGTACCCGCAGCGGCACGCCACGGCGATGTGGCACGGGGCGCGCGCTTGGGTCCGGATTGGCGAAGACTGGGGTCACGGAAGTGCTGTAGGCGTCGGTCCTGCAATGCGTTGACTCACCATACCGTGCTCGGTACGTTGCCCGCAATCTTGCCAGCGGAGCCGTGCAGAACAATGTCAGGTCAGATGAAGTACATCGCCGCACTTCCCGCGGAAGCGGGCACCACCGTCACCGTGCGTGGCTGGGTGCAACATGTGCGCACGCAGGGCAAGGTGGCCTTTCTCGTCGTTCGGGACGGCACCGGGGTCGTCCAGTGTGTGTTCGTGAAGAGTCAGGTCACGCCGGAGGTGTGGGAGCGTTTTGCAACCCTGACACTCGAAGCGGCGGTGGCCGTAACCGGTGAAGTCCGCCTCGAGCCGCGCGCGCCGGGCGGCGCAGAGCTCGGCGCGGTGGAGCTGACCATCCTCGGTGCCAGTCCGATCGACTATCCGATCCAGCCGAAGGAGCATGGCGTCGACTTCCTGATGGATAACCGCCACCTGTGGCTGCGCGCACCACGGCAGGTCGCGCTGATGAAGATCCGGCACGAAATCGAGCAGGCGATCCACGACTTTTTCTACGAACGGGACTTCATTCACTGCGATACGCCGATCCTGACGGCGGCCATCGGTGAACGCTCCGGCCTGTTCAGCACAGAGTACTTCGACGAAGGCAACGCCTATCTGGCGCAGACGGGGCAACTCTACGGCGAGGCCCTCGCGGCGGCACTCGGTCGCATCTATACGTTCGGCCCCACCTTTCGAGCGGAAAAATCAAAGACACGCCGGCATCTCACCGAATTCTGGATGATCGAGCCGGAGATGGCGTTCTACGATGTGCACGACAGCATGCAGTTGCAGGAGGATATGTTGCTCGCGGTCACGCAGCGTCTGCTCGAGCGCCGTCGCCCCGAGCTCGCCGTGCTGGAGCGCGACGTCTCGCATCTCGAGGCCGTCGTCGGTCCGTTCCCGCGCATCTCGTACACCGACGCCGTCGTCACGCTGCAGCAGAAGGGCAGCCCGATCACCTGGGGCGAGGATCTCGGCGCCGAAGATGAGGCATTGCTGGTTGCGGACTATCGCACGCCGATCTTCATCTGCAACTATCCCAAGGAAGCCAAGGCGTTCTACATGAAGGAGAATCCTGACGACCCGCGCACCGTCCTGTGCGCCGATTGTCTGGCGCCCGAGGGCTACGGCGAAATCATTGGTGGTTCGCAGCGTGAAGACGACTACGACAAACTGCTGCGCCGGATCGAGGAGGAAGGGCTGGCAGTTGATGCGTACGGTTGGTATCTCGATTTGCGGAAGTACGGGACGTTCGTGCACAGCGGGCTCGGGGCGACGGCGCTCGAGCAGACGCTGCGTGACCGCGAGCAACATATCCTCCTGC
>JANNVN010000110.1:0-3491 GCA_031414435.1 Gemmatimonadaceae bacterium
GAACGTCTTTTCAATTCGTTGCATCACGTGTGGGAATCGGCTGCGGGAAACGCAAAACGCGCGGGACGTCCGATGACGCCCGCGCGATTGCCATTGAGGCCCGGATTAGTACCGGAGGCCAAGGTCTGCGATGATCTTCCGATATCCGGCCAGATCGGTCCGCTTCAGATAGTCGAGGAGCCGACGACGTCGGCCGACCATCTTGAGGAGGCCTTGACGACCGTGATGGTCCTTCTTGTGCGTACGGAAGTGACCAGTGAGATAATTGATCCGTTCCGTAAGAATTGAGACTTGCACGTGCGTTGAGCCGGTATCGGTCTCGTGCTGACGGTGCTTCTCAATTGCTGGAGCCTTTTCGAATGCCATGCGTCCTGGGTCTGCGCGGAAACCGCGCGTCCGAATGTCCTGAATGATCGTAAGCCTTGAAGAATACAGACCCTACGGGCGGATGTAAAGCGGTGACCTCAGACCGGCGCACCGCGGCCAACGGTCAGCCACGGAAATGCCCCAGAATCTGGGCTCCGACACGCGCCAGATCGTTGAATGTCGTCGTCACCAGAAGCAGCAACACGAGGCCGACGCCGGCGTACATGATCACGCCCTTGGCCCGTTCGCCGAGTGGCTTGCCGCGGGCCGACTCGAGAATGGCCAACAACACCTGTCCGCCATCCAGGACCGGAACCGGCAGCAGGTTCAGCACGGCGATGTTCACGCTGATCAGCGCCATGAGCATCAGGACCGCCGCGAAGCCGCCAGCCTTGGCCGTCTCGAATGAGGCCTGGGCGATCATGATCGGGCCGCCCAGCTGCTTGGGTGACACGTTCCCCGACAACAGCCCGCCCAGAACATCCACCGTCGCGACAATCGTCGTCCACGTATAGTCGAGGCCGTCACCCAGCGCGGCGATCGGCCCTACGGATATGCGGGAGGAAGCCGCGCCGATACGGCCAATCGACCGAACGGCGCCGTTCTTCGGGTTGGTATCGAGGGTCGGCACGGGGGCAATGCGGAGCGTCCGAGTGGCGCCCGCCCGCACAACATCAAACGACAACGGGGTCGACGGCTTGGCCGTCACCGCGGCAACCAGCTCCGTCCACTTCGTAATACTCGCGCCATCGATCGCCGTGATGCTGTCGCCAACCATCAGTCCCGCCGCAGCCGCTGGCGATGCCGGCAGCACCGTGCCGATCACTGGACGAGGATTCGCGGCGCCGTTTGCGAGACGTATCCCCGCCACGATCAGAATCGCGAGCAGGAAGTTCATCGTCACGCCAGCCAGCATCACCACCAGCTTCGCCCAGAGAGGCTTTGATTCGAACCACCGATCTGATGGCACTGGCTTGGGGCCGAACGGCACCATGGCCGTCTCGTCCCACGGAATTCCGGGTTCACCCTTCGGCAACCCGTCCCCGGGCGTCTCCAGCGCGCCACGCGTCGAGCCACCCTCAAAGGGGGCCATGGCCTCGTCCTCGCGCGATGCCATACGGACGTAGCCACCGATCGGGAAGAGCGCGAGGCGATAATCCGTCTCACCGCGCCGCACACCGAACACCCGGCGACCCCATCCGAGTGCGAACACTGGGGCGTAGATGCCGACCGCCTTCGCAGCCAGGAAATGGCCGAGCTCATGGACGAATACGACGAGCCCGAAGACCAGCAACGGCGCGAGCAAGGGCAACAGTTTCATCGAATCTCCCGCACATGCGCGCGCGCTGATGCATCGGCGGCAACGAGTGCTTCGAGGGTTTCACCAGCCTGATCACCAACGGCATCCAGCGCACTGCCAATTGCCCGCGGAATATCGCCAAACGAGATCTCGCCAGCCAGAAAGCGGGCGACCGCCTCCTCGTTGGCCGCATTGAACACCGCCGGCGCGGCGCCACCGCGCCGACCTGCCGCGATGCCGAGACCCAGCGCAGGGAACGCGTCATGCCGCACCGGCTCGTACGTCAGCGGCGACAGCGCCACCGGATCGAAGGCTGGTACCCCTGAATCGGCAATCCGATCGGGGTGTGTCAGGGCATACAGCACCGGCAGCTCCATACTCGGCACGCCGAGCTGCGCCAGCACGCTGCCGTCCACGAACTCCACGAACGAGTGCACGACACTCTGCGGGTGCACGACGACCTCAATCCGATCGTACGGAATTCCGAACAGATGGTGCGCCTCGATCACCTCGAGCGCCTTGTTCGCCAGCGTTGCACTGTCGATCGTGATCTTGCGACCCATCGACCAGGTCGGATGCTTCAGCGCATCGGCCACCGTTGCGGCATGCACGCGACTGGTGTCCCATGTCCGGAACGGTCCCCCCGATGCCGTGATGATCAGTCGACGCACTTCGCCGAGTGGCCGGCCGGCGATGCACTGGAGGATGGCGGAGTGCTCGCTATCCACCGGCACCAGATCGCCGCCGCCGCGCTGCGCCGCCGCGGTGACCAGCGCGCCTGCCATGACGAGGGTCTCCTTGTTCGCGAGCGCGACCCGCTTGCCCGCCTCCAGCGCGGCGAGTGTGGCGCGCAACCCGGCGGCACCGACGACGGCGTTGATGACCGTCTGGACATCGTCCCGCGTCGCCGCGCCGATGAGACAGTCCGCCCCGGTAGCCCAGCTCGCGTCGGCATCGGCAGTGCCTTGCACCAGTCCGACATATGAGGGACGGTGCTCCGCGATCTGGGCGCGGAGCAGCGGCACATTGCTGAACGCGGTCAGCGCCCGCACCTCGAACGCCTCGCGTTGGCGCGACAACACGCGCAGCGCGGTGGTGCCGACCGACCCTGTCGATCCGAGAATCGCAACACCGCGAGGACGTGTCACTGGGGGGCCGGAATCAGCAGCAGGTTGAGCAGCAGCGATGCCACCGGCAGCACGAACAGCAAGCTGTCGACGCGATCAAGAAATCCACCGTGGCCGGGCAACAGCCCAGAGCTGTCCTTGACACCTGCCTCACGCTTGAGCAGCGACTCGAAGAGATCCCCCAGCTGCGCCGCGACCGCAATCACGACGCCGAACAGCACAATGCCCGTCGGTGAGAGGCCGAGCTGCCCCGACGGCACGAGGAGGTAGCGCACATACAGCCATCCGATTGCAACACTGAGAACAATTCCGCCAATCGATCCCTCCACTGTCTTCGCCGGGCTGACAGATGGCATCAGTTTCGTGCGGCCGATCAAACGGCCAGTGAAGTAGGCGCCAACGTCAGACGCCCACGTCAACAGCACCGGAAACAGCAGCAGCAGACTCTGCGACGTGCGTCCAACAGCGTAGTTGTGATAGCGAAGATCGTATGCAAAACTGAGCATGCCGCCGGTGTACAGCACGGTGAACAGGCTGACCGAGACGGCGATCAGCGGCCGATGATCGAGACGACGGCGGACGATCGCAACAGTCATCAGCACCAGCAGCGCCGCGGCAAGTGCGGCGCCAGGCAGGCGCAGCACTCCCAGGCGCGTGGAATGTGCCAGCAGCGGAGCGGCGGCAGCGGCGGCGATCGT
>JANNVN010000111.1:0-4166 GCA_031414435.1 Gemmatimonadaceae bacterium
CATGGAGTTCGGCTTCCTTTATGAGAGTGAACGGAAACTGTTCACGATCGGATATCACCCGGAATCATTCACACCGGACGACTCGTACTACGATCTGCTCGCGAGCGAGGCACGCCTGTCGAGCTTCATCGCCATCGCACGCACTGATGTGCCGCTCGAGCACTGGTTCCGACTCGGTCGCGGCCTGTCGCGCACCGCCGGCGCCACGGTGCTGGTGAGCTGGAGCGGCAGCATGTTCGAGTACCTGATGCCAGTACTCGTGATGCGGTCGCTTCCCTATACGCTCCTGGCGCAGACCTATGAAGGCGTGGTCGACCGGCAGGTGCTGTACGCCAGCCTGCGCGGCGTACCATGGGGGGTGAGCGAGAGTGCCTACAACGTGCGCGACCGTCACGAGACCTATCAGTACCGGGCCTTTGGCGTGCCGGACCTCGCACTCAAGCGTGGTCTTGCGCGCGACCTGGTGATCGCACCATTCGCCGCCGCCCTCGCCGCGCAGATCGAGCCGCGCCGTTCACTCGCCAACCTTCGAGCCCTCGAGGTCAAGGGCGCGCTGGGCGAGTACGGATTCTGTGACGCACTCGACTACACCCGACCCGCACCCGGCGCACGCATGACGCTCGTCCGGGCCTACATGGCGCACCACATCGGCATGTCACTGGTGTCGTTCACCAACCTGCTGCTGCAGGACATCTGGCAGGCGCGCTTTCATGCCGATTCGATGGTGAAATCGGTTGAGCTCCTGCTGCACGAACGCGTGCCACGACGGCTCCTCCTGCAGGACGCGCAGACGGTGCTGCCGGAAGAAACGCGCCTCGCGCAGGAAAGTGAGCGTCCTGTGGTGCGAGAGGTGAATACGGAACTGCCAGCATCGCCCCGCATCGCCCTGCTCGGCTCGAATCCGTACACCGTCATGATCAATCACAACGGCAGTGGCTACAGCCGATACGAATCGATGGCCGTCACGCGCTGGCGGGCAGACAGTACGCGCGACATCTCCGGACAGTTCTGTTACCTGCACGACCTGACATCCGGACAGACGTGGTCCTCGTCGTTCCAGCCTTTTGGAGCACCCGCGGCGCAGGGGCGCGCCTGGCTCGCCTCCGACCGCGTCACCCTGCACCGCAAGGACGGCGACATCGAGACGCGGACGGAGATCGCCGTGGTTCCGGCCGACTCGGCCGAGGTGCGCCGCATCACCCTCACCAACACCGGCCGTGAGCCGCACGAAATCGAGCTCACCAGCTATGGTGAAGTCGCGATGACGTCACAGGGCGCCGACCTGGCACATCCGGCGTTCTCCAATCTCTTCGTCGAAACCGAGTGGCACGGCTGGTGCACCGCCATCACGGCCACGCGACGTCCCCGCTCGCCCGCCGATCCTCGACTCTGGTGCGTGCACGTCGTCGACGCAGGGCGCGATCGCGTTGGCAGCGTGAGCTGCGAAACCGACCGGGCGCGCTTCATCGGCCGCGGTCGCAGCGTGCGCAATCCAGCGGTCATGACATCCAGCGGCGCATTGTCCGGCACCACCGGGCCAGTGCTCGATCCGATCTTCGCGTTGCGCACACGGGTCAGCGTGGCGCCCGGACAATCCGTGACGGTCGCGTTCACGACTCTCGTCGCTACCACGCGCGAGTCGGCGTTCGAGCTGGCTGGCCGGTACCACGATTCGCATGCCGCGCAGCGCGCACTCGACTTCGCCTGGACATCCACCCAGATCGAGTTGCGCGAGCTGGGGATTTCACAAGCCAATGCCGCCGTCTTTCAGGAGCTCGCGGCGCAACTCCTCTACCTCGGCGGGTCACTCGCACCGCCGCAGGACGAACTCCGGCGCAATCGTGGGTCGCAGCCACTGCTCTGGGCGCACGGTATCTCGGGCGACAACCCCATCGTGCTGGCGTCCATCGACAGCATCGATGGACTCCCGACTCTCCGCGAGCTCTTCGCCGCACACCGATACTGGCAACGCCGTGGCCTGACGGTGGATCTGGTGGTCATCAACGCGGGACCGCACGACTACCTGCAGGTGCTGCGCGACGGCATCATGGAGGCGATGGTGGCTGCCAATGACGCATCGCTCATCGACCGCTCCGGTGGAACTTTCATCCGCCGACGCGAACTGTTCGGCATCGAAGATTTTCTGATGCTCTCGGCGACAGCGCGCATGCAGATCACCTGCGACGGACGGTCGCTGGCTCGGGTACTGGCATACGCCGAATCGCGTGCGATCGGCGCGCAAATGGAGACCCCGACGCGCGTGACGACGCGGGCCAGTGAGCGTCCCGTGGCGCCCGTGGCTGACGTGACGGAACGTGGCGGACCGCTCGCCACCATCGTCTCCGCACTGCTCCCCTTCGTGGCCCCGCTCCTTTCGCGATCGCGGAGCGCACAGTCGCAGAGCTCGCAAAGCACCGACGATGATCGCCCGCTGCGCCTGGCCAACGGCTTCGGAGGCCTTGATGCAGACGGCAACTATCGCATCGAACTCGGTGACGGCCAACTGCCGCCGGCGCCGTGGGCCAACGTGATCGCCAATCCCCACGGTGGATTCACCGTCTCCGAACGTGGGTCGGGGTGCACCTGGGCCGAGAACGCGTACTTCTACCGGCTCACGCCCTGGTCGAACGATCCGATCACCGATCCCGTCGGCGACGCGATCTATCTGCAGGATGAGGAGAATGACGAGCTCTGGTCCGCCACACCGGCGCCGGTGGATGGCAACGGTGCGTATCGTGTCACGCACGGGGCAGGGTTCTCCACGTTCACACACGAACACAACGCGATCCGGACGCACTTGCGGCTTGGCGTTCCCGAGCAGCTGGCCGCGAAGATCTCCGTGCTGCGTGTCACCAATACGTCGTCACGCACACGTCGCCTGCGCCTGACGGCATTCGCCGAATGGACGCTGGGTGCGCGGCGTGACGAGACGCAGTTTCAGGTGCAGACCAGGTACGTGCCCGAGCACGGGGCGATCTTCGCGCGGAATCACTTCGATCCGATGTTCCGCGACTGGACGGCGTATCTGGCGACCAGCGAACCAGTGACGAGCTTCACGGCTGATCGGCTCAGTTTCCTTGGCCGTAACGGACATCATGCCGCACCAGACGCGTTGCGCGACGATGATCTCAATGGAATCGCAGGCGTGGATCTCGATCCGTGCGCGGCGCTGCAAATGCGTCTGATCCTCGCGCCGGGCGAGACGCGTCTCATCACGGTCCTGCTTGGCGCCTCGCCGAGCGATGCCGAGGCGAGGCTCGCACTCGGCTCGTTGCGAGTCGCGTCCGCTGCCGACAGCGCCGTCGCCAGATCCGTCGCGGCGTGGGAGGATCGCCTTGGTGTGATCACGGTCAGCACACCCGACGCCACCTTCGATGCAATGGTCAACAAGTGGTCGCTCTACCAGGCACTGTCGTGTCGCATGTGGGCACGAACGGGGCTGTATCAGAGCAGCGGCGCCTACGGTTTCCGCGATCAGTTGCAGGACTGCATGGCGTTCCTCTACACTGAACCCGCCATGGCGCGTGAACACATCCTGCGCGCCGCCGCACGGCAGTTCGTCGAGGGCGACGTGCAGCACTGGTGGCATGCGCACAGCGGGCGTGGCGTCCGGACCAAATTCTCCGACGATCTGATCTGGCTGCCCTTCGTGGTGGATCGGTACATCACCGTCACCGGTGACCAGGCCATCCTCGACGTGTACGTCCCGTTCATCACCATGCGGCAGCTGGCACCACACGAACACGAGATTTACGATCTGCCCACGGTGACGGATGAGCACGGGAGCATCTATGAGCACTGTCGGCGTGCGCTGCGCCGTGCCTGCACGGAAGGGCAGCATGGCCTGCCACTGATCGGCACCGGTGACTGGAACGACGGCATGAGTCGCGTCGGCGCAGAGGGGAAAGGCGAAAGCGTCTGGCTCGCGTGGTTCCTCACCAGCACACTCCGCTCCTTCGCCGTGCACGCCGACGCACGTCACGATGATGCAGAAGCGGCCCACATGCGCTACTGGGGTGATCGCTACACGCTGGCCGCCGAGGCCGCAGGCTGGGATGGCGCCTGGTACCGCCGCGCCTACTACGACAACGGCCTCCCCATCGGCTCGGCGTCGAGTGTCGAATGCAAGATCGATTCGATCGCGCAGAGCTGGAGCGTGATTTCCG
>JANNVN010000112.1:0-7733 GCA_031414435.1 Gemmatimonadaceae bacterium
GTGCAGCTTGGCAACGAGGAGGGCGGCTGGTCCCGCGACGTTCATCTCGATTCTGCGCGTGTCTTCCGGATCAAGCGCCGAGATGATCATCGGTGCGTGGTCAATCATGGCGGCCTCAAGCCCGACAGTGCGGCGCGTCGCTCGATCACTGTGCGGCGCAACGCGGCCGCTGCGACTGCCGCCTGCTCCAGCGAGTTGCTCGGGAACCATCAGGTCCACTGGAATGCCACGCGGCGATAGCCAGCTCCCCGGCTGCGAAGTTGACGGATGGTGCGTGAATCCCGCTCCGCGCATCGCGTCCTCAAGCAGCGGATCGTCCTGCAATGCACGCGGATCGATTGCAAAATCCGAATCCTTCGTCGACTCCGCCAGTGCGACACGCGCACTGCCCGTGTGCAGGTAGATCGCTTGCGCTCCCACGAGGACGAACGCGAAGCGATGCTCCTTGAGCGCATCCATTGCATCCAGCAGCACGCGACGCGCTTCGACCAGGATGTCAACTGCGCCACGCATTTTCGTTCTCCTCCATCCAGTCCAGCAAGGCGACGGCTTCGCTCGGATTGCGTCCGGGTCCGCTCATGAGATCGACGGCTACCTGACTCAGCGCAGCGCAGCGCAGCCCGTCCGCCAGACGCGTGCGAGCAAGTGCCACATCATAGTCTCCGGCAGCGAGTGCAACATTGGCTCCTGTCATTGCCTTTCGCAGGCCTAGCGCGCTGGCGGCGGTGCCAATATCGCGGACGTACAGCATTGCGAGGCGAGCAGTCGCATATGGAGCGACGTCTTTGGCGGCCACGGATCCCGTGAGCGCGTACTCCAGTTCTGGGGTCGCACGCAGTCGCTCCTCCAGCGCGTCGAGGCCGCGTGGCTCGAGGAAGGTCGTGACCGTGTTCGACCGTTCAAAGCCGTAGTCGTTGCTCCATCGCTCCAGTATTGCTCTCCACCGGACGTTCGTGATCGGTCCGCGCTGTGCACGTTCCACAAGCTTCTGTTCCTCGAGGAATTCGATGACGCGATAGGCTGCTCCCGTGGAGGCGCTAGCTCGTTCCGCCAGGTCGGGAACACTGTATGGGGGAGCAAAGTCGACCAATGCGCGAACCACGCGCGCTGCCGGTGCCCCCTTCAGCGTGCCGCGTGGGCGCCCAGGCCCCCTAGATGGGTCCTGATCGGCTCCGCGGTCGCGCAGAAGCAACGCGGGGGAATCGCTGGCGAGATAGAGGTTCCCCGTGGCGTCGATGTAGCCCGCGCCCGACTTGATGATCTGTTCGCGCGTCGGTGGTGCGATGTATCTGGCGACCAAGACAAGCGCGACCTCGCCTTTCGCCGCCGGCATCACGGCGCTTCGTAGCCGCTCGAGCGCGACCGGGACGTCTCGGGTGTTGAGCAGTCGTTTCGCCTCAACGAACGCGAGTATTTCGCTCCCGTCGGGTGTCTGGATACGGAACTGCGCGTCGACCCCCTGGCCGATCGCAGGGATGTCGCTCTCAAATTTCCATGTCGACGGAATGCTGGCACGGAGGAGATCGAGGGCGACGCGGAGGACGTCCGCCTCGCGCTCGAGGGACGGAATGTCAGCGAATTGCCCTCCTTCGCGGTCAGCGGAACTGAGTATTTTCATACACTCTGGATACTAACTTGCATGAAATACGCAAGTTCCGCTGACAGCGGAGAAGCTGGATGTGCCGACGGTCGAACAGATACTCGGAGAATCCCTCCCATAAATGTAACGCTAAACCATTGCCTGTCTTATGGTTAGCAGTCCAGTGGCGAGCTCGACCTCAAAACGGTTATACCGACACATCTCCCAGACCTGCTGTCCGTGGAATGTGAAGTTTTCGCAGGTGCTGGCTGAGGATTCGCCGTTCCGGGCGCGACCGTTCCTGGATGGGAAGGACGCGGTGACGCTGGCTCGCGGCATTCTCGCGCTGAATCAGGACGCGTTCAGCGCGGCGTTCCGGAAGTCACCAATGAAGCGGGCAAAGCTGGGGGGGGTGCAGCGCAACGCGGCGGTGGTGCTGACGAGCACAGCGACAGCCGAGGCCTGACGCCGCTGGTTGCGGTCACAGTCCTAGAGCGGGACGAGTGCCGTGCGTCACAGTGTGCCTCCCGCCCCTTGCACGGGCGAGCACAGTCGCGCGTGGTTATGGGTTGGGTTTGTTCGGCGCATCAGTAAACCGCAGCCCGCGCAACGCGCGCTGCGCCACGTGGAACTCGCGGATGGCCGCACGGTTGAAATCGGCAAGCGGCGTGCTGTCCGCGCGCACGATCATCGCCAGCGTTCCGTCTCGCATCACGTCCCAGCTTCGGAGGGGGATCCCCCCGATGGCCGGAAAGTCGGCGATGACCGTGCGCGGGCGCGCGACCTGGATTGGCGCAGTGCCACTGAGCTCCGCGACCATCAGCGTCCGGACCGACACGCTGGCCGAATCACGCGGCACCACGAAGTACAACTGCCTGCCAGTCGGCGACCATGCCGGCTCCGTCGCGCCAAGTCCAGAGACCGCCACCGCGCTCCCGGGCCCGGGGAAGGGGCGCACGAACACCTGGCCGGCCTTCACATACGCAATCCAGCGATAGTCGGGCGAGAACGCCTCATACGTCACGCCGGTGGAGTCAGTCGCGCTCGACCGGCGTGTTGTCCCATCCGTCGACCAGAGCCCCAGCCCTTGCCCACCGGGAAACGCGGCGGTGAATGCAATGCGGCCGTCTGGCAACCAGGCCACCGAGCGCTGGGTGCCGTAGGGAATGGCGAGGCGTCGGGGCGGTGTGACACCATCGGTGTTCAGGATCGTGAGTGCACGGCCTTCAGCGCCGTCGGATTCGATCACGAGTTGACGTCCATCAGGACTCCACACGGGGCGATCATTGAACGCCGCCTGCGAGGTGATTGGCGTGAGCAGCTCACGCGTCAGGTCGAACACCGCCGTCGTCGTGCCGAACCCGCGCGCCGACACATCCATCGAGAACGCGAGCCGATCACCCGTGGGCGAACTGCGCACGAACCAGTACTCCGTGGCGGGAACGGGTAACCGACGTAGCGCACCGGTCGGCGTGCGCAGCACCAAGCTTCTCAATCGTGGTGGATAGAACCCTCCCCGCGCCACCACGAGATCTCCGTGTGACGAGACCGCGTACTGCCCCATGTTGGAGTCACCAGAGGTGAGCGGCATCGAGGTGGCATTCGCGATGTCCGGATACACCGTGACCGGTTCGCCGGTGACCGTCCCGGTTTGCGCGTCGAACCGCACCGCCATGAGTGCGGTGCCTCGCATGAACAACAGGAGCGTATCACCCACCAGCGTGCCGTGTGACGCCTGCTCCAGCACCGTACTGACTTTCCCCGACGTACGATCGAGCAGCCGTAACACGACGCTTCGCGGGTCGCGTGTGCGCGGCGCGTGATACAGCAGGCGTGAGCCACCCGAGATCACGTGGGGCGCGCGCACGGTGAGCGCAGACAGTGTGTCGTCATCAGCGACCGCCACCCGACGCGGCTGTCCACCCGTCGCCGGTACCTCCCACAGGCCCACCGCATCACAGAAGAGGATCGTGCCGTCGGGACCCCACGATCCGGCGTTCGCGAAGGCTGCGCGGAACGCACCATCCTCCGCAATCCGGCGCGTGGAGTCCCCCGTCAGCGACACGCTCCGCAACGATCCTCCCACGAAGAAGCCGATCTCGCGGCCGGACGGATCGAAGAAGGGCGCCGAGGCGGAGTCGGTGCCCGGAATGGGTTGCAGGCGTTCGTCGGCGATGCGGCGGCGATAGAGGCGTGAGGGTCGCTCGCCGGAGGCATCCACCATCCGCGCGACCACGACGATCGTCTGGCCGTCGGGGGAGATGGCAATTGCGGGCACGCTCGGACGCGCCACGCCCGCCCGTTCAAAGGCGCCGAGCACCAACGGCACCGAGTCGCGCAGCGGCACCGTGAACTGCGCCGGTTCGGGCGCTGATGCGCCGCCCCGGGCCGATCGCCACCAGCCAAAGCCGGCCACGCTGCTGACGACGGTGAGCAGCGTGACGACCGCGAGCAGGCTACGTGGCGCGCGCCCGTCCGGCGCGCTGGCGCCGGTGCGCACCATCGTCGACTGTCCTTCACGTCCCAACGCGTCGATGAACTCCTTCGCGCTCTCGAAGCGATCGGCCGGCAGCTTTTCCCGCGCGCGCAGCACGGCCTGCTCGACGCCCGCCGGCACCGCCTTGCGCTGCACCGCGATGCCGCGTGGTTCCTCGGTGAGCACACGGGCCACGATCGCCTGGACGCTGGGGCCGGTGAACGGCGGTTCGCCGGTGAGCATTTCGTACGTCACCGCGCCGAGCGCATAGATGTCGCTGCGGGCATCGATGGCGCGTTCGCCCATCGCCTGCTCGGGGCTCATGTACTGCGGCGTGCCCAGACTCAATCCCGTTTGCGTCATGCGCCGCCCGCCGGCGCTTTGCACCGCGAGCGCGATACCAAAGTCGGCCACGAGCGCATGGCCGTTCTGCAGCAGGATGTTCTCGGGCTTGATGTCCCGATGAATCACCCCGAGGCCGTGCGCGTAGCCGAGGGCATCGGCGACTTCGCGCGCAATGAGCACGGCGTCGGCGACCGGCAGTTGGCGTTCGCGTTCGAGTCGCGCACGCAGCGTTTCACCGGTCACCAGCGGCATCACGTAGTACAGCAACCCATCGGCCTCACCGCTGTCGAGCAGCGGGAGAATGTGCGGATGCTGCAACCGAGCGGTGGTGCGGATCTCGCTCAGGAAGCGTTCGCCGCCGAGGGCCGCGCCGAGATCGGGGTGCAAGACCTTGATGGCGACATCGCGATCGTGCTTGAGGTCGTGCGCGAGGTAGACGGTGGCCATGCCGCCTTGGCCGAGCTCGCGCTCGAGGCGGTAGCGGTCGGACAATGCGGCGGTCAGCCGTGACATGATGTCATGCATCGGACACCAACGCCATCGATAGCAGTCTCACCGGCTCACCCCTGCGGCTTGATGTACGCCTGACTCGGCGGATACCCACGCAACGCGTTCACGCGTGACATGCCGCCGCCGAGCTCACGCTCGAGGGTGAAGTCGTCGCCGAGGGTGGATTGGAGCTGCGCGCGCAGGTCGGTCACCGTCGCCCTCGATACTCTTGCATGAGGGCCGCCCACCGCGGCTCCTTTTGCAGCCGCGCGAAATCCGGCGAGTTGATCACGGAATAGATCGTCGGGTCCTTGGTGCGCACGGCGCGTTGCAGGCGCGAGAACGCCGAGTCGACGACACCGAACTGCGCATACAGGGCCGCTTGGTGCGGAAGTCGGATTGAGGTGGATGTCAACGGCGCCGTGCTCATCGCATCGAGCTGCGCGCGCGCGGCCGCCTCGTTCCGGGTGCCGCGCGCGTCTCCCCACAGCTGTTCGCAGGCCTGTTTCGACTTTGCGGCCTTGATACATTCCGCTCGCGCGTCCACGAACTTGCCAGCGACGCCGTAGGTGAGTTCGGCGTACCAGTGCACTGTTTCGTTGTCTTCATTGTCGAGCACAACGCGACGGATGACCGAGACAGATGAGTCCACCTGTCGTGCGGCAAACAGCCAGATCGAGAACTCCTCGGACACCACGGGGCTGAGCGGCTCCAAGGCGAGTGCGCGTCGCAAGGGCGCTTCGGCTTCGTCAACGCGGCCGAGCGCGAGTAGCAGGACGCCCCGCGACTTCCAGCCCTGCGCGTTCCCTGAGTCAAGCCGTATGGCGCGCTCCGCTGCCCCGAGCCCTGCCACGAACCGCTGGTCATGTTCGTATGCCGTGGCCAGCGCCACGTGCGCGTCCGCCTCCATGCTGTCCAGCGCGATCGCCCGAAGCGCCGCATTGAGCGCCACGGCACTGGACTGTGCACTCGGCGTCGAGTCGCCGTATAGAGGAAGATAGTCGATGGCTTCCGCATAGCCGGCCCATGCGCGGGCGTACGACGAGTCCAGAGCGATGGCTCGTTCAAAATGCTCCGCGGCACGCCGTAGATTGTTGAGGCCACGTTGCCTGAGCAGAAAGCGGCCAAGCAACTGTGCATCGCGCGCGTCGGCATTGACACTCTCGGGACGCCGCACCGCCGCAAGGTCGGCCGCACCGAGCGTCAGCGACAAGGCTTCTGCCACGCGCTCGGCGACATCGGCCTGCACCTTGAAGACGTCGGTCAGTCGTTGCTGCAGCGGTTCCCCCCAAACCTGCGCCCCGGTACTCACGCGAACGAGAGCCGGCACGATGCGCACCATCGTACTATCGTTCGCGCCACGACCGCTCGCCCCGGCAATGCGTGCCCATCGAATGGAGCCGCTTAGCGCGTAGTCGGCGCCTAGCTCACGAGCAATATCGCGCGGCGACTTGTTCGAGCCGCGAAAGCGCAGCACGCTGGCGCGCGCGACCACGCTGAGGCCAGGGATGCGTGCGAGTCGTCCGGCAATCTCTTCGGTGATGCCGTCGGCGAAATACGCGTCCTCGGCGGCGCCAAGGTTGTCGAAGGGAATGACCACGACCGTCTGCGTCGCAGCCGCTGTCGCCACGGGTGGCGTGCGCTTCGCGTACCAGAGGGTGCCCGCAGCGGCCAACGCCAGCAGGAGTGCAGGAACAGCGATGTTCCACCACCGTGGTGACGACTGTCGCGGGCCACGCCGCGACGACGTCTCCGCGCTCGGCGTGGTGATGCCGCTCAGCCGAGCAAGCAGCGCGTTGGCATCGACCGGTCGCTGTGCGGGATTCTTTTCAAGGCACTGCATCACCAGGGCACTCATGTCGAGGGGTACGGCTGGCGTTGTGTCGACCAGCGCCCGCGGCACCTCCGCGATGTGCGCCGCGATCAGTTGCGAGGCCCCGCGCTTCCCCGCGAACGGATGCACACCGGCGAGCAACTCGTACGCCACCACGCCCCACGCATACAGATCGGCGCGCGCATCGATCGCTTCGCCCACCGCCTGTTCCGGTGCCATGTACGCCGGCGTGCCCACACTGCTGCCGACCTGCGTCAGCGTGCCGTCGGACGCGGCGGGACTCGGCCCGTCCACCGTGCGTGCAGCGCTGATCGCCTTCGCGATCCCGAAGTCCGTCACCACCGCCGCGCCACCCGAGAGCAGGATGTTCTCCGGCTTGATGTCACGGTGGATCACGCCCTGCGCGTGCGCGTAGGCCAGCGCCCGCGCCAGATCACGCAGGACCGCCACGCGATCGTGCATCGACAACGGCGTACCGATCGTCATCTGCGCGCGCAGCGATTCACCGGTGACGAAGGGCATGGTGTAGTACGGCACACCGTCCGACGTCCCCGCGGCCAGCACCGGGACGATATTGGCCTGCTGCAGCCGCGCCGCCGTGGCGATCTCGCGGGTGAAGCGCTCGGCGCTCACGCTGGCAGAGAGTTCGGGGGCGAGCACCTTCACCACCACATCGCGTCCGAGGGCGTTCTCGCGGGCCACGAACACGCGCGACATACCACCGCCGCCGAGTTCGCGCTCGAGGGTGTAGCCGTCGCCGAGTGTCGCTTGCAGTTGCGTGCGGAGGTCGGTCATGCGCGCGCGCTCATGCGAGCACGCAGTCCGTTTGCGGGAAATCGTCGCCGATGCAAAGCAGCGGCTCACCGGCCACCACCGCGATCGCGTATGACAGACAGTCGCCAAAATTGAGCGCTGCGGCGTGGCGCCCCTTGCCGTAGCGCAGCCAGGCGTCCGTCGCGACACCGAAATGCGCCTCCGTCACGTCCACCACCGCGATACCGCTTTCCTGG
>JANNVN010000113.1:0-16058 GCA_031414435.1 Gemmatimonadaceae bacterium
ATAGCACAAAGCCGGATGGGGCGCCCGGATGGCAAGGCGAAAACCACAGCAATACCAGCGGTATTGCGAGGATTTTCAACGCAGTCAGCCGGGATGCTCCGACCGGCGACTGCTTCCCGAACTTCGGTTCCAGGCCACTAGTTTTGCCGTTGCCTGGTGCTCCGGGGCACACCCCGTGTCCGCAGCGCCAAACGTTTCTCCCTCGTCTTTCCCACGCGTTTCGTCCAACCTCATGGCTCCGCAACTCCCCATCCGCCGCGTCATCATCGGCCAGAACGCGCACATGGCCATGGCCGCGCAACTCGCGGCAGCGCGGCCGGACCTCGAGATTCGTGGCAAGCCGTTCACGGAAGTCACCCATGATGATCTTGCCTGGGCAGACGCTTATCTCGGCTTCAAGCGTCCGCCCCTGCCGACGATGGGAAGCGTCCGCTGGGTCCAGAGCACTGGGGCAGGGGTGGACGCCTGGCTGGAGCCGGTGGAGCTGCCACGAGAGATCGTCCTGACGCGGACCCCCGAGTCCTTCGGCCCGATGATCGGCGAATGGGCGCTGTCGCGTGCGCTGGCCTCGGTGACCAGGATCGCCGAGCTGGCCGCGGCTCAGCGCGAGCACCGGTGGGCGCCGAGTGACATTGGCACGCTCCGTGGGACGCACGCCGTGGTGGTTGGCACTGGCGACGTTGGCACGCACGTGGGACGCCTCTTCACGGCGCTCGGCTGTCGCGTGACCGGTGTGTCCCGCAGCGGTCGCGGCGATCCCGCCGTCTTCGGAAATGTGGTGTCGACGGAAGCGCTGGCGCATCTGGCGGTCGAGGCGGACTGGCTGATTCTGACGCTGCCGTTGACACCGGCCACACGCGGGCTGGTTGGTGAGGCGGTGCTCAGCGCCTGCCGCGGCGCATTCCTCATGAATGCCGGCCGTGGGGCCGTGGTCGACGAAGCCATCCTGCCACGTGCACTCGACGAAGGGTGGTTGCGCGGTGCAGCGCTCGACGTATTCGAGGTTGAACCGTTGCCGGCCTCCTCGCCGTTGTGGGATGATCCGCGCGTGATGATCTCGCCGCACGTATCAGGCCTGACGACGATCGAGGGAGCGGTGCACGGCTTCGTCGAGTGCCTGGCGATGTTCGAGCGTGGTGAGACCCCGCGCTGGATCGTGGATCGCGAGCGCGGCTACTGACGATGTGAGGGTGGCGCGGAGCGCAGGACGTCTGGCTGCTGCCCGTCGGCTCAGCCTCGCGCTGCGCCGATCGCGTCACCAACTGCGTTGCACGCGAGAACCGTGAGAAAGATCATCGCGCCGGGAAAGATCGCCAGCCACGGCTCGCTGGTCATCGTCGTCTGCGCCTGATACAACATGTTGCCCCAGCTCGCCGAGGGTGGCTGCACCCCGACGCCGAAGAAACTCAACGCGCTTTCAAGGAGAATTCCGCGGCCGACGGCAAGCGTGGTGGCAACTGCGGCGGCGGGAACGACGCCCGGCAGCACGTGACGCAGCACGACGCGCAGTGGTGAGGCGCCCATCGCACGGGCGGCGGCAACAAAATCGCGCGCCGCGAGCGACAGGACTTCGGCTCGCACTACTCGCGCCGTCTCCATCCAGCCGGCCAGGCCCACCAGCAGCACCAGCACGGCAACGCTCGGCTGCAGCACTGCCGCGGTGATCATGAGCAGCGGGAGGCGCGGAATCGCGAGCATCGCGTCGGTGATCCGCATCAGGATGTCATCCACGACACGGCCGCCATAACCTGCCGTCGCACCAACGGCGGCGCCGATCGCCGCGCTGACGAGGGCCGACACGAGCCCGATTGCGAGCGAGACTCGCGCACCGAAGAGGACCCGCGTCATGACATCGCGGCCCAGTTCATCGGTACCAAACCAGTGCAGCGATGACGGCGCGGCACGGCGATTGGCGAGGTCGAGCGCGTCCACCGCAAACGGGGCCAGCGCCGGGGCCAGCACGGCACCCAGTATCAGCGCGCCAAGCAGGTACGCGGCGATGCGTGGAGCACGACTGGTCGCGTCGGACGCACTGGTGCTAGTGAGCGAGGCGGTGTTCATGCGCCCTCTCGCGTGCGCGGGTCGAGCGCGTGCACGGCCAGATCGGCGACGAGGTTGAGCACCATCACCGCCACCGAGCCGCACATCAGGAACGCCATCAGCACGGCGTAGTCCCGCTTGCCGAGTGCTTCGGTGAACAGGCTGCCGATGCCCGGCCAGGCGAAGATGCTCTCGGTGACGACTGCGCCGGATGCGAGCATCGAGATGTCGAGCAGGACGACGGTAACGAACGTCGGCAGTGCGTTTGGCAGCGCGTGATGGAGCAGCAGCGTCCGTTCACTGAGCCCACGCGAACGCGCCGCACGAATGAACGGGCGCGCCACCGTGTCTCGCATTGCGCGCCGGAGATACCGTGACCAGGCAGCAGAGAGGGCCGCGGCCAGTACCGTGGCCGGGAGAATCAGATGTGCGAGCCGATCGAGGAGATCGCCGCCATCGAAGGATGCGCGACCGGATGATGGCAGCCATCCGAGTGCGCCGGCAAAGACCAGCTGCAGCACGAGGCCGAACCAGAACACCGGCAGCGAGATGCCGGCGACGGCAAACACCGAGCTGACGCGATCGAATCGGCGATTCACCGCCGCCAGAATTCCTGCCGGCAGCGCGGCGATGAGGGCCATCACACATGCCACGCCGATCAGCTCGAGGGTGGCCGGAATCCGTTCGACGAGCCGATCGAGCACGGGCCTGCCGTCCGCGTAGCTGAAGCCCCAGTCGCCGCGAACGAACGCCGCGAGCCACGAGAGGTACTGCAGCCCAAGCGGCCGGTCGAGGCCCATGGCCTTGCGAAGCCGCTCGATGTCTTCGGGCCGCACATTCGGGTTCTCGAGATAGGTGGAGAGCGGCCCACCCGGCGCGGCATGAATCAGCGTGAAGATCAGCAGCGAGATCACGATCAGCAGCGGCACGCTCTGCAGCAGCCGTCGAACGACGAAGCGGATCACCTCGCTTCCTCACTCACGGGACGCGGGCCGAGTCGACCCTACCGCGCGGTCAGCTGCCACTGGTACACATTCCAGAACGGACCTGCATTGGTGGGATTGCCGGTAAAGCCCGTCAGCCGAGCGGGCACGGCGTCCACCTTCGCGGTGTTGTAGAGCGGCAACTCTGGAATGAGCACCGCGAGGCGCCGTTGCGCCGCCTTCAGCAGCGTGATGCGCTGCTGGTCATCAGCGGTGCGATCCGACGCGTAGAGCATCGCGGTCAGCGAATCGTCCTTGAAGTAGTTGATGTTGCGGCCCGCCGGCGGCATGCGGTCGGATGCAAAGAACAGTGTCATCTCAGGATCAGCGCCCTGTTGCCACCAGTGCAGCATCGCATCGAAATCACCCTTGAACCAGACGCTGCTGATCGAGGTGCCGTCGATGAGGCGGACGCTGGCATCAATCCCGACGTCGCGGAATTGCTTCTGGAGCGTCTGCGAGACATTCTCGCGGATCGCGAATCCCGATTGTGTGATCAGCGTGAACGCGAGACGCTTGCCTGCCTTCACGCGAATCCCATCCGCGCCGGTGATCCAGCCAGCGGAGTCGAGCAGGACGCGTGCGCGCGCCGGATCGTACGGATAGGTGGTGACGTTTTTCTCGTAGGCGCTCGACAGTGGCTGGATCGGACCGTTCACGACGGTCACCAGACTGTCGAGCAGCGTGTTCACGATCAGATCGCGATCGATGGCGTGGGCCATCGCGCGGCGCACCACGACATCGGCGAATGGCGTGAAGCGCTTCTGGTTGAGCGTCACATGCTCATACCCATTGCCCACCACCTGATTCAGCCGGACGTCGGGCAAGCCGCGGAGTTCACGCACCTTGTCCCATGGCACCAGTGCCACCAGCTGCACCTCACCCGACTTGAGCTGGTTGATTCTCGTCGTGGTATTCGGCAGGAACTTGAACAGGAGACGCTTGATCTTCGGGAACTCCGCGCCGCGCCAGTAGTTGGGGACCCCTTCCAGCAGGATGTATTCGCCGGTCTTCCATTCGACCACACGGTACGGCCCGGTCCCGAGCGGCTTGCGGTTGTAGTCGGTGGCCGCGTCGATGCTCTTGCCGTCGAGGATGTGTTTCGGCAGCGTCCCGCGAACGAACTGCAGGCGGTACGGTGCATACACTTCACGGTAGTGCACCACGGCCGTCAGCGAGTCGGGCGTATCCACCGACGCAATCCGGTCGAAGCCATCGACGCTCTCCGGCTTCCAGTCGCCCTTGTTGATGGCGTCCACAGTGAACTTCACATCGGCCGAGGTGTGCGGCACGCCATCGTGCCACTTCACTCCTGGCCTGAGTTTCCAGGTGACGTCCATGCCGCCATCGGGCTGGAGCGTCACGCCACCATTCGCGATGGTCGGCACCTCGAGCGCCAGTACCGGGATGATGTTCATCTTTTCGTCGTTCACGACCAGGCCTTCAACCACACACGACTCGATGTCTTCGAGAATGTGTGTCGCATAGCGATTCATGGTGTCAGGTTCACGATCGTAGCCGATCGTGAGCAGATCGCCGGCCGCTTTCGGCGCCCGCGCGGTGTCACTGCCACCGCCACCGCACGCGGTCAGAGCGAGTGCCAGCGGAAGAGAACCGATCAGCAACCGCTTCACGCAGCCGTCTCCGTCATCAGGGTGGCAACCAGCGGGACCGGAATTGCGCCGCGGGACAAAAGCGCATCGTGGAACGTGCGCAGCGAGAAGCTGTCGCCGCGTGCCGCCTTGAGCTGCTCCCGGAGCCTCAGAATCCGACTCGTCCCGAGCCAGTACATGATCGCGGTGCACGGAAACATCGAGTTCTTCGTCGTCTCAGCCGTCGCCATCTCGATCGGCATGCCGACGACCTCCTGATAGTACTGCACCGCGTCCGCGAAGGTGAAGTGACCCAGGTGCAGCCGGATGTCGACGATCGTCCGCGCCAGCATGCGGATGCGCGTGTGCTGCTCCGACACCTGCTCCAGTGGCGTCAGCATTCCCAGCTCTTCCATCAACTGCGTCGCGTAGCAGGCCCACCCCTCGGCCATCGATCCGCCGAGGAACATGCCGATGCGACTGGCGCAGTCGGTTGCCGCGACACGGCCGATGCGAGAGCTGGATCTGTGCCGGGCATGCCAGTTCTGGACATGGTGCCCCACAGCACCGTGGTGCACCACGTGATTGAGCGTGATCGTGCTGTGATTCCACGCCCTGAGCTTCTTCTCCTGCTCCTCGGCCGGCATCGAGTCATCGATCGGCGCCACCACGTAGTCATAACTGACGTACGGGTCGAAGGGAGCAGGGGAGCGATAGAAGAGCCAGTACAGCTGAGGGGCCCACTCGCGCGCCCACTCCGGAATGGGCACGTAGCGGATCGGCCACGGCTCCCAGGTGACGGCATCGGCCTCGCGCGCGATGCGGTGGCAGTCGTTCCAGCGCCGCTCGAAGGTTGCGTAGTACTCCGCGGCGGATGGATGGTCTGCCGCCAGGGCGGCTTGCGCCGCGTCCCACGAACCTGCCGTGGCTGAGGCCATCTCCGTCAGGCGCGCCTGTTCGATCGGCAGCTCCGCGAGTGCCTGCTCCAGCAGTTCCGCCGGTTTCTCAAAGCAGAAGTGTCCGCGCTCAAGGAGCGTGGTGAACAACGCGTCGCCGGCAGCGTATCCCCAGTCGGAGGAGGGCAATGCGGCGAGGGCCGCCGCCGCCACGACAAATGCCGCGCGTGCGCGCTCTGCCGTTTCGTGCACGTCGCAGACGGTCTCGGCGTCAACCTGATGCAGTTCCAGCCACTGCTGCAACCCGTGATCGAACAACCCGTCAGCCGCCGCGCACTCGCGCGCGGCACGACCAATCCACTGCGTTGGTACCGGCGCGGTGATGGCATCCGGCATCGTCGCGAGGAGCCTGGGGATCGCGTTGAGCCTCGCCGCGATTGATCGCGCGCGGTCCGCAACTGGCGCGAAGTCACGGATCATCAGGCTCACCACACTGAAGATCGCCTCGCCCGTCCAGAGCGCCGGATTCCGCGCGTGAAAGAATCCGCTCTCGTACTCGGCCAGGCGCACATCAAGGTTCGCGCTGGCGAGTGTTGCATCGAGCGTTGGTGCGTGCCCACGCAGCTTCTCGAGCGAGGGCGGGGTGGCAGGCTCCAGACCGGCGCGGACTCGTCGCATTTCCGCTGCCCCACGCGCACGCGCCTCGACCGACCAATCCGGCAGCCGGTCGTCAAGCGCATGCACGCCGGTGAACGTGGCATTCACCGGATGTTGCGCGTAGTACTGCGCGAAGAACTGCTCCAGTGCCTGGCTCAGGAGACGGCTCCTGGCGCCAGCGGAATCGAGACCCAGCGTCGCTGCCGGAACGACAGCTCCACCGCGTTGATCAGCTCCTGCACGTGGGCGCCGTCGACGAAACTGCCTTCATTTTCGGGGCCGTCACTCAGAATCTCGGAGATGAATGAACTCACCAGATTGGCATAGAACAGCGACCGCCACGACTCCTCCCGGTTGCCGCCCGGCGGATAGAAACGCTCGGGAATCTCGAGCTCGCGAAACTCCACCTGATCGCCCGTGGCGGCTTTCAGCGTCTCGCAGATGCCGTTCTCCTCGACCAGGCGGCAGATCAGGGCGCCTTTGCTGCCGTACACACGCGCCTCGATGCCGGGGTAGTTGCCCACCGTCACGAAACTGGTCTGGATCGAGCCGATGGCGCCATTGGCGAACTCGCCGATGAAGATGTCCCCGTCGTCGATGTTCATGCGCATCATGGTGCCGGTCTGCCGGACCATCCGCTCGGGGATGAAGTTCTTCATCGTCCCCACCACCTGTTCGAAGCGACTGCCCATGAAGAGGTGGCCGATGTCCATGATCGGGGCACCGTAGCCTTCCAGTGAGGACACCTGAATCACCGACTGGTCGGCATCCACATCCACCTGCCGCAGCGGGTTCTGTGGGTCGAGCCACTGTGAATTCTGCTCGAAGCCGTTGAAAATGAATGGCGTGCCGACGAATCCCTCGTCGATGAGCTCCTTCATGTAGCGCATCGCCGGACTGTACCGGAACGTGAACCCGAGTTTCGTCTTCAGGCCTTTCGATTTCGCGAGGGCCGCTGCGCGCAGCGTCTCGGTATAGTCGTAAGCCACCGGCTTTTCGCAGAGGACATGTTTGCCCGCTTCGAGTGCCGCCCAGCTGAGGTCGAAGTGCGTCGCACTGGGTGTACACACATCCACCAGATGAATATCCTCGCGAGCGATCAGCTCCTCATGCGAGCCGTAGACCGACGGAATCCCGAACTCCGCCGCGAACTCCTGCGCCCGTTCGATCAGCGGATCGGCGATTGCGACCAGCTCGCAGCGCGGATCGCGCTTGTAGCCGGGGATGTGCGCAAACTTTGCCCAGGCACCCGCGCCCAGGACACCGACGCGAACCTTGTCGATGCGCGCCATCACTGAATGACCCGTGCAGTGTCGCCCGGCAGGAACAGCTGGCGATGGGCCCAGATGGGGGCGATACCATTGGTCATGAAGCGCTCGTGAAAGGCCCGAAGGTTGAACTGCGCGCCGAGTTGTGCGGCCACGTCGCGGCGCAGAGTGAGGAGCCCACGCTTCCCGAGAAAGTAGCCGCCGTACGTCGGATCGTAGGTGGCACGCTGTGCTTCGCGTTTCGCGGCCGACGTGGGCACATACGCCCGCTCCTCGAAGCACGCCTGCGCCTGATCGAGTGTCCACTCGCTGGAATGGACGCGGATGCCGGAGAGCAGCCGGCAGACACGCGTCAGCGCGTCGCTCAACTGTGCCATCTCGAGTCGTGGATCGCCGCCACCGAACTTCTCCTCGATCATCAGCTGCTCACTGTAGTGCGCCCAGCCATCCTGCCCCGAGGAGGGCTGCGGAAACGGATTGAGCCCGATCCAGATTCGCCTGACCTTGCCTGGCGTCTTCCGCATGTAGGTGGAATGCAGCCAGTGGCCCGGCATCGCTTCGTGCACCGACGTGTTGATGAGCGAGGCATAGTTGTATCGCTCCAGCCACGCTTCCTGCTCCGCTGGCGGCATCTCGGCGCGGGCGTCGGTGATGTAATAGAAGCTCTTTACCGGAGGGTTCTCGAGCGGCGGCGACGCATGCATCGATGCGAACCCGAGATCGAACGGCTGTGCCGGAGCGACCACGACGCGTTCGCCATCCGGTACGACCGCCAGCCCCTTCTCGATCACGAATGCGGTCAGTGAGTCCACCAGCTTCTGGGTTGCCGACACCACGTCGCCACGCTTCGGGTGATTCCGCCGGATTTCGCGCCAGACCTCCTGGGCGTCACGTCCGGGTGCGAGGCGCTGGGCCGCCGCGCGGAACTGTGTCTGATAGATCGCCAGCTCGCGTTCGCCAATCGCAATGAGGTCGGGCAGGGGAACGTCGACCAACTCTTCACCGCGATACCGACGCGCAACCGCCTCGGCGCCAATCCGGAACTCGCCGGTGGCCTTTGGCAGCACGTCTTTCTCGAGATGATCCGCGTAGGCCGTGATGAGCGGTTGGGCCGTCGCCGCCGCGCGCATCAGCGAGTCCATCAGCGGCGTGCCCTTTTCACTGGCGAAGGCGAGCGGCAGATCGTCGCCGAGCATGGCGGCTGCGCCGCGCATCATGCCGAGGCCGCGCTCGGCGAACAGTTGCGGGGGATTGTCGATGTTCATGCGGGCGGCATCGAGCAGTTTGGGCACCGCGGCCAGCTTGGAGATCACGCGCCGCATCCGGACCGATGCCGGCGCGTTCTCCATCGTCATCAGGTTGTGCACACCGTCCGAGAGGGCCGAGGCGTACAGCATCGGATTCCGCTTCCAGTTCTGCAGCGTCTCCTGCTCGAGCAGCCAGCCATCAATGATGCCGTCGAGAATTTTCTGGTCGACGCGTTCATCGGGTGTGAGCTTGTCGGGGGCATAAGCCCGCAGCCTGTCGCGGTCACGCTTGAGCATCGAGATTTCCGTCAGGATCGCCTCCTGGCTGAAATCGTCGAGCCGGTCGTCATGCTGGTGCAGTCCGTTGCCGCCCGCGATGGAAGGGTGCCGCGATGCGAAGTCGTCGAGATACTGATCGACGAATTGCGCGAAGGAGGGCTGGGCGGGCGCCGGGGTACACGCTGCTGGCGCGAGGCAGAACGTGGAGACAGCCAGAACTGCCAGTCGGGTTCGCATGATGGGCAAGGTGCGAGCGTCTCGGGTCGGTGGCAACCGGCGCGACGTGAGAGGAACGGCGACGAGCCGCGATGGTCAGTGCTGACCACGACACATTACGCGCGAGCGGGCTCTGGCGTTCAGCGCTCCCGGTGCACGCGGATGTCACGATCGCGCCGCCAGACGCCTGCGGCGGTCACCATCACGCGGACCGGCGCGCGGGGATGTCACGATCTTGCCGCCCGGAGCGCGTGGATGGTGCATTCGGGCCGACCGGCGCACGCAGAATTGATCACCGCATAGGTTTGTCGGTCGCTGATCAGTTCTGGTCACCCCGGCGCATGCTGGAGCGGTGCGCAGGTCGCAACCCTTTCACACACCATGACATGCCACCCACCGCGCTTGGCGAGTTCGTCGGCACAGCCGTTCTCATTCTGCTTGGCAACGGCGTCGTGGCTGGTGTGCTGCTTGAACAGTCGAAGTCGAAGGATGCCGGATGGATAGTGATCACCGCGGGGTGGGGCCTTGCCGTGCTGGCGGGTGTGCTGATTGCCGTCGGGCTCGGCGCCCCTGGCGAACTGAACCCGGCAGGGACAATCGCCAACGTCCTGCTCGGGACGCGCACGGTGCCGGACGCCGTCTGGCACATCGCGGCGCAGATGGCAGGGGCAATCGTGGGAGCCACGCTGGTCTGGCTGCACTATTTCAATCATTGGGGCGTGACGCGGGACGTCGACGCGATTCGCTCCTGCTTCTGCAACAGCCCGGCGATCCGGAAGACCGTCCCGAACGTGATCAGTGAAGTCATTGGCACGGCGGTGCTGGTGTTCGTCGCGAATGCCATCGGCAGCACCGGCGTGGCGGGTGGATCGCCCGCCACGAATCTCGGACCGATGATGGTCGGCGCGCTCGTCTGGGGAATCGGCCTCAGCCTTGGCGGACCCACCGGGTACGCGATCAACCCCGCCCGCGATCTTGGCCCGCGGATCGCACACGCTCTCCTGCCGATCGCGAACAAGGGTGGGAGCGACTGGGGGTACAGCTGGATCCCGGTGGTCGGTCCGATCCTGGGCGGGAGCCTGGCTGCGCTGCTCTGGAAGGGACTGGCGGCGTAGGTCACGGCAGGGCGCGGAAAACATCCGGCTCAGTTTTCGCGGCTGGCGTCCGAGAATAGAGGGTGAACCCTTCATTCTCCGCCGTGACTGCCATGACTCGCATTTCAGCCCTGGCGCGCAACGCCGCGGGCACTGCCGCCCTCCTGCTGGTTGCCCTCGCCGGCTGCAAGAAGACGGTCGAACCAGAGACTGTCGAAACGCTGACGATCGTGTCCGGCAACGTGCAGACGCGCCAGGCCGGCCGTTTGCTGCGCTCGCCGCTGGTGTTCCGCGCGCTCAGTGCATCCGGGACCGGCGTGAAGGGCGCCGCCATCACGATTGTGATCGCGCAGGGCGGCGGTGCCGTCGACTCCGCGTCCATCAGGACGGATGCCAATGGCGAGGCGAGGGTGAAGTGGACACTGGGCCCTGAGGCGACGCATGCGCTGCTGGCCACGATTCCCGGTGTCGAACCCCTTCGCGTGACCGCGACTGGCATCCTGCCGAGCGATGTCGTCATCGCGCAAGGCAACAACCAGAGTGCACGGGTCTCGGTCGCGGTGCTGAACAGTGTCGTGGTGCGGGTGCTCGGCGCGAACAACACACCGATGGACAGTGTCAACGTCACGTTCCAGATCACGGCCGGCGGCGGTGCGATTGCGCCACAGAGCATTCTGACGAACGCATCCGGCGAGGCCACGGTCCGGTGGACCATGGGCCCGCTGCCCGGTACCAATACCGCATTGGTGCGCGCTTCGACGATTGAGCCGGTGACGATCACCGCGACGGCGACACCGTAGCGCACTGCGGCCTCTGCGCCATGCGTTGACGGCGCGTGAGTGTTGCGACATCGTTGGCGGATCATGGCCAACACCTACGATGTCATTGTGGTTGGACTTGGCGCGATGGGGAGCGCCACGTTGCACCAGCTGTCACGCCGAGGACTTCGAGTACTCGGACTCGAGCAATTCACGCCAGCACATGCGCGTGGTTCGTCCCATGGCAAGTCGCGGATCATTCGCGAGGCGTATTTCGAGGATCCGCGCTACGTGCCGCTGGTACAGCATGCCTACACTCTCTGGGCCGAGCTGGAGGCCGAGAGTGGTGTGACCGTGTTTCATCAGACGGGTGGTCTGATGATCGGGGCGCCGGACAGTGAGGTCGTCGTTGGAGCGCGATTGAGTGCCGAGTTGCATGGCCTGGCGCACGAGATGCTATCTGCGGATGACCTGCGGCAGCGGTTCCCGCCCTTTCGTGTGCTCGACAGCGACGTCGCTGTGCACGAGCCGCGCGCCGGCATGCTGGCCCCAGAGAAGGCGATCACTGCGTTCGTCGATCTCGCGCGAAGGCAGGGTGCCGAGGTTCGCAGTGAAGAAGCGATGCTCTCGTGGAAGGCCGCCGGCGACGGCGTCGAAGTCACGACCAGCAAGGGGACGTATGACGCCGGCCGGCTGGTGCTGACCGTGGGTGCGTGGGCCGGGAAGGTCTTCGACGAGTTACAGCTGCCCTTCGTCGTGCAGCGAAATGTGTTGTACTGGTTCGACCCGGTGGCGCACGCCGAGCAGTTCACGCCGGAGCGGTTCCCGATCTTCATACAGGACTTGGAGCCCGGGCTGGCCTGGTATGGTTTCCCCGACACGGGGGACGGGGTGAAGCTCGCGCTGCATCACTTCGGTGAAACGACGGATCCCGATGCGTTTCGGCGCACGGTATCGGAGGGCGAAGTAGCGTTCATGCGCGGCATGCTCGCAAAGTACATGCCCGATGCCAACGGTGTATTGCGTGAGAGTGCGGCGTGCATGTACACGAACGTCCCGGACGACAACTTCGTGATCGATGTTCATCCCGATCACGCCGCCGTGATCGTGGCATCACCCTGTTCGGGCCATGGGTTCAAGTTCTCCAGCGCGCTGGGCGAACTGCTGGCCGACATGGCGACAGGTGTGCCGGTCGGCTTTGATACGTCGCTCTTCTCGTTGGCGCGTTTCGTGACGCGGTAGTCCTCCCGCGTTCTTCACTTTTGGCTGGAGCCCGACATGCACGAGTGGCTGTGTGAAACCGCGTCTGGTGCGGATGATCTGCGTTGGGTCGAGCGGCCGACGCCGGTGCCCGGTGACGGTGAGGTGCTGGTCGAGATTCGGGCGGCCAGTCTGAACTTTCCCGATCTGCTGATCGTGCAGGGGAAGTATCAGATGAAACCCACGCTGCCGTTTGTGCCCGGGTCCGAACTTGCCGGCACCGTCGTGGCCGTCGGTGCTGGTGTCCGGCATCTCAAGGTGGGGCAGGGCGTCGCCTGCCTTTCGAGCATCGGCGCGTTTGCGACGCACGCGGTGGTGAACGCGCTGCTCTGCGTACCGCTGCCGCCGGGGTTCCCGATGCTGGACGCTGCGGCGTTCATCGTGACATATGCCACGTCGCATCACGCACTGATTGATCGCGCAAAGCTGACTGCGGGCGAAACGGTGCTGGTCCTCGGCGCGGCTGGCGGCGTTGGGACGGCGGCGATTCAGATTGCGAAGGCGGCGGGTGCGCGCGTGATCGCTGCGGCATCGTCGGCGGCGAAGTGTGCGCTTTGTGCGAAGATCGGCGCCGATGCGACCATCGATACATCGTCGCTACCGTTGCGCGAGGCAATCAAGGAACTGACGGGCGGCAAGGGTCCGGATGTAATCTACGATCCGGTGGGTGGCGAGCAGACCGAGGCTGCGTTCCGGTCGATCGCGTGGCGTGGTCGGCATCTGGTGATCGGCTTCGCCTCCGGTCCGATTCCGGCGCTGCCACTGAATCTGGCGCTGCTCAAAGGCGCGTCGATCGTTGGCGTGTTCTGGGGTGAATACACCAAGCGCGAGCCGCGGTCGGCGGCCGACATGATGCTCGAGTTGATGACGTGGTACGGTCAGGGGAAGATCAAGCCGGTGATCGATGCGACGATGCCGATGACGGAGCTAAAGGCGGCGTTTGCGCGGATGGCGTCGCGGGAGGTGAGGGGGAAGGTGGTTCTGGTGAACGGGTAGGTGGGTGGCACGGGTCTCCGCCCACCTGCTCGAGCTACACCGCAGGTCCAGAGGCCAATGATGCGCACAGCGGGCGATCGCACCGTGGTGCAAACTCATCCAAAACAGCGAGGTCACGATCATGGCCATGCGGACCACGGTACCCAAGGACATCGACGAGTACATCGCGGCCTGTGCGCCTGACGTGCAGCCGATCCTCAGAAAAATCCGGTCGACAATCAGCACCGCCGCCCCCGGGGCACGGGAGGTCATCAGTTACCGCATGCCTGCATTCAGGCTGCACGGCATACTGGTCTACTTCGCCGCCTTCAAGGCTCATATCGGTCTTTATCCGCCGATGTCCGGGGATGCCAGCCTGATGACGGCGCTCGCCCCGTACGCAGGACCCAAAGGCAACCTGAAGTTCCCACTCGATCAACCGATTCCCTACGCGTTGATCAAGCGCGCCGTGGCCCTCAGAGTGAAGCAAGACTTCTTGCGAAAAGGGGCGGGAAGAAGGATGCGATAGGGCACGCCTGACGATCACTGCCAGCGGTCGGCTCGTGGCGTGGCCCGGCGTGGAAGCGCCGTCTGCTCCACCGCATGGCGCCTGGGACATCCGTACCGCGCGTTCAGGGAATCGGCTTCGGAGCTCCGCCCGAACGCAGGAAGTCCATCGCCATGTTCGTCATGGCGCGCACGCCGACCGTGAGCGCCCGATCGTCACCCTGAAACAGCGGCGAGTGGTTGCTGGCCACTGTCTTCGGATCGAGATTCGGCGGCGTGACGCTGAGGTTGAAGAAGAAGCCCGGCGCGAGTTCGGAGAAACGCGAGAAGTCCTCACCCGCCATCGTCACGTCACCTTCGATAGCACCAGCCGCGCCCGCGACGCGCTTGAGTGTCGGATAAAACTTCGCGACCATCGCGTCGCTGTTCACGGAGCTCGGATAGCCGATGTCCACGATCACATCGGCGGTGGCGCCATGTGCCTCAGCGATGTTGGTCGCAATGCGCTTCATGCGCTCGTGAATCGTGGCACGGGCCTGCGGGTCGAACGCGCGGATCGTACCGATCATCCACACGGAATCGGGGATGATGTTCTCCCGCAGTCCACCGTGAATCGCACCGACGGTGACAACCGCAGGCGCCTTCGACAGATCGAGTGAACGCGACACGATCGTCTGCAGCGCCGTCACGATCTCCGCGCTGACCACGATCGGATCGACAGTGTTCGACGGCATTGCTCCGTGCCCCTGCCGGCCGTGCACCACGATGCGCCAGCCATCGGCGCTGGCTGAGATCGCACCGGCGCGATAGCGCATGGCGCCGAGCGGGCCGGGACCAACGTGCAGACCGAACACGCCGTCAACGCCCTGCATCACGCCAGCGTCGATCATCGGCTGTGCGCCACCGCGCGGTGGCACTTCCTCCGCGGGCTGAAACAGAAACTTCACCGTGCCCGGAAGTCGATCCCTGAGCCCGGCCAGCACTTCTGCGGTGCCCATCAGCATCGCGGTGTGCATGTCATGCCCGCAGGCGTGCATCACGCCCGTCTCCTGACCGTTGTAGACCGTGCGCACGGTGGACTTGTACGGCACGTCGACGAGCTCGGTCACCGGCAACGCGTCCATGTCTGCGCGCAACGCCACCGTGGGGCCGGGCCTGCCGCCCTTCAGGATTCCGACCACGGCGGGAATGCCACCCACATTCTCCTGCACTTCCATCCCGAGTGACCTGAGATGCGCGGCCACCAGCGCGGCCGTGCGTTTTTCGGCGTAGCCGAGTTCAGGATGCTGGTGAATGTCATGCCGCCAAGCGGTGACCTTGTCGGAAATCGCCGCGGTCCGACGGTCGATCTCGGCGGCCAGTGCCGGATCGGCGACCACCTGTTGCGCATGCGCGGAGGGCGCAACGCGCAGGGACGTCGCAAGCAGCAACGCGGTGAACAGACGGGAAGAGCGCATGGCGGGACCTGGGAGCGGGAGACGCGTGGGAGACGGGTATCCGAAAGATGGGGAAAAGACGCCGTTGGCGCCCGTGCGGCTCAAGGGCCGTGAAGACTGCGGTTACCGTGGGGCACGGGGGGCTGATCGGACGCCCTGATGGACCACCGCCAACGCCGAAGGCCCCGGCACATCTGCGTCGGACGCCGGCGTCACACTAAGGGCCGAGTGGGCCACCCGGTGCCATAAGGCAGCGCTTGACCCATCCGCTGAGCTCTTCGCCATGCCGCCAATCGTGGGCGCGAGGGATTTCCCAGCTGCGACTGCGACGGATGCTCGCCGGCATGCAAATGCACCATCCGAACGGCCCCGCCCACGGACCTCATGGGAATACTGAGCGCGCTACGCGGAGCCTCGACCCTCGCACGAATCGGCGCGTCCGGGAATCCCGGGCTGATTCAGTAAGCTCGTCACCGCGAATCGCGTCTGCTGAACGGCTCCTTCCGACTCCCAAGCAGGTCGTACACTCGCTTCGCCGCCTCACGTGTGCCGGGCGCACGTCGCACCGACCAGATCCGGTCGCGCGCCGAGCGCATCGCTGTCACGTTGTCCACGATCGGCAGGGGATACGTCGTGCCGATCTTAACGCCGTACATCTGTTGCAGCATCGGTGGCATGAGGTGCGGTTCGGCCAATTCACCGACAGGAGCCCCTGCCAACTCTGGTACCCACTGCCGAACGAATGCGCCTTCTGGATCCTGCTCCAGAGACTGCTTCACCGGATTGTAGATGCGGATCGCGTTGATGCCGGTCACACCACTCTGCATCTGGCTCTGGCTGTAGTGAATAC
>JANNVN010000114.1:0-1575 GCA_031414435.1 Gemmatimonadaceae bacterium
GATGAACGGTGCGATGGCCCAGTGATAGAACGACCGGCCTTCCGGATTGTACGTCGCGAACACGAGTACGAGCGCTGCAATCGCCCGGCCGGCGATGCCACCGACGCTGGGTCCCGATCCGTTGGCCATGATGGTCGAGGAGATGTGATGTGAGACAGAAAGGTCAGGTGCAAGACCTGCCGTCTCTTGTGGGCGGACTCGGCTGTTGAACCTGCGATAATATCGCGGATCGGGTTGGAAGTTGCCAAGACAGCGCGCAAGGTGATCCATCAGCGCACATCGGTCCGTGTGGTCCGTTTGGCGCGTGGGCGCGTGGGCGCGTGGGCGCGTGGGTGCGTGGGCGCGTGGGTGCGTGGGCTCGTGGGCTCGTGCGGCTGAGAGATCTCCGACGGCGAGACAAAGCCCCCCGGCGGAGGTCTTATCCTCTACCGGGGGGCATTCCGTGCGGCGATTCATCCGTTGCTGCAGCCGGTCTGCGTCAGCTCCTCATCGAGCGGCGACGCCGGATTGCGGCGAGCCCCAGGAATCCGGTGGCCATCAGGAGATATGTCGACGGCTCGGGGACGACGTTCTGCGGTGGCGGCTGATTCGATGGAGAATTGTCGGTGTCCTGACGGAAGACGTAGGTCTGATTGATCAGCAGGCCGCCGCCACTCGTGAAGTTCACCGTCAGCTGCTCGAACATGTCGCCCACGGGAGCATTGCCTGTGAGCGAGAAGATGTTCGTGAAGTCTGCACGGACACTGCCTGCATAAGTGCCACCGGCCAGCGTCTTGACCGCGCAGCCATCTGCAGAGCCCGGTGTGCCGAACTCTGAGTTGCTCTCGCACGGGCCAGTCCGATCGGGGAGGGCAGTATCGAACAGTGTTCGTCCCGGCGCGCCATTGAACTGGACACTGGTGAGCCCAAAGCCCTCACTCTGGCCACGGACCGTCCATGGCGCGGTGAAGGTCGTGGCACCTTCCTCCATCGTGACCCGGAACCAGTTGTTGATGTTCACGCCCCACGTGGTACCGCCGAGATTCGCCCAGACGCCCTCAAAGGTTGCGCCGTTGGAGAAAAGACCCTTCACCGTCATGCCTGCCATTTGCGATGCGACCGTGCTGAAGCCGGTGAGCGACGCGGCCTGCACGGCGTTTCCGTTGCTGAACGTGTACGTCTGTGCGGTGAGCGGTGCCGCAGCCACCATCGCACATGCGAGCGCTGCAAGTTTCTTCATGAGAGTCCTTTGATGCTCGTGACTGTCAGGTGGGAAGAGGAGTGTGCGTCCGGACCGGAAGCAAAACGCGATCCAGCGAGCGACGCGCATCGGTTGCAGGCGCGTTTCGTGACGTCTTGTGCGTGCCCGGGCGCCTTGGATCGAGTCACCTTGCGCAGAATCCGCTTGCGGGACAAGGGATTTCTCCGCATGCAGACGTGCTCGTCGGCGACTTAATCGTGATGCGCGCTGTTGATGTCATCTGCGCGGGCCCGGCGAGAAATGCCGCATGGGCGTCTCGTTGCCGAAACAGGCTGTTGCAGCGATTCCACAGACGCCGTAGTGCAAGACGCGCTTGGAGTACCGAGCTTTGCCGC
>JANNVN010000115.1:0-58868 GCA_031414435.1 Gemmatimonadaceae bacterium
ATCGGTATCCCCGGAATCGTCAGTCTCGCGCGGAGCTGGGAAACGTATCGGTACAACGCAGGTGCGTTGGACGAACAGCGGCGCGCCTCCTCCTTCACCTTCAGCGGATGGGTGCGACCCGATCTCGAGC
This sequence comes from Gemmatimonadaceae bacterium, assembly GCA_031414435.1. Lineage (GTDB taxonomy): Bacteria > Gemmatimonadota > Gemmatimonadetes > Gemmatimonadales > Gemmatimonadaceae > JACMLX01. The sequence continues at coordinate 131 of JANNVN010000115.1, forward strand.
AGCAGACCAGCGTTCGACTCGAGCGCTGGTCGGGACAACGAGACTTCCTGGCCTTGTCAATTGCCGGCGCCCTGCACCGGTCGCAAGACCGCGCCAACGTGCTGGCGCAAGTCGAGCACGCGGTTCCGTTGCGCGGCGCCGCGTCATACGAGAGGGCCAGGGCACGCGCGGACTTTTCGTTGCCGCCAGACCGCTGGATGAACCGTTGGTCGATGCGTCTCGGCGCGGACTGGAACAGCGCCGCGACGCCGCGCGGCCTCTGGTCGATCGCTGGCGGGAATCTGTCGCGCGACGTCCCGCTCCGTGCGCACCCGTTCATCGTCAGCGGTCGGCTACCGACGCGGCGCGTTGCGCGCACGATCGTGCACGGAGGCGTGGCCGGCGACCGACAGGTCGGCAGTGTCGGTCCCATCGCGCTTGGTGTCGGTGCTTTCGTCGATGCCGCAAGCGTGATGTCACACGGCGATCAGGTCGTCTTGGAGAGCCGATACCTCGATGGTGGTGCGGGGCTGCGCTTCGGCTTGAAAGGAGCGAAGTTGGCTGCGCTCCGCGTGGACGTGGCGCGCGGGATCATCGCGGAGCGGCGATGGGGGGTGAGTGTCGGACTCGAGCAGATGCAGCTGGTACGTGTGCAGCGTGTGCGCTGACGGTCGTAGGTGTGCGCGACCGACGTGGGTCACGCCCTGACCCCGGCGGGGACTGCGCCAGACTTCGCGAGCTGCCACGCAGTGGCGCCGATGGTCGGCTGCGGAACCGTCGCGGAGCGCCAACGGAGGAGCGAGCATGGTGCGTTGATCAGATCGCGCTCCTCGGTGACTCACGCCATGGACGCGCCAGCGACGGCACCAGACCAAGGAGCAGGAGCACCACCAGCAACTCGCTGCATCCGTACACGAAGTAGACCGTCTGAAGCCACGAGTATTGCCTGATCATTGCCAGCTCAACGAAGATCCAGATCAGCATGCCAAAGCCCGCGACTGTCGACAGGAGCAGTGCGATCCGCCTGCGCGCGATCACCGCGATTGCGGCGGCGCCTTGAGTTCCGCCGACCACTCCCCCAAGGATCAGTCCTGGAATAAGGAAAGAGTCGAAAGGACTGTGCTCGAGATACTCGAGTGGCACGCCGCCGCCCTTCGCTCCGATGGCGAGCCACGTCCCCGCTGCCGCGGAGATGGCGCCGAAGAGCGTCAGGCCGGCGAGGGTCCGGATGAGCAGGCGATCAGAGAGGGGCAGACTCATGGCTGGAGCCCCCCAGACCGTTCGAGGGTCCGTCGTCGAAAGAAAGCAATCAGCAGCACTGACGAACCCGTGATCGTGACCGACCAGAGTGCTGCCGCCCAGATGAACGAACGATTCACGAAGTACGTCAGAAATATCGGGACCGCCAACGCGCCGTTCGCCAGGAGTAGCCGTCGAATCCATCGGTCGGGCCCAGTCCGCTCGAAGGCGGGCGCTGAGAACAGAGTGGCAAGACACATGAACACGTAGCCAATTCCATCAATGGCGTTAAACACCGTATCCCCGCGCACCAGCGTCAGCAGCGCCGTCTCCGCACCCGCGCCCCGCAAGACACGCGGTTCCACCACGAACAGTTCCACGATGTAGGCCGCAACACACATCGGTACATAGACGCAGCCGAAGGCGACGCCGAGCTGACTCCAGATCTTGCGCTCATCGGGCACTGTGGCGTTCAGGCAGACCAGCATGACGAGAAAGCATGGTGCGAGAAACAGCGATGGCGCGATGGTGAGGATGACGTCCCATGGCGGTGACAGGAGCCGCGACTCAGTGAGGACGGCGGCAATGGTGAACACCACACAGAACAGTGCCGTCAGACTGGCCGACCAGTAGCCGAGCCGCAGGGCCGCATTCGATGGCAAGGCAGCGGAGGTCATGTCGTGGTTCTCGCGATGGCCGAAGCGGGTGCGGTTGCGGCTCGGCTGCTGGCGGGGCGCAGTCGATCTGCACGGAGCAGCGCAACAACAGCGACGTTGACCACGACGCCGAAGACGACGGATATCGGCGCGTACCAGATGATCAGCCACGCCACACCGGCAACCGAGGCGACGAGGAAGGGCCGGGCCAGTCGCCCGCGCAGCATTAGCCAGAGCGCGGTGAAGAACGCGAACAATGCCCACACCAGCACCGCAAACTCGAACGTCTGGCGAGCGAACGACTCCACCCGCCCTTCTGCACGATCCTTCACTCCCTGCAGGATCTTGCGCACCGCCAGATGATCGGTGAATTCGGTGAAGAGATCCATGCCCATCATCAGCGGCTGCGACCAGTGATGACTCCACTGAATTCGACTGACCAACCGCGTGTGTCCCGCGTCGATGGGATAGAGCGCCCAGGTAAACGCGCCGGGGTAGACACCCGAAGTCCCGGACCAGACGAGGTATTGGTTCGGAGCGATGGCATTCACGACCAGTCCACCTGCGGCGCTCAACGGCAGCGGATCGCCGACGGCGAGCCGCTGCAGTTCCGGCACGATCTGATCCGCGCTCCTGAGCCCCCGCGGGCTGCCCAGGTTCTCCAGAATGTCGTAGCCGTAGAAGCCGGCCCGTCCATAGCCGATCTGGACCAGCCAGGGCCAGATGACTTCCGGCGTGGCGTCGATCGTGATCGCACGCGTGGAGAGAAACGTCGGGCGATCGCTGAGTGCGTCACCCGGCATCGCGCGAGCGACCTCGGCATCCGTCGCGCCCCAGCGCATCTGCGCTGGACGCGCCCAGCGCAAGTATAGCGCGGTGATCACCAGCGCCACGGCGAATACCTTCAGCAGTCGGTTGAGCAGTGAGGTCTTGTGCAACGTGTCCTCGGTTCGGTTCACATCTGGCGACTAAACGTCGGTCCGCTCAGTGTACGGATCTGGCCTGGTCGGTCTGTCAGTGATTGCCCGACAACGCAACGTCGCAGCGTAGTGCACTGTGGTGATACCGGCAGCTGTGCAATGCTGGTGCCGCAGCTGTCGGAGCGACGTCAACAGCCGAGTACCAACCCGGCTCACTGAGGAGAGACGTATGAAGCTCGCCGACACGAACTATGACAATTCCGAAACCGGCTGCTGCGCCCGGCTCGACGCGGCAAAATGGGATGGTCGGAAGATCGTCTGGAAAGACAAGCTCTTCCTGAAGGATCACATCCGCGCCGTGTTTCACATTCCGCTCAACATGGGCAAGGTGATGGGCCGCGATCAGCAGATGATCGAGGATGCCGCAGGCTTTCCGGAGGAGCCACTCTGGCTCTCGGATGAGGTGTCACCATGGGGTTCCGATGTCTACGTCGCCATCGACCACCCCATTTCCGGCGCCGAGACGGTGAAAATCAGCGGGACATTCATCACGAAGGCCTTCGAGGGACCGTATCGCGACATCGGGAAGTGGGTCAGGGAGATCGATACCATCGTCGCGGAGAAGGGATACGAGACGAAGCGGCATCTGTTCTACTATGCCACCTGCCCGAACTGCGCCAAGGTGTTTGGCAGGAATCAGGTCGTAGTCTTTTCGGAAGTCGCATTGCTCGCAGACGCGCACCCGGTGGCGAGCGCGTTGCGACCCGCCGTACAATCGTTCGGACTTGCCTGACCGTCGCCGTCACGTGCGGGATGCAGGTTCACACTCACAGCCCTTCACCTTTCCATGGATTCGCCATGATTTCGAATAGACACACCCGAATGCCCACGCTGCTGACCGTCGCCATCCTGAGCGGGTGCGCGAGTATCAATACGGGCGCAGACTTCCCTGCGGGCATTCGGATGGATCAGTACCAGACCTTTGCCTGGGGCGGTGGCGATACGCTTCCGGCCGGCGATCCGCGTCTGGACAACAACCCGTTCTTCGACGCCCGCGTCCGCTCGGCGGTCGAGCTCGAGCTGGCGGCGAAGGGACTGCGCCATGTCGCAGCATCGCCGGATCTGCTGGTGCACTACCACGCCAGCGTCCGCCAGCGTGTCGATGTCGTCAGAGCCGACGAAGCACGAGGCTACTCGTCGCCGGAGCTGCGCGCGTCCGAAAAGGTTGTCGAGTTTGACGAAGGAACCTTGATCGTCGACGTGGTGGAACCAAAAGGAAAGACGGTCGTCTGGCGCGGGTGGTCGCAGACCGATGTTGGCGGACTCCTCAATGATCCACGCGCGATGGAGAAGCGGATCAATGCATCGGTCAAGCTGATGATGCAGCGGTTTCCCCGCACGCCGTAGCCAACGGGATACGCGTGTCATTCCGAACGCTGTCGCAGCAGTTCTCCGACGTCGCTGACGGTGGGGTTTCACCAGGTGGACGCGAAAAGCCGCCGGCCGTGTGTTCGAAATGCTGCGGAAAGCCAACGCGGAACTCGGCACCACGTTCCTGATCGTCACGCAGAACGATGCGTTGGCAGCGCGGTACGATCGGACACTCGAGGTTGTCGATGGTCAGCTGACGAGCGCCGTCCACTGACGCTCCGGCCACTACGCCGAATCGGCCGGGACAGGCGTGGTGCCTGTGCCGGCGCGAGACAGGATCAAAACGCGATCGCCAGCCCAAGCGTGGCGGTGACGTAATTCATCGTGACGTTGCGCGAGGCGGACCCGAACTTCAGATCCGGGGAGAGCGAGCGATACCGTGCACCAGGCGTGAACGTCACCCGACGGCTCACCGGCAGTGTGAGCCCGGCGCCAGCCTCCCAACCCAGGCCATACTCAGTGTTGGTCAGGTTGTCGCCATCGCCATCCTGAAGCTCGATGCGGTTCACCAGGCCACCGCCCTTGATCCAGAAGCCAACCGGCACCCCGGAGAACTGGGTCGTCTGCCCGCCACTCATGAAGGCATGGGAGTAGCGCAAGCCAAAGGTGTACCCGTGCTCGAGCGCATCGACGTTCTGCGCAATCAGCAGCTCGTCGGGTTCGAACTTGTGCAGTTCGTAGCCGGCATACGCCTGCAGATTTCGCTGCAGGCGCAACTGGACGTTGGCACCGCCACCGTATCCCCTCTTCAGCTTCACGCCCTGCAGCTTACTGGTGGGCAAGGCGACATCGCCGGTGAATTCAACGGAGATGAGTGATGCGTTGGCGGTCGCCTGTGCTGATGCGCCGCAGGCGAATACCGTGGATGAGACAAGAATGGCAGTGACTGCAATGGAACGCATGTGAGGATCTTTGGTTGTTTGGACCGGTACGACCGGAGGTGGCCGACGCCGGGTGGAGACGTGATGACGCCCGCACGGGCCCGTCTGATGTCACCAACGCGCGCGCCGAGCGACAGGCGCCCGGCGATGGTGCTCACGGCGTATGCGCCGTCACCGTCGACGGTGCCAGCATGTGGATCATCTCCAGCGCAGCCTCACGCGACGACGCCGGATTCTGCCCCGTGATCAGCTGGCCGTCGACCACGATGAATGATTCCCAGGGTGCCACACTTTCATAGAACGCGCCTAGGCGCTTCAGCTCGTCTTCGAGCAGAAACGGCACGACGTGTGTCAGATGAACGGCTTCTTCTTCGGCATTTGAGAAGCCCGTCACGCGCTTCTTGCCCACAATCGGCCCTCCATCAATGCGCACGTGGCGCAGGACCGCTGGCGCGTGACAGACGGTTGCAATCGGCTTCTTCGCCTTCGCGAATGCCTCGATCAGCGCCATACACGACTTGTCCTCGGCCAGATCCCACATCGGACCGTGGCCGCCCGGGAAGAAGACGGCATCGAAGTCGTTCGCGTTCATGTGGAACAGCCGCTCGGTCGTGTCGAGGACTGCTTGTGCGATCGGGTCAGCCTCCAGCCGGTGCGTGAAGAATGTACGCGCATCCGGCGTGTCACTCGCGGGATCATGTGGCGGTCGACCTCCCTTCGGCGACGCAACCGTGATCTCCGCGCCAGCATCCAGAAACGCATAGTACGGCGCGGCGAACTCCTCGAGCCAGAAGCCGGTCGGTACCGACGAGGCGCCGAGCCTGTCGTGTGACGTGAGCACCATCAGAATATTCATCAGAGGGCGTGCTCCAAACGGTCGAGTGGATACGGACGGATCGGCCGCTCCATCTCGTCGGCTCGACTGTGCGCAGAAAACCGTACGCGAATGTTCTGAAGAGTGCCGTCGCAGGCCAATGATGCCCAGTATCGGAAAGTACGCATCGACGTTGGCGCCTCGGTGGCGGTGATGGCGCGCGAAACGCTGGTCGATCGCTGCAGAACGAGCACGCACCCCCCGGAGTTCGCTTGACTCGGCGAGCCGCGCACCGTAACCTCGGGTTGCTTGAGTGAAAGCGTCTCATCGGACTGTCGTAGCGGCGGGACCCCGGGTCTCCTTGTTGACGGCGACTTGAACACCATATGGTGTTCTGGCGCCGTTTTTTGCGTTCTGGAGTGGAGTCATGCGTTCGAAGCACATGCAGCAATTCAGCCGTTACGACGCCGTCAGGCGGCGAGAGATCTCGCCGCAGGTCCAATGGATGGCCGACAGCCCTGACAGCGGACGTGAGGTGACCCTATTCCCGGAGAACCGCCCGGCGCTGACGCCGTTGCACGAGGAGATGTTCGACGACCTGATGGATTTGTGCGGAGCCGAGGCACACCTTGTTGACGCGTTATCGGTGCTGGCAAATGCGTCCAGCGCTGCGACCGTGAAGGCTGCGTTGAATGCGCATCTGGAGCAGGCGAGAGTGCATCTCCGCCTGCTGGCGACTATCCTCGCGGCATCGGCGTCGCGGCGGTCTGACGAGTCGGTGTTCGGCGCGCAGTCAGCCGCGATGTCGACGATCGTGTCCGATGACTTGGTGAGTGACATTCCGTCACGGAGCACACGGTCCGCGACGTCGCTGCAGCAGCTGGCGGTCTGCGAACACTCCGGCAACGGAAGCCCGCTCACCCTCGGACGGGGAACGAAACGAGACGAGCGCGCTGCATTGTTGATGGTCGCGATGCTCGACAGCGACGCGCTCGGTGAATTGCGCACCCCGCTCACCCGACCGGCTCCACTCCACCACGGACAGCACCATCATCAGGGTGACAGGCCATGACCACTCGGCGTATATTCGTCAGGTCCGCAGCATCTGCGCTGTGTACGATCCCGTTGTTGCAGGCCTGCTCGTCCAGCGATGAACAGGCGGCGTACGAGCGCGCAACGCGGGAGATATGGCGACATCAATCGGCCGGGGCACGGGATCGCACGGCACTCCAGCACGAGCTGGTGCGCTACGCGACCCTCGCACCGTCGAGCCACAACACCCAATGCTGGCGTTTTCGAATCGAAGACTCGGCGATCTCAATCCTTCCTGATCTCTCCCGCCGCTGCCCCGCCGTCGACCCGGATGACCACCATCTGTTCGTGTCCTTGGGCTGTGCGGCCGAGAATCTCGTGCAGGCGGCGCGCGCCAACGGATTGCACGGTGACCTGAGCACGTCGGTGTCCCAAGGGGACGCTGTCCGCATCACACTGCAGCAAGCACCGACCGTCAGATCGCCACTCTTCGAGGTGATCCCGGAGCGCCAGTCCACACGCGCCGAGTACGACGGCCGGCCGGTGACCCCCGCCGATCTGGCGTTGCTCGAGCAGGCGGCCGCTGGACCTGGTGTCAGGCTCATGGTGCTCACCGAAAAGCCGGCGATGGAATCGGTGCTCGAATACGTGGTGCAGGGAAACTCGGCACAGATGCAGGACGCCGCGTTCGTATCAGAGCTGAAGAGTTGGATCCGTTTCAGCCGCGGTGATGCGGTGCGCACCGGTGATGGGTTGTTTTCCGGTGCGTCGGGTAACCCGGTGTCGCCGTCGTGGCTCGGCGGCTTGCTGTTCGGCATCTTCTTCACCGAGAAGAAGGAGAATGACAAGTATGCCAAGCATGTTCGAAGCTCCGCCGGCATTGCGGTCTTTGTCGCGGATACCGCTGACAAGGCCCACTGGGTGGACGTGGGTCGTTCCTACCAGCGGTTCGCGCTGCAGGCCACAGCACTCGGTATCAGGACGGCGATGCTGAACCAGCCAGTCGAGGTCCCCGCGGTGCGACCGCAGTTTGCCACGGCACTTGGCCTCGGCGCGCTGCGCCCGGATCTCGTGGTACGCTTCGGTCGTGGTCCAACGCTGCCGAAGTCGCTCCGTCGCCCCGTGCGGGCCGTCCTCGTGTAACCCACGCCTCGCATCGGGAACTCATCGCCTTGCCGCCGGCTACTTTCTGCATCAGGTCTTCTGCACTGCTCTGGAGGAAAGATGTCACTCGAGGCGATGTATCGATTGGGTCAGACGTTCGACGAGTTTCTGGCCGATGCCGGTGAGAACGCCGCGCTGCTGCGGGCGGTCGCACGGCGCACGAACGTGCCGGAAGAGATTTCGGCCAGCATCCGTGAGGCTGGTGGCCAGTGGCACTTTCTGGTGCTCACCGAAGACTGGTGCGGCGACTCGACCAATTCGCTGCCTGTCATCGCCCGACTGGCGGCGGATGCCGGGAACGTCGATGTGCGCATCCTGAAGCGTGATGAACATCCGGCACTCATGGACACACATCTTGCCGTGACGGGCGCACGCGCCATTCCGGTGGTGATGGTGCTCGATGCGTCGTTCGAGGAGAAGGGATGGTGGGGCTCACGACCTCGTGCGCTCCAGGCGCTGGTCAGCACGACCTGGAAGGAGCTCTCGAAGCAGGAGCGCTACGGCGAGGTCCGCCGCTGGTACGTGAACGACAAGGGGGTGTCGACCGCTTGGGAACTCGCGGAATTGGTGCATGCGGCTGCGGCCTCGGCCGCTGTCGTCGCGACCTAGGATTTGCTGACCGTGCCCGCCGAAAGCAAGCGTTGCATTTCAGCGGGCCGTTTGCCAGTGTGAGGGGTCACCGTGCATTCGCCGCCACCCCAGCACAAACCCTCGTCCATGCACAACGTATATGACGCCGCGACGGTCGCCGAGCTCATCGCGCGCATCAACTCGCTCTCTCCGTCGACAATCCCGCACTGGGGAAAGATGTCTGTCGACCAGATGCTGGCGCACTGCAATGTGTCGTACGACATGGCCTACACCGACATGTACCCGAAGGCTGGTGGCATCAAGCGCTTCGTACTCAATCTGTTCGTGAAGCAGGCGGTGGTCGGCCCGAAACCGTATCCGCGGAATTCCCCCACGGCACCACAGTTCCGAATGTCGGGGGCGAAGGATTTCGAGCGAGAGCGTGCGAAACTCATCGACTCCCTGCAGCGTGTGCAGCGCGACGGTGATCGCGGGTTCGAAGGGCGTGAATCACCATCCTTCGGCCCGCTCACCGCGGCAGAGTGGAACACGCTCTTCTACAAGCACCTCGACCATCACCTGACACAATTCGGCGTGTAGCGCGTCGCGATCAGCCATCAGTACTTCGCGACTCGAGGGTCCACGTCGTCGCTCCAGCGCAGGATGCCACCGGCCAGGTTGGTGACATGCGCGAACCCCGCCGCCTGCAGCTGTCCTGCGGCGTCTGCACTGCGTTTGCCACTGCGACACATCACCACAATCTCGCGGGCGCGGTCGAGCGTGTCGAATGCCGACGCGATGGTTCCCAGAGGAATGAGCCGCGCGCCGGGAATGCTGGCTATCTGGGCTTCGTAGGGTTCGCGAACGTCGATCAGGTCGAAATCGTCGCCGCGCGCCAGTCGCGCGGACAGTTCAACCGGGGTGATCTCGGGCAACGCGTGATTCTGCATCGGGTTGGGCTCCTTGGATATACCGCAAAACTCGTCGTAGTCGATGAGCTGTGTGAGTGTGCGCGTACCGCAGGCGGGGCAGAGGGGGTCACGCGTGATCTGGAACGATCGAAACTGCATCGTCATCGCGTCCACGAGCAAGAGGCGTCCCGCCAGCGAGTCACCGACGCCGAGAATCAGCTTGAGCGCCTCAGTAGCCTGAATCGTGCCGATCAACCCGGGCAGCACGCCGAATACGCCGCCTTCGGCGCAGTTGGGGACGGACCCTGCCGGTGGCGGGGACGGATAGAGGCAACGGTAGCAGGGACCATCGGCCGTCGCGAACACCGACGCCTGCCCGTCGAACCGGAACACCGATCCGTACACGTTTGGGGTGCCGGTGAGCACGCAGGCGTCGTTGGTCAGATAACGCGTCGCGAAGTTGTCGGTGCCATCGATCACCAGGTCGTAGGAGCTGATGATGTCGATGGCATTCGCTGACGTGAGCCACGCATCGTGCAGTTCCACCGCCACATGCGGATTGACATCGCGCAACCGATCTCGCGCCGACTCGAGTTTTGATCGTCCGACGTCGCGTGTCCCGTGCAGGAGCTGCCGCTGGAGGTTGGTGACGTCGACCACATCGTGATCCACGAGGCCGAGCGTTCCGACACCGGCCGCTGCCAGGTAGAGGGCAATCGGTGAACCGAGCCCTCCCGCGCCCACGATCAGCACCCGCGCTGCCTTCAGCTTCCGCTGCCCGTCGAGGCCGACATCCGGCAGGCTCAGGTGGCGGGCGTAGCGCTGCAGCTCGTCGGCCGAGAGCGCTGGCCGCGGTGCCGTGGCGCTGGCGGTGCGCGCGCGCGTGTCGGTGGCGAGAGCGTCCATGGATGATTTCCGGGCAGATGGGGAGTCAAATGCTCGTCATTTGGCGCGCGGATCGCAACCATGACGGTTCCCTGCGCGCTCCCTATACTTGGCCTAGCTGCTTCCCGAGGATCGAGCCATGAGTCATGTGCGTGTGCTGGTCGGAACGAAAAAGGGCGCCTTCATTCTCACCGCTGATGGCGCGCGGAAGTCATGGACGGTGGATGGTCCACATTTCCCGGGCTGGGAGATGTACCACCTGAAGGGGTCGCCGGTCGATCCGGACCGGCTCTATGCGTCGCAGTCCACAGGCTGGTTCGGCCAGCTCATTCAGCGCTCCGATGACGGTGGTCGCACCTGGGCGCCGGTGGACAACACGTTCACCTACGAGGGTACACCTGGCACCCACATGTGGTACGACGGCACGCCGCATCCATGGGAGTTCAAGCGGGTGTGGCACCTCGAACCATCGCTCACAGATCGCGACACGGTGTACGCGGGCGTCGAGGACGCGGCGTTGTTCAAGTCCACCGACGGCGGCGCCAGCTGGGCTGAACTTTCCGGATTGCGTGGCCATGGGTCCGGACCGCACTGGCAGCCCGGTGCCGGTGGGCTCTGCCTGCACACCATCGTGCTCGATCCGACGAATGCGGCGCGGATGTTCGTGGCCATCTCGGCCGCCGGCGCATTCCGGACGGAGGATGCCGGTGTGACCTGGACGCCGATCAATAAGGGACTGCGATCAGGCGAGATCCCCGATCAGGACGCAGAAGTGGGGCACTGTGTGCACCGGATCGCGATGCATCCGTCGAATCCGAAGCGGCTCTACATGCAGAAGCACTGGGATGTGATGCGAACCGACGACGGCGGCGACAACTGGTACGAAGTGAGCGGCAACCTGCCCAGTGACTTCGGATTCCCGATCGATGTGCATGCGCATGAGCCCGAGACGATCTACGTGGTACCGATCAAGAGCGACTCGCATCATTTTCCACCCGATGGCAAGTTGCGCGTCTATCGCAGCCGCACCGGCGGCAACGAGTGGGAGGCGCTGACCAACGGGCTGCCGCAGCACGACTGCTACGTGAACGTCTTGCGCGACGCGATGGCGGTGGACTCACTCGATTCGTGCGGGATCTACTTCGGCACCAGCGGCGGGCAGGTGTACGTCTCGAGCGATGCAGGAGATCACTGGATGTCGATCGTGCACGATCTGCCGGCGGTGATGTCGGTGGAAGTGCAGACATTCGCATGATCCGGGTGGTGTTGCCGACACACCTGCGGTCGCTCGCCCAGGTGGGCACGGAGATTTCGATCTCCGTCCCCATGACCGGCGGGGTGACGCAACGGACGGTGCTCGATGCGATCGAGGCGCGGTATCCGATGCTGCGCGGGACGATGCGCGATCACGTCACGCAGCAGCGACGCGCGTTCGTACGGTTCTTCGCGGATGAGCAGGACCTGTCGCTGGCGTCGCCGGACGCGCCGCTGCCGACGTCGGTGGTGGAAGGGCGGGAGCCGCTGCTGGTGGTCGGGGCGATGGCGGGGGGGTGAGACGGTGCCGGCTGAGGGCACGGCGTCGCATGGAACGGGCGGCGGGCCAGCGGAAGTGTCGCAGGCCGCGTAGGCTGGCATAGCGCACCGCGGATGGGTGCTGCAGACTACGCTGTGCCGGGTCAGCTCGCCTCGCGGGCCGATCACTCCCCCTCCGTTGCTCCGATGCGTCGTTTTCTTCCGCATGCCACCGCCCTCCTCCTCCTCGGCACGCCCGGCCTGATTGGGGCGCAGGGGCAGGCTCCCGTTGCATCCGCGGCGACCCCCGCGGCGCGAACTCCCGATGCCAGGAAGCGAACCGTCGCCAGTCGCGCCCTCGGCAAGATCGTCATCGATGGGGCGCTCGATGACGCCAGCTGGCAGACGGCAGCCATCGCCACCGACTTCGTGCAGTCAGAACCCCTCGGCGGACAGCCGGCGTCGCAGCAGACCGAGGTCAAGGTGCTGTTTGATGCCGAGCAGCTCTACGTCGGTGCCTACATGCGCGACAGCGATCCATCGCACATCGTGATCAACGACATCCGGAAGGATTTTCGCGAAGAGGATCAGGACGATTTCGAAGTGCTGCTCGATACCTTCGGCGATCGACGCAACGGCTATGTCTTCTCGACCAACGTGAAGGGAGCTCGGCACGACCGGCAGGTGTCGCTCGAAGGGCGCGAGGTCAATCAGAGCTGGGACGCTGCCTGGGAAGTGCAGACGAAGCGCCTGAAGGACGGCTGGAGTGTCGAGATGCGTATCCCGTTCCGGTCACTGCGCTTCGACAAGGCGAATGCCGCCACGTGGGGCATCAATTTCTCGCGCCATCTGCGTCGCCTGAACGAGGTGTCGTTCTGGTCGCCGGTGCCCCGGGCGTTCAGCCTCAACCGGGTGTCGCTGGCCGGGGCGCTCGACGGACTGGAAACCGGCAATGCCGGCCGCGACCTGCGCGTCAAGCCGTACTTCGCCGACAACGCGGTGCGCCCGCTTGGAACCAGCGCCGTTCCGTCGCCGGGCATGGCCAACACCATCGACGTTGGCGTCGATGTGAAAGCCGCCGTGACGTCGGGGCTGACGATGGACCTGACGGTGAATCCGGACTTCGGGCAGGCCGAAGCCGATGAACAGCAGGTCAATCTGACGCAGTTCTCGCAGTTCTTTCCCGAAAAGCGCGACTTCTTTCTCGAGAACTCCGGTGTGTTTTACGTCGGTGACGCGGCGCGCAACAATCGCGTCAATCCCACGCCGACCCCCGATGAAGACAACCTGCTCTTCTTCTCGCGACGGATCGGACTGACCGCCGGTGGTCTGCCCATCCCAGTGCTCGGTGGATTCCGCCTGACGGGACGCCTCACCGATCACACCCGGCTCGGTATCCTGAGTGTGCAGGACAGAAAACTCGGTGCTGATCCCGCGTCGAATGCGAGCGTCTTCCGACTGCGTCAGAACCTTGGTCGCACCGGCAACGACATCGGTGTCTTCGCCATGCAGAACGTACACTTCGCCGATTCGGGCTACGCCAATCGGGTGTTTGGCGTCGACAAGAACCTGCGCCTGTTCCGGAACCTTGACTGGAACTCGTACGCCGTGAAGACCTCCACGCCTGGCATCACCAAGGGTGACTACGCCTGGCGCTCGACCGTGAACTGGGAGGGGAACTTCTTTCACGGCAAGGGTGGCCTGATGCAGCTTGGCGAAGGTTTCCAGAACGACCTGGGATTCTATCGCCGCATCGGCATGCGGAAGTACCTGGCGGACATCGGCGTCCGGCCGAGGACTCCGTGGTTGCGCGCGCATGGCGTCCGCGAGATTCATCCGCACATCGTCTGGGATTATCAGGAGAACCTGCAGGGCGACATGCTGTTCAAGCGACTCCACACAGGCGTCAGTTTCTTCTTCAACAACGGTGGCGTGGTCGAGTGGTCGGAGAACCCGACGTTCAATCGCTTGCTGGCACCGTTCAGGCCCAACGCGAAAATGGCGTCACCCATTCCTGCGGGTGGCTACAGCTGGAACGAGCACACCCTGTTCCTGACCACCGACCAGAGCCGGATGTTCTCCACCAGCACACGGCTGATCGTTGGTGGTCTGTACTCCGGTACGCAGCGGACTATCAACGGCTCGGTGCAGTTTCGGCCGAACTACCGGTTCCGTGCCACCGTGGGATTGCAGCGCACGGAGGCCGATCTGGCGCTTCCGGCACTGCGCTTCACCAATAGTCTGGTGACGGTGCGGTCGAGCTATTCGTTCACACCCAACATGTTCGTCGATGCCCTGTCGCAGTACGATGCGGTGAGCAAACTGTTCAACGCCAACATCCGCTTCAACCTCATTCACCATCCGCTGAGTGATCTGTTCATCGTGTACAACGATCAGCGGATTCTCACGCCGGATTCGCCGCTGGCGGGCCGGGCGTTGCTGGTGAAGTTCACGCAGATGGTGTCGTTCTGAGCCTGCGATGCCAAGGTGCGGGGAACTGCACCAGTCCGCGGTTCCCGCTCGTTGCAGCCCCCGCCATGCCCCGCCTCGCCTTACGGACATCTCTGTCGTGAGCGCGGTGAAGGCGTTGCAAGTGGCGAGGACGCTGGCGGCGGTGGTGGCAGCGCTGCGTGCGACGCGGATCTGGTTCCAGCAGGGCGGGCCTCGTCAACGGGCGGTGCGGATCCGGTAGCTCGGCCGCGCGCCGCAGTCGTCAGCCACGCATCGTCACGGGTTGCACCGGGCTGGTGACCGACCGCGCGATGCACCACTGTGCCACCCAGTACGTCCCAAGCACCACCAATGCGCTCGCCGGAAAGTCGCCGCGAAACTTTCGCAGTGCGAGCGCCGAATCCGAGACCAGAAACAGAGTCGCGCCAGCTGCCGCCATCGCAGCATCGGTGGAGCCGAGTCGCCGCCAGCGCGCTATCGCCTGCCAGGCCATCGTGGCAATCACGCTGACGTAGACGACGACGGGTACTCGCAGCGCACCGAGCGACGGCCACAACACGGTGAGCATCACCAGCGCCACGATGAACACTGCAGCAGCCTTCGGATCGCGCAGGCCACCGCCGTTTCCGGCGAATGCTGCGATGTAGCAGAGATGAGCGACCAGAAAGCTGGCCAGCCCCGCGATGAAATGATCACTCGGCAGCATCAGGAAAACATCCCCAGCCAGCGAGCAGACCAGCCCGACCGTGATCAACGCGCGGTACCGCGAGTTCACCGGGGTGGTGCTCCGTGCGGCGAGCAGGATCACGGCGAGCGTGGCGACTGGCTTGCCGAAATAAATGAGTTCTGCCACGCCGAGGTATTCGCCCAGGAGGCAGACGACAGCCGACGCGATCAGGAGAGCGGTCATGGCTGGAACACTATTGCCATCACAGGCAAAAAGCTGACGGCTCTGGACTCGCACGGCCCGTAAAATCTCCAGAGGGACGACAGCCAGGCGGTCGCGGTCAGCGCCTCCACTGGTGCGGCCTCAGAGTTCGCTCCTGAGGACTGGGAATCATCGCGCCGGGAACGGGTTGTCCGTCTCGCATTTCCGTGGCCTCCACCGTACCGTGATGGGGCACGCGCGACATGCCTGGGCCAACGCAGGCCCGCCACGCATCGCGCGCACGATCGGGTCATCCCTTGGAGGGTCACCGATGAAAACACGCCTCACGCTTGGCTTGCTGGCAACGGGAGTGGTTGCGACCACATCGTGCTCCCGCGAAACGCCGCCCCCAGCTGATAGCGGTACTCACGCTGCGATGGCTACGCCAGCCGCCGCGCCGCGCACTGCCCTGCTTGGCGCCATCGGCCCCTATCACCGCGACATTCTGACCACGAACGCCGAGGCCCAGCGGTTCTTCGACGAAGGGTTGAATCTGCTCTACGGCTTCAATCACGAGGAGGCGTTTACATCGTTCGGCCGCGCGGCTGCTCTCGATCCGAAGTCGCCGATGCCGCACTGGGGCATGGCGCTGGCGCTCGGCACCAACATCAACGACCCTGCGCCAGCCGATCGCCTGAAGAAGGCCTATGTGCACCTTGCTGATGCGATAACGCTGGCGTCGAACGGCAGTCCGGTGGAGCAGGGGCTCGTGACAGCGCTCGCCAGGCGTTACGTGGCTGAGCCAACGGGTGACCAGCTGCTGCGAGAGCAGGCCTACTCCGAGGCAATGGGTACGCTGTCGAAACGTTTTCCCGACGACGCTGATGTCGGGGCGCTGCACGCCGAAAGCATGATGAACCTGCATCCGTGGAAACTGTATATGGCGGACGGTGCGCCCGAGGCATGGACACCAGCGATCGTCGCCACGCTCGAGCGTGTGTTGCAGCGGAACGAACGGCACCCAGGTGCCAATCACTACTACGTGCACGCGGTCGAAGCGTCACGTACGCCATCACGTGCCATCCCTGCTGCCGAACGGCTCGAGACGCTGGTGCCGGGTGCCGGTCATCTGGTGCACATGCCGGCCCACATCTACATCCGCACCGGGCAGTTCGCCAAGGCCGCGAAGAGCAACGCCGACGCGGCGGCGGTGGACGAAGCGTACTTCACGCGGGCCAGTTCGCAGAGTTTCTATGCGATGGCGTACTACGGGCACAACCTGCAGTTCGAGTCCGCGGCTGCGATGTATGGCGGGAACTTCGCCGAGGCGCGTCGCGCCGCTCAACAGACCGTCGCGCTCGAGGATCCGGTCGCTGACCAGATGGCAATGCTTGAACCCTTTGCGGCGCAGGAGATGCTGGTCCTGGCGCGGTTCGGCGAGTGGGCGGCGATTCTGGCGCTCAAGCCGCCACGTGCAACGCGCACGATTCAGAGTGGTCTGTATCGCTGGGCGCGCGGCGTTGCGTTGGCGCAGACCGGCAGGGTCACTGACGCGGCGGTGGAACTCGACTCACTGCGCCAGATCATACGGCGCGTTCCGAAGGACGCCTTCGTCGGGCCGGTGAACTGGGGCGGCGATGTGCTGGCGGTGGCCGCGGCCGACCTGTCGGGCCATCTGCTGCAAGCGAAGCGTGATACCGCGGGTGCGGTCACCGCCTTCACCGCTGCGGTCGAGGCAGAAGATCGCCTTGGCTACAACGAGCCGCCGGATTGGCTGTTTCCGGAGCGGGAGCGGCTTGGGCTCGTGCTGCTGACCGCGGGCAAGCCGGCGGCGGCCGAGCGGGTCTTCCGCGCTGATCTGGCGAAAAACGTTGGCAATCCACGGTCGATGTATGGACTGTTCCTCAGCCTTCAGGCGCAGCAGAAGCCAGAGGCCACCGCGGCCAGACAGGCGTTCGAGTCGGCGTGGCGCGGGTCGGATGTGGTGCTTGGCGACGATCTCTATCCGAAGCGTTAGCGGAATCGATACGCGGTTCAGTTGGTATGCCGTTCAGTTGGTATGCCGTTCAGTTGGTATGGCGTTCAGTTGGTATGCCGTTCAGTTGGTATGCCGTTCAGTTGCTATGCCGTTCAGTTGCTATGCCGCTCACTGGTTCCACTGTGCACGCTGCCACTCCACGAAGCGATCCACTCCCGCACTCAGCGTGAGGCTCGGCGCACCCAGATCGGTCAGCGCGCGCGATACGTCGAACGTCTTCGAGTAGGCAAACACCCCAACACCGAACCGCGTCAGCGGCGGCTCGCCCGGCAGGCGCAGCGTTCGATACACCCACTCGAGGGCGCCGGCCGCGCGCATCGCCGTCGAAATCCGCACTCGTCGTGCCGGAGTCGGCAGCCCGAGGCGCGCGAGGACGTCCAGCAACAACGTTTGCAGCGGCACGGGCTCGGCGTTGGTCAGGTTGTAGCTGCCGCGGATGCCGGCACGCGTTGCCGCGGCCAGCAGGTAGTCCGACAGCACGTCGATGTAGATCAGATCTCCCATCACCGTGTCGCCTGATCCGACGAACAGCGGCAGCGCACCTTTGCGCGCCGCCGCCAGCACGCGCGGGAAGAGCACCGTGTCGCCCGGCCCGAACACGGCGCGCGGCCGTACCACGACCGACTCACCCTCGTAGGAACGCAGCAGCTCCTCACCACGGTACTTCGTCGCCGCGTACTCGTTCACGAACGTTGGCCCGATCGGGCTCGACTCGGTCAGGTTGTATTGATGTGCATCGCGGTAGAAGACCGAACTCGATGAGACATACACCAGCCTCGGGTGACCATGCCGGCGGCAATAGTCGATGACATGCTCTGTGGCGGCGACGTTCTGCGTCTCGAACTCGTGTCGGCTGCCCCACGGTGACGCCCGCGCCGCCGCGTGAATCACGACGTCCGGCGCGATCGGCAGATCGAACGGACGCGACAGGTCGACGCGGTGGTAGTGCGGCAGGTCCGTCGGACGTCGGGCGAGTCCGATCAGGTCGAGATCCGTGCGACCGGCAAACCGGCGCATGAACGCGCCGCCGACGAACCCCGAGGCACCGGTGACCAGAATCTGCATGTGCTGCGTCGTCAGCGGGGGAGTGAGTGCGGAGTGTAGTCGCCGCCGGGATGGCAGCAGCGAAGCACTTCGCTGCCGACTGCCTGTCGGCGTGCCGGCGAGATCCGCTCGCCAATGTCGCCAGGCTCCGTACGGAGAACACCACGCAAGTATGGGCGGCCCGGACACGACCGTCCACCGATGGGGCGCTGCCGAACCATCCACCGGCGCCAGGACGCCACCGGGGAGCCCGCCCGTCGCTCAGGCAGACCGCGGATCGCGTCGCGCCGCGTTCGCCGCCGCCGTATAATGTCGCGACGGTCGCATGCCATCGGTACCGCGGACGCGACGTACCCGCATTTGACAGAAACCCCAGGCCCGTGTGTATGCCGCTCCGTGCGATCTCACTGCGTCTCGATGTCGACCGTGGCATCGTCCGTGCCGCGCGCGTCGTCGGTCTCACGTCGCTCCGCGTCGTGAGGCACGTTCGCCGGAGTGCCGGACACCTCTACCGCCGTCTCGCATGATCCGCGTCGCCTACGGCACACCACTTCCGCATGGCGGCGGTGCACTCAACTACCTCGTCGATCTCGTCGCACACCACGATCGGAGTGCGATCGATGCGGTGGTGTATCTGAATCAGCACATTCACAGTGCCGATGACGCCATCGCGCGCCTGGTCGACTGTGGCATCGAGGTCCGGCGGGGACCGATGGCGGCGCCACTCGATCAGTTCCTGCGTGTCAGGTGGTGGGAAGCAGAACTTCGCGCACGGGGCCCATTCGATGTCGCGAATCTGCATCAACACGTGCCCGGCGTGGGTCGCGCCTTTCTTGAAGGGGCTCGACGCGCCGGCGTGGGGGTGCTGGTGCGCACCGAACAGCTCCCGCGTTTCCCACCCCACGAACGGTTCACGCTGAACTCGCGACGCCTGGCGTTGCGTATCGCGCGTCATCGGCTGGCCGCGTTGACAGACCACCGGGTTGTCGTCTCTGAAGCGGGGCGACGCGCGCTGGTGGCCCGCGGCGAACCGGGTGACAGGACGACCGTCATTCCAACGGCGTTCTGCGAGGCTGCATTCACATCGCTACCAACGCGCACCGAGGCGCGGTCCCGACTCGGCATCACTGACGACGTTCCCGTCGTGGGTTTTCTCGCCAGTCTGTCGGAGCAGAAGCGGCCGGATCTCTTCCTCGACGCGGCCGAGCAGCTCGCGGCCGAGGGCCGCCGCGCTGTGTTTGTCCTCGGCGGGGGTGGGCCGCGTGCCGATCAGATCCGCAGCCGTGCGGCGCGGCTGGCGCCACACGTCATCGACATCGGTCACCGGCGCGATGTGCCCGCGGTGCTCGCCGCACTCGATATCTTCGTCCTCCCCTCGATGTGGGAAGGGATGCCACTCACGGTGCTCGAGGCGATGCGTGCCGGTGTCGCTGTCGTCGCGTCGGATGCCGACGGCACAGCCGAAGTCGTGATCGACGGCGCAACTGGCCGACTCGTTCCGAAAGGTGATGGCTCTGCCCTCACGGCGGCGATCCGGGAGCTGATCGACGATCCACAGGAACGCAACCGTCTTGCTGCTGCGGGCGCAGAGTTCGTGCGTGGTCGGTTCGACGCCACATCGCTCGCGCGGCGGACGGAAGCCCTCTATGCGAGTCTCGTGCGGGCACGCTGACGTTCCCAGCGGCGTGATGCTGCCGTACCAGACGGTCATGCGCGCGATGAAGGCCGTACCTTTCGCCAACACATCGGATGCCCCGTCTGGCTGTCGCTGCGCTTGCAGTTCCATACCTTGGGCCGGCCTGGATCACGCCATGCTCGACGTCTGCGACAAGCGTTCACTGACGGCTTTCTGGGCTCGTCGGGGGATCATCTGGGATGGTTTATGCCGAAAACCGAACGTGATGCGTTCAATAAACGGTATTGAGCAGATCTGGCACGCCCAACCATCGCACGGGCAAGTCGCGCGTAGTCAGCCCGTGGCGCGGCCGCCCACTACCCCAGCAACAACTCCAGCTCCCCCCGTCCGATCGACGCCAGCCCACCCTTGTCCGCCGTCAGCACCGCGTCCGCCAGCGCCTTCTTGCTCGCCTGCAGCTGCAGAATCTTGGCCTCGATCGTATCGCGCGCCACCAGCCGCGTCGCGATCACCCGACGCGTCTGCCCGATGCGATGGGCACGGTCGATGGCCTGCGCTTCCACCGCTGGGTTCCACCACGGATCAAGCAAATACACATAGTCCGCCGCGGTCAGATTGAGTCCATGGCCACCGGCCTTGAGACTGATCAGAAACACCGGACAGGTGCTGTCCGCCTGGAACTTGTCGACCCGCGCCTGCCGGTCGCGCGTCTTTCCATCCAGATACTCGTAGCGGATGCCACTCTCATCCAGCCGCTCGCGCACCAGCGCCAGCAGTTCCGTGAACTGCGAGAACACCAGTGACTTGTGCCCTTCGGCCGCGATCGACGCCAGCGCGGGCACCAGCGCATCGAGTTTGGCACTCGGCAACGCGATCTTCGACTTGTCGACCAGCGCCGGATGACAGGCCGCCTGCCTCAGACGCAGCAACGCCTCGAGAATGTGCAGCTGCGACTTGGCAATGCCCTGACGTGCCACGCGATCCATCACGTTCTGCCGCACCTGCGCGCGAATACTTTCGTAGAACTTCCGCTGCTTCGGTTCCAGCTCCACCTCGAGTGTCTGCTCCACTCTCGCCGGGAGTTCGGGAGCGACGTCCTCCTTCGTGCGACGCAGGATCACCGGTCGCAGCGCACGCGCGAGCAGCTCCCGCCCGTCAGCGACGGTGCCGGAACTGACGGCTGTGGTGGAGCCCTCTCTTCCGCTGGTGCCGCTGCTGGAGTTGCGGGCGATTTCGCTGGCCGCGGTGCCGGTCGCAGCTCCCGCTGACGGCCGTGCCAGTGCCGAGAATTTCGTCGACGCGCCGAGCATGCCCGGATTCAGGAATTCGAGAAGGCTCCAGAGCTCCTCGATGCGATTCTCGATCGGCGTGCCGCTCATCACCAGTCGGTGTTGTGCACGCAGCAGGCGACTCGCTTTCGCTGTTGCCGTACTGGCGTTCTTGATCGCCTGCGCCTCGTCGAGAATCGCGTAGTCGAACTCGATGTCCGAGAGCATCGGCGCATCGCGCCGCAGACTGCCGTAGGTGGTGATGACGACATCGATGTTGCCGGCCTCGATCGCTTCGAGCTTTCGGTCGCTGCCGCTGAAATCGAGCATTCTGAGTTTGGGCGCGAACCGCCCCGCCTCGCGCAGCCAGTTAAACACCAGCGACCTCGGTACCACCACCAGCGACGGTCCTTTCTTTTCCAGCCGACGACTGTCGAGCAGCGCCAGCACCTGCACCGTCTTGCCGAGTCCCATGTCGTCGGCCAGACAGCCGCCAAGTCCGAATCGTCGCAGGAAGTGCAGCCAGCCAAGCCCTTCGCGTTGGTATTCGCGCAACGTGCCGGTAAATGTCTTCGGTGGATCGACGGCGCCGACGGTGGCAAAGGTGCCCAGTTCAGCGCGCGCGCGTGCGAAGGTCGCGTCGACATCAGCGTTGGGCAGCGTGGCCAGCAGCGCGTCGAGCAACGATACCTGCGCGCGCCGATACCGTGTGTTGCCGTTCACGCTGGTGCCGGCGGCGATCAGCGGTCCCAGGCTTGCCAGCCATTCCTCGGGCAGCAGTCCCATCGAACCATCACCGATGTTCACGAACCCGTCACCGCGCCTCCGGGCGTCGAGCACATTGCCGATCGGCACGTCGATGTCGCCGTAGCGCACGCTGCCGCCCAGATCGAACCAGTCGATGCCTGAGGTGACGGTCGCACTGATGGCACCGGGTGCCCGGTACTGCACGCCTTCCATGCGCAGCTGCCAACCCTCGCGCACCAGCGCCAGCGCCAGCCCCGACAGCCTGGCGCGGCTGACCATCAGTATCTTTCCGCCCAGGCGATAGTCGTACTCCTCCTTGGCGCCAAGCGCCTGCAGCCGAGTGAGGCAGGCGCGCTCGAACGCCGTCGCCCGATGGTGCAGGACACTCGCCGACTTGTCGAAGAGTGACATGGCTGTCGCGTCAGGGCGCACACGCAGCGACCCGTATAGGAACTCGTGAGCCACGTGCAGCGACTGTGTCGCACGCCATCCGGTGGTGTGCGCGCTGAGCGTCACGGCAGGCACCGGATCGGCGTGTGACTCGACCACTGACATGTCGGTCGGAAGGTCCAGCGTCGGCACATGTGGCAGCGCGTACACGCGCTCCAGCACATCGGACAGCGCCCCGGTGACCGCCAGCGTCGACTGCTGCTGCCGCAACTCGTAGATCAGCGGGAACGCCCCGCCGTGATCGTACCGCGCCACCCGGTCGCCGACGATCAGAAACCCCGAGAGATGCAGCATCAGTGGTGCCTGCAACGCCATCTCTTCATCGCCTCGCACGAGCACACCCGAGAGCAGCAGCGTTCCCGCGTCATCTCGGCGCACGCGCAACCGAAAGGCCCACGGCGCACCGGCATCGAAGTGCAGTGTGCGCCCGCTGAGGCCCGGCCTGCTGCTCCGTAACCGGCAGCGGCCGGTGTCCAGCACGGCGCGCAGCGTGGTCGGGAAGACGCGCGCGCTGAGCACGAACTTCGTGGTGCGCGGACGTCCATACGCGTCGTCGTTGGCGCCGCTCAACATCTCCGCGATCTGCCGATCCGCCGGATCGGGCGCCGCAAACCAGACCGGAATGCCCAGTGTGAAGCGCTTCGCGTCGCCCCACGTGCCGTTCGCGGCTCGCAACTCGGTGCCGAGTTCGAGCACCAGACCGATGCCGACCGCGCTGGCATCGACATCGAGGATGTACACCAGGCGTCGGTTGGCAGGCCAGACTGCCGGTCGTTCGGGCAGGGCCTGAGGAGGCTGGTACTGCATCTGCTGCCGGGCACTGTCGATGATTCGCATCCATTCAGGGACAACCGGCGGTGCCGGTCGCGCGAATTTCCCGCCGCGTGTGTTGGTCGGCGCCGGCACACGGGGCGCTCCCGGACGGGGAGGCTCGGCGGAAAGCAGCGGGAACTGCGCGTGGTCTCCTTCGCCATCGTCGTCGAGCTCTTCGTCGAAGTCGTCGATGAACGCGTCATCGAGGTCGTCGAACCCATCCGCATCCTCGAGGTGCGACTCTGGGAGCACCTCCTTGCCCGATGCGCGGATCAGCGGCGCGAGCGTCCCATCCGCATCACACTGCCGCAGCACCGCCCAGAGATGTTTGCAGGCACCGACGTCTCTCGCGTATGGGCAGTTGCACGAGAGGTCCAGCGCGCCGCCGCGTACCGCGATCTCGACGGCGTAGTGTGTCGTTCCGCGCACCACGGCCACCACCCGCTCCGGCGTCGCGCGCGCTACACGAACTTTTCCTGACGCGAAGTAGCCGTCTCCACGGGTGCGCACGGGCGGCTCGAAGGTCCTCGACAACCACTTGGGGATCACGGAGACGGGGTATCCAGTTGTCGTGGCGAAGGAGGGGCCGGGTTGCGGCGGTGCCGGACACTATCGCGTCTGCCCGCCGCACGTCAAACTGACTGAGGCCTGCGCGTCTCGCGGCATCAACGGAATGCCGTGTTGCCGAGTAGAGGCTCCGGTCACTGCCCCGCCGTCCCCGCTCCCACCGAGTCCCCATGCCCACCAATCGCCGCGACTTCCTCAGGACCAGTGCCGCCGCCACCGCACTCGTCATCGCCGCACCGAATCTCGCCATCGCCTCTGGACGGCCACCTGCGCGCTGGCGTGAAACCGAGTCCGATGAGCTGATGGCCGCCGCCTTGAGTGCCGCACGTCAGGCCGGCGCTTCCTACGCCGACGTCCGGATCGGGCGCTATCGCAGCCAGAACATCGGCACGCGCGAGCGACAGATCACCGGTGTCTCGGATGCCGAGTCGTATGGAATGGGCATTCGCACGATCGTGAATGGCGCGTGGGGATTCGCCGCCACCAGCGTCATGACGCCCGACGGAGTGGTGAAAGTCGCGCGCGAAGCTGCTCGGCTTGCGCGTGCCGCGAGCACCGTGCAGAAGCGTCGTATCGAACTGGCACCAACGCCGGTGGTGACGGGCACCTGGCAGACGCCCGTCAAGCGCGACCCACTCGACGTGCCGATCGAGGACAAGGTGGCGATGCTCTTCGCCGCCAACGACGCAGCACTCAAGGTGCCCGGTATCCGCTTCGTGAACTCGGGGCTGCAGCTGCTGCGTGAGATCAAGATGTACGCGAACTCCGAGGGGTCGCAGACGACACAGACGTTCATCCGTGTCGGCCCGTCGTTCTCCACGACTGCCGTCGGCAACGGCGGATTTCAGCAGTACGGTGAAGAACTCGCGCCGCGCGGTGAAGGGTGGGAGTACGTCGAGTCGCTCAACATGCCAGGCAACGCTGCGAAGTGGGCGTCGCTGGCAGTCGAGAAGCTCGGCGCGCGATCCGTGGAGCCAGGCCGATACGACCTCATCATCACGCCCGAAAACCTCTGGCTCACCATTCACGAGTCGATCGGGCACCCCACGGAACTCGATCGGGCACTTGGCTACGAGGCAAACTTCGCCGGTACCTCGTTCATTGCGCCGCCGGAAGCACAGATCGGCAAGCTGAAGTACGGGCGGCCGCTGATGAACATCCAGGGTGACCGGACGCAGGTGGGCTCATTGGCGCGGTGTGCGTGGGATGATGAAGGCGTCGCCGCCGACTCCTGGAAGATTGTCGACAAGGGAATCTTCAAGGACTATCAGACCACGCGCGAGCAGGCCGCTTCGATAGCCAAGCTGACCGGTGTGACACGATCGCACGGGTGTTCATTCGCCGATGGGTGGGATTCGGTGCAGTTCCAGCGGATGCCGAATATCTCGCTGCTGCCGAGTGAGCAGAACATTTCCATGAACGACATCATCGCGGCCACCGATCGCGGCATCATCATCAAGAATCGCGGCTCGTGGTCGATCGATCACCAACGCTACAACTTCCAGTTCTCCGGACAGGCGTACTACGAGGTGCGTGGCGGCAAGATCACCGGCATGCTGAAGGATGTGGCGTATCAGTCCACCACGCCGGTGTTCTGGAACTCGATGGACATGATTGGCGGCAAGGACTCGTACTGGCTCGGTGGGTCGTTTGGCGACGGCAAGGGACAACCGTCGCAATCGAACTCGGTCAGTCACGGCTGTCCGCCAGCCCGCTTCCGCGGCGTGAACGTCGTCAACACCGGGAGGGAGGGCTGATGCACACACACCCCAAGTCCCTGTTTGATGCTCCGCTGGATGGCGAGTATCTCTCGCGTGATCAGGCCAGGGCGCTGTCCGATCGTGTGCTCGCCTTTGCGAAGGCCGACGAAACGCGTGTCAACATTGCGAGCGGCTGGGCAGGCAACACACGCTTCGCTGGCAACGAAATCACCACCAGTGGCGGCATCACGAATACGACCGTCACTGTCACATCCACGATCGGTCGTCGCCGCGCGAGCTCGGAGACGAACATCCTCGATGATGCGAGTCTGAAGCGGACGGTGGAGTCGGCTGAGTCGCTGGCACGGCTGAGTCCTGAGAATCCGGAACTGGTGCCCGAGTTGGGGCCACAGGAATACGCCACGGTCAACGGCTACTTCGACTCCACCGCCGGCCTCGATCCGGAGCAGCGTGCGGCGGCCACAAAGAGCGCCATCAATGCTGCGGAGACGGCTGGTGGATCGGGGGCGAACATCTTCGTCGCCGGATTTCTGCAGGCGAATGCGGGCGCGAACGCGGTGGCGACGAGTCGCGGACTGTTCGCGTATCATCGCAGCAGCAGCGCCAACCTTGGCATCACTGCGCGCACACCTGATGGTACCGGCTCCGGCTGGTCCAACGCTGGTGCCCGCGACTGGAGTCTGATCGATGCCGCGGCGCTCGGCCGTACCGCGTCGGCGAAGGCCGCTGCGAGTCGCAATCCGCGAGCGATCGAGCCGGGGCTGTACACGGTCGTGCTCGAGCCTGCTGCGGTCGCCGACATCATGGGTAGCCTGCTCGGAACGTTCAACGCACGCTCCAACGACGAGGGGCGTGGCACGTTCAGCAAAGCCGGTGGTGGTACCAGACTCGGCGAAAAAATCGGAGATGCTCGTGTGACGATGTACTCCGATCCTGCCGATCCTGACCTGTTGGCGCAGCCTTTTGCCGCAGACGGTACGCCGGTGCGGCGGGTGACGTACATCGAGAATGGTGTGCTGAAGGAGTTCGCCTACGACCGTTTCTGGGCGCAGAAGCAGGGCAAGACGGCAACGGGCGGAGGCGGCGGAGGCGGTGGGGGTGGTGGTGGCGGTGGTGGCGGTGGATTCGGCGGTGGCGCGGTGAAGTTCGTCGGCGGCACGAAGACGACCGCTGAGCTGATCGCTGGCACCAAGCGCGGCATTCTCGTCACGCACTTCTTCTACATCCGGCCGCTCGATCCGCGCACTGTGATGCTCACCGGCCTCACGCGCGACGGCACCTTTCTGATCGAGAACGGCAAGATCACCGCCGCCGTGAAGAACTTTCGATGGAACGAGAGCCCGCTGTTCCTGTTGAGCAAGATCGAGGAGATCGGGCGCGCCGAACCGGTCGGCGCGGGACGCGTCATGCCGTCGTTGAAGGCGACGGATTTCAACTTCTCGAGTCTGTCGGACGCGGTGTAGCGAACGATCCGGTGGACAACCCGCCGGCGATGGAGGCGCCCCGGACCAGACGCAATGGCGTCGCGTCCGGGGCGTGGTTGTAGATTGCCATGCATGTCCCCAGACAGTGCCACCGAACCGTGCCTGACCTCGCGCCCCATCGCGCCGTCTGTGCCGCGCGTAGAGACGCTCTCCGAGGTTGCGACGCGGAATCTCGCGGTCGCGATGTCGCTTCGTTCCACTGCGTGGAAGCTCGCCGAAGCCGGTCTGCGCACGTTTCGCCCGGAACTCAGCGAGGCTGAAGTGCAGGCTGAGGTACGCGCGCAGTTTCGACGCACGACGGGCTGACGAACGGTTTCCATGGACGACCTGATCGCCCGTTTCGCGGGACCGCTGAGCCGCCTCGGGTTGCCGTACATGATCACCGGTGGCGCCGCAGCGATCGTCTATGGCGAACCTCGTCTCACGAATGACCTCGACGTCGTGCTGGCAATGCAGTCAACCGACGCCGACCGGGTGGCGGCGGCGTTCGCGGCCGACGAGACCTACGTCCCACCTGTCGAGGTCCTCGAGATCGAGGCGGCCCGGCGAACGCATGGTCACTTCAACGTGATTCATGGCCCAACGTCACTGCGGGCGGATGTCTACATCGCCGGGGACGATCCCTTGCACGCGTGGGGGCTCGCGAGACGCCGTACCCTGCGAATCGGCGAACTGGACATCTCCATTGCACCGCCGGAATACGTCATCGTGCGGAAGCTGGAATACGCGGCCCAGGGCGGTGGTGACCGCCACCTCCGCGACATCCGGCGGATGCTCGACCGTCGTCTCGCGCCGATCGACGACAACGTCATCGACGAGTTCGCCGCCGCGCGGGGCCTGCGCGAGCTGTGGCGGTCAACGCGCGGTCCGGTGTGAGCACCACGAGACCGGCCACGTCGCGCATCGGGCATCCGCCGCGATGCCGGTGGGCGCCGGGCGCGTGATGCCGTCGCTGAAGGCGAAGGACTTCAACTTCTCGAGCCTGTCGGACGCGGCGTAGCGAACGGTCCAGTGGACAGACCGCCGCTGACGATCATCTCCCGTCCCTCGCCCTCCTCCTCCTGCGTCCGCCCGTCCCGGATCTGATACAGTCGCTTGAAGGTCGGAATGATCTTCTCGTCGTGCGTGACCACGATCACGGCCGTCTGAAAGCGGTGCGCCATCTCGTGCAGGATCCGGATCACGGCCATTGCGCGCTCGCTGTCGAGGGGCGCAGTTGGTTCGTCGGCGAGGATCACGGGTGGCCGGTTCACCAGCGCTCGCGCAATCGAGACGCGCTGCTGTTCGCCGCCTGAGAGCTGCGACGGCATCGCACCGGCCCGGTGCGCCACATCCAGCGCAGACAGCAGTTCCAGTGCCCGCGCCCGGGACTCGCGATTGCTGACACCGGCCAGCATCGGCAGCAGCGCCACGTTGTCGGTGACGTCGAGGAACGGAATCAGGTACGGCGCCTGGAATACGAAGCCAATCCGGTCGCGGCGCAGCGCGCGCAGGTCGTCGATGATCCAGCGGTCGCGGTAGATCACGTCGCGGCCAAGCGTCATCGTGCCCGACGTCGGCTCGATCACGGCGCCAAGGCACTTGAGCAGCGTGGACTTGCCGCTGCCCGAGGGGCCGATGAGCCCCACGACCTCTCCCGGCTCGATATGCATGTCCACGCCCTTCAGCGCATCGACCGCCGTTTCGCCGCTGCCATAGCGCTTGGTCAGGCCCTCGATGCGAATGCCGTTGTTGCTCGGTGGCAACGTCATTCCATCATCCTCCGATCGCCAACGCCGGGTCCACGCGCAGCGCAGCACGGATGGCGATCAGACTCGCCAGCGCGCAGATCAGCATCACCACGAAGAATCCGATCAGCGAATCGGTGGGCAGCAGCAAGACGTACTTGGGGAAGAAGGGCGCCCAGAAGGAGGCCGCGATCTTGCCGACCATGAAGCCCAGCAGCCCAAGGCCAAGCGCCTGCTGCAGGATCATCCCGCCGATCGTGCGGTTGCGGGTCCCGATCAGCTTCAGCACCGCGATCTCGCGGATCTTGCCCAGCGTCATGGTATAGATGATGAACGCCACGATCGCGGCGCTGACGATGGCAAGGATGACGAGAAACATCCCGATCTGCTTCGCTGAGGTCGCGATCAGCTTGCCGACGAGGATGCCCTCCATCTGCGCCCGCGTGTACACCGTCAGCCGCTTCCACCGCGAGATCGACTCGGCGACATCGTCGGGGTCGTATCCTGGGCGCAGCGTCACGAGCACGGCGTTCACCGAGAGGTTGCGGCTCTGCGATGCAATCACGGCATCCAGCACTCCTGGCGAACCGGCGCGCGTGAAGGCCGGATTCTCGGCGGAACGGCGGCGACCCTGTACGATGGCGTCGTTGTCCTTCAGGAACTGCGCTTCCTGCGCATCCTTGAGCGGAATGAACACCATCGGATCACCGCCCGATGACACCATCCGCCGAGTCAGGCCGACCACGGTGTAGCGGTGCCGTCGGATGCCGATCTGGTCGCCAAGCCTGAAACCCGTGGCAATGTCGGCCACCACTTCGTAGTGGCTGCGCGTGATCTGTCGCCCCGCCACGAGGTAGGGCGGCCAGCCGGGCGTGCCAGCGGGGCCCGGCGCAATGCCCACCACCATCGCCCGCACGTCGCTGCCGCGGGCGCCGCCACTGCGCACCTGCATCGTCAGGTACGTCACGTTGGCTGCCTGCGCGACGCCCGGCACCGTCAGCACGCTGCGATAGGCGTCGTCGTAGATGCTCGACGGTTCCGCGTATGGACCGAGCGTCTCCTTCTGCACGACCCACAGGTCGGCACCGCTGTTGTCCAGCAGCGCGCGCCCGTCATCCACCATGCCGCGATACACACCGGCCATGCTCAGCGTGACGCCGATCAGGAGACCAAGGCCGATACCGGTGAGGACGAACTTCGGGCCGTCGTGGAGAATGTCACGACCCGCGAGGCTGATCACGGCGTGACGCCCGCGATCGCCTTTCCCACCGTGAAGCGGCTGCGCAACGTGAGTGCCTTCGCGCTGTAGACGACGATGCGATCGCCGGGTGTGAGACCCGTTCGGACCTGTACGCGGCCATTCGCATCGCTCGCGCCGAGGGTGACGGGCACGAAGCGCAGGTCGCCATTTGCCACTTGCCACACGCCGACCACGCCGTCCACGCGATGCACGGCCGCGTTGGGAATCACGGCGCCCTTCGGCTGCGGCGGCAACGTGATGGTCACTTCACTCAATTCACCGATCGGGGGAAGGGGATCGGGCGGCGTGTCGAACGTCACCTTCACCAGGGTTTCCTCGGTGACCACATCCGCACGCGGTTCGATGCGCAGGACATGGCCCGCCAGCGTCGTGCCCTGACGCGAGCGCAGGGTGACCAGCGCGGGCAACCCGGCGCGCAGCCCGCCGGTATTGGACTGATCGAATCGCACGTGCACCCACAGCGTGAGCGGGTCCACGATCTCCACCATCATCTGTCCTGCAACCAGCGTCGTCCCCTCATCCACCTCGCGCGTCACGATCACGCCGTCGACCGGTGCCCGGAGGCGGAGATTCCGACGCTGTGCCAGCAATGCATCGCGATCGGCCTGCGCCCTCGTCATCTCGGCGCGCGCGGCATCGAGTGAAGCCTCGGCGAGCGCAGTCGTCTGAAGTCGGGCGGCCACGATTTCCTCGCTGGTGGAGCGTGACGCCAACAGCTGCTCGTAACGCTCGCCCTCGACACGCGCATACTGCCGTCGTGCCTGCGCCTCGGTCAGCACGGCGCGGTTGCGATTCACCGCGGCCTCCTGCGACTGGACGCGGGCATCGAGATCCACCGGGTCGATCTCGCCCAACAACTGGCCGGCCGTCACACGATCACCGACATCCACCAGCAAGCGCTTCACACGACCCGCGGCCGTGGGGCCGACGCGGTAACTGAATCGCGATTGCACGGTGCCGATCCCGAACAGGCTCGGTGCGACCTCGCCCGACTCCACGGTGCCGAGTGTGAGCGGTACCGGCGCCAGCGGGCCGGAGCGGACGGCCACGAAGGCGAATACCACCAGCAGACTGACCACGACTGCGGTGAGTGCAATCGTGCGGCCGTTGAGGCGAAGGCGCTTCATGCCGTCGCCGCTATGCCGCGGCGGTAGATCTGGAAGACCCGCGGCGCATCGATGAGAATGCGGCGCACGTCGCCATGTATCAGCGACTGCATCACCAAGCCCTGAATGGTGCCGATGAAGAGGGTCGTCGCCGCATTCAGGTCGAGCGCCGGATCGACCTCCTTTCGCGCCTGCGCATCGGCGAGGAGTGTGGCGACACGCTGCCCGTACCGTTGCAGCATCGTGTGCACCACCTGCTTCGCGAGCGTCTGTTCTGCGTGCTGCAACTGCCCGAAGACGATGCGTGGCACGCCCGGATGTGCCACGACGAACTGGAGATGGGCGAGGAAGACTGCCTCGAGTGCTGCCAGCGGCGACGGGGTCGAGTTGGCGGCGGCATGGACGCGCGCCATCAGCTGCTCGGCCACCCAGCCCATGACCGCCTCGATGATCGCGTCCTTGGATGGGAAGTGCCGGAACAGGGCACCCTGGGTGAGCCCCATTCTGGTGGCGATGGCCGTGGTGGTGATATCGCCGGGGTTGGTGGACGCAGCGAGTTCGATGACGGCCTCGACCGTGGCGATCCGGCGCTCATCGGCAGGGAGGTAGCTGGCAGTGGGTCGCATGACGGTCTCCAAAGTAAGTAATCAATTACTCACTAGTTGTTCCGCTTGTGCAACCTCACGGCGGCCAGTCGAGACTGATACCGCCTGCCGAGTCCGGTCCGGCCGACCTGTCATTGCCCTCGATCCGCGGATGGGGGTTCGCCTGACTGCGCCGCGCTGGCCCACTCCGCATACTGTCGCCCAGACAGCATCCCTCCCACAGCGGCCAGCCATGACGTACTTCCACATCGACATCATGTGGGCGATCGTGCTCTTCGGCATTCTGCTTTGGACGACGGTCTCCGTCGTCCTCAACGCCGCCCTGCGGCGCGGCATGGGGACGATGGGCATGCTGCTGAGCTACATGGTGCTCGCCTGGATGCTCTACGACCTGCCGCTCCGTAACGCGATCACCACCTGGATGTTTTTCGCCTTGCAGGGGGGCATCGTGATGTTCGTCTATGAGCTCTGGGCGCGGCGGCACTTCTCCGGCAGCGGGCGTGCGCCGCACTCGCTCATCCGACTCGACGGACTCGTACGGTGGCCGGCCATGATGCCGGATGCGTTCGGGCTGGTGCTGAATGATCTCGGCATTCTCCCCACTGATGATCGGAGTGAGACGCACCAGGAAGATGCGCTGCGGGTGATCGGGGAGCAGGTCGGGCGGTAGGCAGCAGGGTGCCGACGTCATGGCAACGGCTGTGATTCCTGGCGGTGCCGTGATCACTGTGGTGTGGTCCGGTGAAATGCCTTGCGCACTCAGGCCGCACGTCACTCTTCAGGGCACGTATGCGACACGTCAGAAAAACGTTGCTCATGCTCGCGCTGCTCACGTCAGGTTGCAGTGGCGTCGAGGACCCGCTCTCGCGCAGCGAAACCCGCGCATTCATCAGCGCGCGTGCGCGATGGAACAACAGCCCTGTGCGTACCGCGTACACCTACGAGTTTCGGCAAAGCTGCTTCTGCCCGCCTGAGATAACAGTCTGGAGCAGGGTCACGGTCATCGATGGGGTCGTGACCGATGTCCGGACCGAGCGAGGCGACACGGTGCCGCGCAACCTCAGGCCACTCTTCCCCACCGTCGATCGCCTCTTCGCGCGGCTCGAGACGACGGATGACTCGTATCTCGAAGACATCACCGTTCGGTTCGACCCCCAGTACGGCTACCCGGTCGAGATGAACTTTGTATACAGCCAGCAGATAGCGGACGCCGGCGCGTCGTACTACGCGAGGAGTTTGCGAGCGGCGGTGCGATAGTCCAGCGCGGCAGCCGGTCGGGCGCGGCAGCACAGGGGATGCGCGAGAGCCGCGCCTGTTTTGGGCGGGCAGGGTGAATCGCCCGCAAAGCTCGCGACGGACGGCGTCGACGCGAGGTTGGATGCGCATCGCGCGTGACGGGGCGCTCGGGCCGCATGGCGAACAGACGCCACTCCCCTCGCAATACCGCGACCTGCCCGTCTACTTCCCATGCACAGCGATTTGTCCTCAGCGGTACGCTTCACGCGCCACATCCCGGGCAGTCTACCGCGACGTACCTCCGAAATTCCAGACGAAGTTCACGATCGGCAGACAGCAGGCCAGATCCCCGTCGCCGGCGCCACCGATCATCCCGAAGTCCGCCGACAGGCGATCACCGATGAAGCGGAATCCGCCGCTGAAGATCCCGCCTTTCGCCCCAGATCCGGTATAGATCCAGTTCTCCGTCACCAGCTTCACCCGACGGCTCACGCGCGTCTCGCCGCCTAGCACGGTAACGGGTGCATTCGCGACCGATGAGTTGTCGCCGCCCCACCGGTAGCCCCACCCGGCGCCAGCGGTGAAGGCGTTATCGCGATTGCCCCACGTGCCCACACCGTAGAGCAAGCCGTACGTACCATCCGAAACGTCTTCCGTCAGGCCGAAGCTGAGCGCACCGATGGCATACGATGATCGTTCCTTCTCGAGGATCGTAAACTTTGGCGCCAGGTAGTACGCCTTCCCGATCGCACCCGGAATGATCGGCGTGCCGCCCGCGATCGTGAAACGGTCGGTCACGCCGTACGCCACGAAGGGGAAGACGAACAGGTACGTCGAGATGTAGCCCTCACCCTTGCCGAGCGCTCTGCCGGTGGAGGTGAAGAACAATCGTGTGCCGTTCGGATCGGCGCTCCAGTACTCGGTACCGACCATCCGCCCACGGGCACTGCGAAACGACGCGATGCGATCGCGCGTGACACGCACCTCCGTTCCGTTGATCGTCCGGATCACGACCTGCGTGGCATCCTGCATCAGCACGCGGCCGTAGAGAATCGATCCGTCCAGCAGGCGCACTTCGACGATGGTGTCAGCCGGAAGCATCCGCAGACTGTCGCGCGGCGCGGTCTGCGAACTGTCCTGCGCGATGAGCGCCACGGTCGGTGCGAGAGACAGGAGCACTGTGCCAAGAAGCAGGCGTGCGAGGCGGCGCAGCATGGGGCGCATGGTGGCGTGGGTGTTGCGAGGCGCGTGTAGACAGGAGGCTTCACGTGAAGCGAAACGTGGGGCCGCAATCATGTCAACTGTTGGGGGCGCTTTTGAAAGCGCGTCAGCCGCGTCACCCATTCTGGCATATTGATTGGGCCCGAGATGGGGGGAATGTCGATGTGACTGCCATTCGCGTTCGGTCGACACCGCGCCACGATCGTCTGCCGTGTGCCGTCGACCCCCCGGGCGGGTGGCGATCCCTCTTCCGCCGCAGCCGAAGGGGCCATCCCGGGCACACGAACCGGATGCCCACCGCCTAACTTGCGCCGTTGAGCCCAGCCGCCGCGCGCCGAAGCGACGATCCTCCCAAAGCCAGCCCCATGCGCGAACTCACCTTCCGTTCCGTCATCCTCGGCGGCATTCTCACGCTGCTGTTCACCGCCGCCAACGTCTACCTCGGTCTCAAGGTCGGGCTGACCTTCGCGACGTCGATTCCTGCAGCGGTGATCTCGATGGCGGTGCTGCGGCTGCTGCCCGGCGGCACGATCCTCGAGAACAACATCGTGCAGACGATCGCGTCGGCGGCCGGGACCCTCTCCGCGATCATCTTCGTGCTGCCGGGGCTCGTGATTCTCGGCTACTGGCAGGGGTTTCCGTTCGTGACCACCGCCGCCGTCTGCGCCACGGGCGGCGTGCTTGGCGTGATGTTCTCGGTGCCACTCCGGCGCGCGCTCGTCACCGGCTCCGACCTGCCCTATCCGGAAGGCATGGCGGCGGCCGAAGTGCTGCGGGTCGGGTCGGCTGACGCCAGTGGCGCCGAGGAAAACCGCAAAGGGCTGCGCACGATCCTTGTCACGTCGGTGGCGTCGGCCGCCGTGTCCCTGTTGATCGCGATGAAGCTGATGACAGGCGAGCTGGCGAAGTACTTCCGCGTGGGAACCGGAGCGACTGGCGCCGCCACGTCACTCAGCATGGCGCTGATCGGCGTCGGTCATCTCGTGGGACTGTCGGTTGGCATGGCGATGCTCACGGGCATGATCATCACCTGGACTGGCCTCGTGCCGTACTTCAGCGCAGGCTCCGCGGCGGGAGACGCGGCGGCCATCGCGAGCGCGGTCTTTCGCTCGAAGGCGCGTTTTGTCGGTGCGGGAACGATCGGCGTCGCCGCGATCTGGACCCTGCTCAAGATCATCGGGCCGATTCTGGCAGGGATCCGGTCGGCGCTGGCCGCCTCCGCCGCGCGCGACAGCGGCGCCGAGCTGCCGTTGCAGGAGCGCGACCTGCCGATCAAGCAGGTCGCGGCGGTGATTCTTGTGACGATGATACCAATTGCATTCCTGCTGTGGCAGTTCATCGCCGGCGGACCAATTGCCGAACACGCGCCGGTGCTTATCACCATCACGGTGATCTACATCCTGCTGGCCGGCATCGTCATCGCATCGGTGTGCGGCTACATGGCAGGCCTGATTGGCGCGTCCAACAGCCCGATCTCCGGCGTCGGCATTCTGGCCGTGGTCGGCGTGTCGCTGATGATGATTGCCTTCCTCGGACGAAGCACCGTGCCGGCGCAGACCGAAGCGATGATTGCGTACGCGCTGTTTGCCACGGCCATCGTGTTCGGCATTGCCACCATCTCGAACGACAACCTGCAGGATCTCAAGACGGGCCAGATTGTTGGCGCCACGCCGTGGCGGCAGCAGGTGGCACTGGTGATCGGTGTGTTGTTCGGCAGCCTGGCCATCCCCGGTGTGCTCGATCTGCTCAACAATGCCTTCGGGTTTGCCGGTGCACCCGGTGCTGGTGAGAATGCGCTGGCCGCGCCGCAGGCCCTGCTCATCTCCGCACTGGCGAAGGGCGTGCTTGGTGGTGATCTGGAATGGCCGCTGCTCGGACTCGGCGCCGTGATTGGTGTCGTCATCGTTCTGATCGATGAGCTGCTCGGACGCGCGAAGAAGCTTCGGCTCCCGCCGCTGGGTGTTGGCATGGGTGTGTATCTGCCGATGTCACTGACATTTCTGATCGTGGTTGGTGCGGTATTGGGCCACCGCTACGAGCAGTGGGCCGATCGGCAGCGCGATCCGGAAACGGCGAAGCGACTGGGCGTGCTTGCTGCGACCGGGCTGATTGTTGGCGAGAGTCTGTTTGGTGTGGCGTTCGCCGGCGTGGTCGCGGCATCGGGTAGTGATGCGCCGCTGGCGGTGGTTGGCGCGTCGTTCGAGCCGATCGCGTTGTGGGGTGGGACAGCGTTGTTTGTCGGGTTGATCTGGTGGGTGTACCGGCAGACGCGGCGGGCGGCGACGGCGTCCTGACGCCGGCACTTCCCGCCATGGGGAGGTTCCCGCCATGGGGACGGAGTTCGTCGGCTCATGGGGACGGAGTTCACGCCTGCCGAGTTCACGCCTGCCGCGCCTCGGTGATGACGTCAGCATTACTTTGGTGACGCGGCTATGCAGGCGATTGCGCAGACTTCACGCATGTCGATTCGCCCCATTCTCCAGCAGGTACACTGCACCTGCATCACCCCGGCGCGTCGGCGAGGCTACCGCTGATGGCACGCTGGCCGCGCTTAGCTGTCGCCGGGATTCCGATGCATATCACGCAGCGCGGAAACGACCGGATCGACACGTTCCGGTGCGCTGACGACTTCGCGCGCTACCACATGCATCTCTGTGCGGCGAGCGTCAGTTCGGGATGCGCGATTCACGCGTACGCACTGATGACCAATCACATCCACTTGCTGCTGACGCCGACGTCTCGCGGGAGTGCCTCCGACTTGATGCGTTCTGTGGGCTGTCGCTACGTCCGCTACTTCAATCGACGGTATCGCCGCACCGGCACCCTGTGGGAAGGACGTTTCCGCTCGGCACTCGTCCAATCGAGTGCGTACTTCATGGCCTGCAGTCGATACATCGACGTCAATCCCGTCCATGCTGGTATGGTCCAGCACGCTGCGGACTATGAGTGGTCAAGTTTTCGCCGGCTTGCCCACGGCGCGCCAGATGCGCTCGTGCATCCACACGGTGAGTACCTCAACCTGGGTGCGACCGAACTCGATCGGCGCGCGGCGTATTCGGCGTTCTGCGCGTCCACGGTCGGCAACCGCGCACGAGAAGCAATTCGACGCGCCACGCTGAGCAATGCTGTAGTCGGTGACGATGGTTTTGCCGAGCGACTCGAGTCGTCGCTGCACCGTCGCGTGACGCGGGGATGGATTGGCGGCAACCGCCGGCTGCAACGCTTCGGAACAGCTGGTGGTATCGGACCGGTCGGCGTCGGGCTCGTCGGAGGGGATGCGTGTTCATGAGCTCACGAACTCCGTCCCCATGAGCTCACGAACTCCGTCCCCATGAGCTCACGAACTCCGTCCCCATGAGCTCACGAACTCCGTCCCCATGAGCTCACGGACGACGAGCGTCGCGAGCAGGGCGATCTGGCGGAGGGCGCGATGCGGTGTGCTGAGCGGCATGGCAGAATCTCGACGACGAAGGGGGACGCGACACACCAACCCACAAGCGAGTCATGGGCCACGCGTTGGGCGTCGGGGCGAACGCGCCTGACGGTGGTGTAACGTGCTTCGCCGCAGGGACTTACCCAGCGCCGCCGGTTGTCTCGTCCGCACGGCGCCGGCGGCACGCTCCCTGCTCGATCGTGCGGGTGTCACGTGCATACAACAGGTCGTCACCTGTTTCCCTTACCGCGCGCACGCCCAAGTGCCCTGGAAAGGACCAGGGCGCGTGATATCCGCCCGGTCGCAAACCACGATGAGTGCCGCCGCCAGTTCGCACACGCCCGGTCGGCAAGCATCTGCACCTTCGCTGTCTCCGCCTGAGATTTTGTCGACGACGGTCCGTTCATCGGGGGGAGTCGCGGCCAGATCGCCGCACCACATGTCCCCACTCCGGTGCCGTCTGATGCTTAGTACCTTCCCGTTCGCGCGGAAAGCAGCGCCTGCCCAGGCACGCGCGACTCGCTCCGGCCACGTGCGGCCGCCGTTGGCGAGAACGTTCTGCGCGCCAGCAATGTGTCTCGCCAGCCTCGGTCTTCTCGCCGCCTGCAGCGGCAGCGAACCGGCCGCACCACCGGTCACGCCGTCACCGGAAGTGATCGTCGAGACGGCTCGCGCAACCAGTGCAACGATGGGAGCCGAAGGCGGTTCCGTCACGGCCACGTCGGCCGCTGGCGTGGCGTATCGCCTCGTCGTTCCGCGCGGGGCACTGCTCACGTCGACCGCGATCTCCATCACCCCCGTCAGTGCATTGAACAACTCGCCCGTGGGCGCCGGGCTGTCAGCGGCAGTACGCATGGCGCCGTCCGGGTTGCGCTTCGCCGTGCCGGCGCGGCTCGAGATCACCGTCACGCCGGTGACCGGCAGCGGACGCCAGACGGTCGCGTTTCAGTCGGCCAGCGATGGCACCGGCCTGCTGCTCCGTACCGCCGGCAGTTCCGGCACCGCGCTGACACTCAGCATTGCACACTTCAGCGTGTACGGCGTGGCCGTGCTCGCGCCGACCGACATCGCGCGCATTCCGCGGCCACCGCAGAGCGATGCGGAAGGGACTGCGTTGGATGCGATCGCTCGCGCATCGTCCGGCACGGTTGGTGACCTGACGACGATCTTCCGCGCCTGGTGGACTGCGAGTGTCCGCACGCGCCTCGCGCAGTCGGCCACCGACTCGGCGCTGACGTTCGGACTCTCGGACTATACGTCGTGGCGTGGCGAAATCGCGTCGATCGATGCGCGTCGTGCCTTTAACGGCGCCTTGCTCTCGGCGTTGCTTCCACAGCGCGACAGTGCTGATGCGGCAGCGGCCGGCGCACTGCGCGGTGGGGTGACGCGTGGGAACCAGCGCTGCCTGCAGAGTCGGAGCGCGGCGGATGCGCAGTTCTCTCTATACTGGCAGTCAGTGTCGGAGCTCCTCGGGCTGGCCACGGTCGCCAACCAACTCGACGCGCCGGCGGTGCAGGCGGGGCTGTGCGTAGTCGTCGAGTTGCGCTCGTCTTCGCTGCGCTCGACCATCGCTCTTGGTGACACCGCAACGCTGACGGGGCGCTTCGGCGTGCGCTTCAGCGACCAGACGGGATTGAATGACGCGGTCTTCAACGTCACGCTCGCGCCGCTCGGCACATCAAGCAATACACCCTTCTTTCGGACGACCGACGTGGCCGGCAATTTCACCGTCGCGTTCACCCGTGCCACGACGGCTGGACCGCTCGCGATTGCGGCGCAGGGCTGCCTTCGCCTCGGCGCCGTGAGCACGAACATCTGCGGCACCAACGGTGTCACGCCGAGTGTCGGAGCGCTGGGCGGGATCTGGGTCGGATTCATCACCAGCAGTGTCGTGCCTAGCCCGGCGCCGGTGACCGCAGTGCTGGTCCAGGTGGGCGATACGCTCATTGGGAGTTATGCCATCCGACTGGGCAACGGCCCGTCCGGTACCGTGCGAGCGACGGTCGTCAACGGCTCAGCGGTGGATTTCCGGTTGCAGCAGACGAGCCCGGCGTGCCCGGGGACGTTCAGCGGCCAGGCGACGGTAACAGGGAATGTGCTGACGGCGACCTATGCGGGGAACGATTGTCAGGGACCACATACGAACGGGCGGACGGTGTTGCGGCGGTGACGCGCGTGCACTCTCGCCAGCGGTGGGGCTGATCACCGCTGTCCGTGCGGTTCGGCGCGCAAGACGCGGCCCACCGCGCTCGCAGCAACGTTCAAGCCTTGATCGTGTGACTCTGGTGGCCACCTGTCTTGCGAAGATCTGCAACGCGGAAATACGTGACTGCCGAGTGGCGGCCGTTTCCCGTACTTCGTTTCCTCGCAACGCTGGATGGGCGTCTGTTGGGGACGGAGTTCTTCACCTCATGGGGACGGAGTTCCCGCGGGTGGAGTTCCCGCGGGTGGAGTTACGCGCGTGCGCAGCCGCACGCCAAACGAATCTCCGTCAGTTGGGGACGGAGTTCTTCACCTCATGGGGACGGAGTTCCCGCGGGTGGAGTTCCCGCGGGTGGAGTTCCCGCGGGTGGAGTTCCCGCGGGTGGAGTTACGCGCGTGCGCAGCCGGACGCCACGCGAATCTCAGCGATACGGACAGGCGCACGCACAGCGCGGGCGGACGCCTGTTCACCGCGGCCAAGTCCTCCGTCAAAAAGCGGCCTCCGCGAACTGATCGACGTTGGCCACGTCCTTCCTGCGACGGCAGCAAAAGCTCCCTCGCCGCGCGTCGCCGAGTTGCCGAGACTGGCAGGGGTGATGTATTGTACCGATCGTTCTGTCACCCGAGCGCTCATGCCCCCAGCCTTGCTGTCCCGAGAAGAAGTCGTTGCCCGCGTCATGTCGGTCGTCCGCCGGCAGGGCTACGATGGGGCGTCGCTGAGCGCGTTGTCGAAGGCCACCGGGCTTGGCAAGTCGAGCCTGTATCACCACTTCCCCGATGGGAAGGATGACATGGTTGGGGCAGTCATCACCCATCTCGAGACGAGCCTCGAGGCGTCGGTGTTCGCCCCGCTCCGCGCCGCCGGCTCCCCGGCGGACCGACTGCGCGCGATGAATGGCGCGCTCGACCGGTTCTATGCTGACGGTCGCGAAGCCTGTGTGCTGGCGATTCTCGGGGTCGGCGACGCATCCCGGCGCTTTCACCCACGCGTGAAGCGGATCTTCCGCGACTGGATCGACGCCGTGGCGAGTGTCATCCGCGACAGTGGGCAGTCTGCAGAAGCCGCGCAGGCGCGTGCCGAGGATGCCATCGTGCGCATCGAGGGCGCACTGATGTTGGCGCGGTCGATGGGAGAGCCCTCGATTTTCGGGCGTACGCTCCGGGCTCTGCCGGAGGAGTTGCTACGACCCTGAGGCCGGCGCCCGACAGGCCCTGCCGTAGGAATTGCTGCGAACCCGGTGCGGCTCGCCCGACGGGTGCTTGCTGGAGGGTTACTCCGACCCTGAGCCAGGACGCGGGCCGGGGCAGGGCACTTGCGCGGTTCCCACGGAGGCGGTAGTGTACCGAACGTTCGGTACAATACTTACATCTCATCAATCACCAGAGGACACGACGATGCCACGTATTCAGCCCGTTGATCCGACCACCGCCAGCGCCGCCGCCTCCGAACAGCTTGCCGCCACGAAGAAGCTGTTCGGTTCCACCCCGAACATGTTCGCCACCGCCGCGCAGTCGCCTGCCACGCTCGCGGCCCTCAACGGGTTCTTCGCCGCAATGGGCACGGGCCCGCTTGGCGGGAAGGTCGGCGAGCAGGTCGCGATCGCCGTCGCGCAGTCGAACGGCTGCGAATACTGCCTTTCGGCGCACACGACCATCGGCGGCATGCACAAGGTGAGCCCGGCCAACCTCGCCTCGGCGCGGCATGGCCACTCGGATGATCCGAAGGCGCAGGCGGCAATCACACTCGCACTCGACATTGTGCGGACAAAGGGACGCGTCGCCAATGCAACGCTGGCGGCCGCTCGCGCAGCGGGCCTGCAGGACAGCGACATTGTCGAAGTCGTTGGGCACGTCGCCCTGAATGTCTTTACGAACTACCTCAACAATCTCGCTGGCACCGACGTCGACTTTCCGGTCGTCTCACTCGAGCAGGCGGCGTAACC
Organism: Gemmatimonadaceae bacterium; assembly: GCA_031414435.1. Classification (GTDB taxonomy): domain Bacteria; phylum Gemmatimonadota; class Gemmatimonadetes; order Gemmatimonadales; family Gemmatimonadaceae; genus JACMLX01. The sequence goes on from JANNVN010000115.1 coordinate 41,946, forward strand.
TCATGACACTCACCCTCGGCCAGCTCTGGCGCTACCCAATCAAGTCGATGGCCGGGGAACGCGTGGCCAGCGCCACCCTCACGGAACTTGGCGTGCCGCGTGACCGGCTCGTGTGGGTGCGCGGTCCGGAGGGTGTGCGCACGGCCCGGCGGCAATTCAAGCTGCTGGGCCTGCGCGGCACGTTGTCGCCCGACGGCGAGGTGCTCGTTGACGGACACGCCTGGGATTCTGCCGCAGCAGCGGAACTCGTTCGCGCGGCGGCGGGTGAGGATGCGTGGCTCGAGCTCGCACCTGCCGGGCATCAGTTCGACATCCTGCCATTACTCGTCGCAACCGATGGCGCGGTTGCGAGCTTCGGCCGGGATATTCGGCGTCTCCGACCCAACCTCCTCATCGACGGGGTCGAGGGAATGGGCGAGACCACGTGGGAGGGTTCGACGCTGACGATCGGCAATGCGGTCATCGGACTCGACTCACTGCGCGGGCGCTGCCCCATGACGACGGTGGATCCGGACACGATCACGCGGGATCCGGAAGTACTGAAGGACATCGGCCGACGCTTCGGCGGAAAACTCGCGCTCAACGCGGCCGTACTCCGCAACGGCGAGGTCGCCGTGGGAGACGCAGTGCAACTCGAACGGCCGTTGTAGCTCTCGACGACTGAACGCCCGTCGACAGTGCGGCGCGCGCGCAGCCACCTTACAGATTCAAGGTTCACCCCATGACACGTCCACCGCTCCCTCCATTCGACGTTGCCAGCGCGACCATCAAAGTCCGTGCAGCAGAAGACGCCTGGAACCGCCGGGATCCCGCCACGGTCGCCTTGGCGTATACGCCGGACAGCCGGTGGCGCAACCGTTCGGAGTTTATCACAGGTCGGGACGAAATCGCGGCGTTCCTGACACGCAAGTGGGAGAAGGAGCTCGAGTATCGATTGATCAAGGAGCTCTGGGCGGTGGCGGGCGACCGGATTGCGGTGCGCTTCGTCTACGAGTGGCGCGATGCCAACGGCCTGTGGTTCCGATCTCACGGCAATGAAAACTGGCGCTTCGATGCCGACGGTTACATGGCGGAGCGGCACGCAAGCATCAACGACGTGCCGATCACTGAAGCGGAGCGGAATTTCCGGTGGGAGCAGGGCGTACGGCCGAGCGAGCATCCGGGGCTGAGCAAGCTGGGGCTCTGAGAGGGGAGCGGTGTTGAGCTCGCGCGCTCGACCCAATGGGGACGGAGTCCCTGAGCGCATGGGGACGGAGTTCGCTTCACGTAGACTTCGCTTCGCGTGCGGCTAAGTGATGACGTTGGCACCACTTTGGTAACCCAGACACAAAGGCGATTGCGCTGTTTTCCCGCATCTCGCGTGGTCCCATGCTGGAGGTGTGTCCTCTGCGTGCGCCTCACGAGGAATTGGGAGCGGAGTTCCTGAGCTGATGGGGGCGGAGTTCCGCCGGGAGTCCTGCCAGCGTTACCGCCAGAGTTCGCCACGCTGAGCGAGGAATTGCGGCCGGAGCTCCGCGACGGAGTGCCGACAGCGTACCACCAAGGTTGGCGACGCTCAGCCCTGACGTGTGCAGTGCGAGCGCCTGTGGCTAACGCACTGCTCGGAAGCAGTTCAGCGTGAGTCGCAGCACCGCCCGCCCGGCATGAACGGCGAAGTCTTCGCTGCCCCTGCGCGCCGCCGTTCAAGGACACTCGTCCGATGAACACCCCCGTGCAGAGTCCTTGAGCGCCGCACCAGTCTTCCGTCTGAGCGTCGCCGGCTTGGCGCGCTTCATCTGCAGCGTCCGGAACGAAGCGCTGACCTGCGTGCGCTCCAGCGCCAGAGTGTCCGTCGCGCGACGGCAGCGCGCCCTGTCAGTGCCCGAGTCCAAGCACAGTCGCGAGAAACCGCTTGGTCGCTTCCGCGACATCGCCACCGAGATCTGCAACGTGGCGCTCGCGGTACCGCTGCACCCGCAGCTGCGCTTCACCACGTTGGCCGAGCGCGAGCAACGAGCGAACGACGCCACGGAGGGCGGCGTCCCAGAAGGAGTCCTCCTGCAGCGTGCGCTGAAACGTCGCCAAGGCCTCCGACGCCTGCTCTGCATTCAGCTGGTCCTCCGCATGCGCCAGCAGCAGCGGCAGGTATTCGGCGCGAAGCTGATCTCGCTGATCATCCGCCTACGTGCCGAACTGCTCATCCGTGCAAAAATCGCCGCGCCACAGTGTCAACGCCTCGGTCCGTGCGACCCAACGCGGGTCGGCCCAGCGCGATGACGACGCGCGTGGCAACCGGCAGTACGGCGCTCGCGTGAAGGTTGGCAACGGACGAGCGCGAGCCTATGTCGTACGACGTGAGCGCGATGGGCGGACGGTCGAGGTCGGCGTGGCGCTCGACGAGGCGGCGCTGGCCGGCTTGCCGGCACGGTCGGCGCACGCTGGCGGCGGTGACGGGCACGCACATGTCGACACGTACGAGTATCGTCTGGCCCTGCCGCGTCGCCACGGCACGCCTGTGCAACACATCACAGTGGACTGGAACCCGGGCGGGCATGAGCCGCCGGGCATCTACGACGTCGCGCACTTCGACTTCCACCTCTACAACATCAGTCAGTCTGATCGCGATGCGATCGTCCCGACGGATCCGGAGTTCATGACGAAGGCTGCCCGGTATCCGGTGCCGTCCGCAGCACCCGCAGGCTTCATGGTGCTGCCGCTTCTGCACGGCGGCAGGAATGTCGGCGAGCACGAACTCGCTGCGGTAGCGCCGGGCGAGAAATGCCGCGTCGAAGAGATCGGGGCGTGACCTGCCAGACCGCGCCTGCGACGCAAAGATCTCGGAAAGAAAGTACTCGATGCTGTCGACAGGCTCGATGTAGCCGGTGCAGTGCAGGTCTTCCGCGCCGGCGTTCCAGAAGCGGTGCATGTCGCCCGGCTTGAAGCAGACCGACTCACCGACTCCCGCGAAGTGCTCGACGCCATCGGCGCGTTGGTAGCCGATCGTTCCCTGACGCACGGTGAGGCATTCCTCCTGCAGCAGGTGCGTGTGCATCGGCGCGCCTGCGCCCGGCGTGGCGACGTTCTCGATTTCGACGCGCGGGCCGAGTACACCGGGCACGCGCCGGAGGAACGTGAGGCGCTCGCCGTGCCCGCTGTCGATGGTGTGCGGATACGAGATGCGGGGCATGGTCGGAAGAGGCAGGAGGTCCAGGCGCCGGCTGCGAGCCGGGAGGGTGGCTGGCGCAGACCTGTCCCTCCTGTCTCTTCAGCGAGATCGCGGCGCGCGCGTTTCATCTGCCGTCAGCGACACCGTGGAGGCCAGGGAAGCGTCACCTCCCCTGGTGTGCCCAGCGCCCGCGACGCACGGTGGTGTCACGGGTGACGCTGACGGGGAGACGCGGTAGCGGTCCGCCCCGTGCCGACGCGGCGAACTGCGTGGGTTGTTGCGGTGGTGCGCCACCGTGGGCCGAGCGCCACCGTCCAGCACCCGTCGCGCAGGCGTCGACCGCGGACAGGTGTCTGAACCGTGACGCGATGTCGACGCATTTTGCCACCAGACCGTGACGGCGGATGGAGAGACTGCACTTCCGTCTCCACCTTCAGCGCGACACCTGTCTCATGTTCCTATACCTCTTCCTCCGACTCTCTGCCTTGGCCGCCGGACTGGTCAGCGCGCTTTCCTTCGCCGCTGCGCCCCGGGCGGACGAAGCACGTGAGCGCGTGCTGGCGGTTGGCGCGCCGGGGAAGGTGACGCTTCTCGCGGGTGAGACGCGCTGGCAAAGGGGCAGTACGGTGTCGGTTCTCGGTCCGCTCATCGTCCCCGCCGGTGCTCGGCTCGACATTGAAGCCGGGGTGACAGTGGAAGCGGCCGCCGGCGCCAGCATCGTCGTGGAGCGAAACGCTCGCTTGAGCGTGACGGGTACGCTAAACCAGCCGGTGGTGCTGACCTGTCCCAACGACGATCGGACTCCAGGCTGCTGGGACGGGCTTGCTGTGCTGGGGCATGCGCCGGTCAATCACGGTACGCTCACGAGTCCAGCCGGCGGGCGGGGCGGGACAGGCGGGTGCCGAGAGTCGACACTGGATGGCTCGCTGTACGGCGGCTGCGCGACGGACGATTCCAGCGGCGTGATCCGCTTTCTCCGCGTGCAGTATGCGGCCAATGGTCTGCGCCTGTTCGGGGTGGGCAGCAAGACGGTCGTGAGCAACGTGCAGGTGCACCGGAGCGTCACGAACGGCGTCGAGGTCGTTGGCGGCGCTGTCCGCCTGCGTCACATCGCGCTGACGACGAATGCGCAGTACGGTCTGGTGTATAGCGGCGGCTGGACCGGGCAAGCGCAATACGTGGTGATCCAGCAGGATGCGGCGGGCTATGCCGGTGGGATTCTTGGACGGAACGCGCAGGGCGCCGGTGGCGATCCGCTGGCCAGCGCTCCGTTGACGGCGCCGACGCTGGCCAACCTGACGATCGTGACTCCGCGGAGTGCGGCAGCGAATCCGTACATCAGTGCGTCGCCGGCGGCACTTCGGTTCGACCGGGGCGGCGGCGCCGCGGCGATGTACAACGTCCTCTTGATCGAGCCCGGGATTGCAGTCGACGTCGACGAGCCAGCGACCTGTACCCGCGCCGCCACGGGGGCGTGGCTGCGGGGGGTCGGGGTGACCGCCCCAACTGCACTCGCGGATCCGGACGCCGATCCAGCGGAGTGCGCACCGAACGTCGAGGCGACCCTGCTGGCGGGCGCCACGATCGTCACGGGCACGCAGGCCTACTCCCAGCTCCAGAGCTCGCAGGATGCAGCGCTCCCGGACCTGCGCCCGCGACCGGGCAGCGTGATTGCGCTCGCCTCAGGTGTCGCGCCACCGGCCACGGGGATTCTGGAGGGAGTGACGTACCTCGGCGCCGTTGCCCCGGCGGCGTCGACGGGGGCGATCCCGTGGTACAGCGGATGGACGATCGGCGAGCAGCTCGCTGCAGGTGCATTGCAGCCGAGCCTCGCGGTCACTGTCGTGGCGTCCGGGCTGTCCTCGCCGTGGGACATCGCGTTCCTTCCAGACGGCGCCATGCTCTTTACCGAGAATCGACGCGGTCTGTCGGTGCGCAGCAGCGACGGCACCATCACGCGGCTCTTCGGTACCGGCGGATCGGCGGTGGTCGCGCCCGATCTCACGTGGGACGGCCAGAGCGGCGTGCTTGGCGTCACCGTCGATCCACAGTTCGCGAGCAATCGACGGGTCTACATGTTCATGACCTCATCGCTCACCACGCCGCGGACGAATCGGGTCATTCGGCTCGTGCTCGCACCAGACGGGCGCAGCGTCACGGCGCGCACCGACATCATCACCGACATCGCGTTCAAGAGCGTCGGGAACTCACATGGCGGCCCCGGTCAACACAGTGGCGGCCGCCTCCGCTTCGGTCTCGATGGTCTGCTCTACGTCACCACCGGTGACAATCACAACGGCGTGATTCCGCAGAGCCCCACGGTGCTCGGCGGGAAGGTGCTCCGGGTCACGACCGACGGTGCGGCGGCACCCGGCAACAACGCCCCCAGCGGTTTCGACGCCCGCATCTATACGTACGGGCACCGCAACGTGCAGGGCATCGATTTCCGTCCCGGCAGCGGTGTGCCGTACGTTGCCGAGCACGGTCCCGGCCACAGCGACGAGGTGACGGCGCTGCGCGCCGCCGGCAACGCTGGTTGGGACCCGAAGGATCGTCCGGCGCTGAGCTGTCCCGACGGGTATTGCGGCTATGCCGGGAATTCCTCTACGATGCCGATGACTGACACGCAGCGTTTTCCGGATGCCCTGCAGCCCGCCTGGAGCAACAACGGAGCCTCACAGGGCATGGGACCCGCGGCGTTCCTCGTCGGCGCGCAATGGGGCGCATGGAACGGCCGCCTCGCCGTCGGCATCATGGGCGGCATCGGGCGAGTCGACATCCTGACACTCAACACTGCCGGCGCTGTCACGGGCACGACGTCTTTGGGACTTCCGTCCGCGCGCTATCGCGCCCTCACGCAGGGGCCCGACGGCAATCTCTACTTCGCCACCGATGCTGGCGAGATCTGGCGTGTGTCGCCCACGCCATAGCGCGGGCCACGGCTCGCCTCCTTCACCGGCGTCAGGCGAAACGTCCCGCTGAACGCGTTCTCGTCGAAGGCGCGAATCTCCCGCGCCAGCGGCACCGCGTCTCTGCCTGAGATGAATTCCCGCGGCGCGAGCGGCGACCCACACACCAGCGCCTGCGAGAGCTTCGCGTTCCACGGGCAGACGGATCCGGAGATGTGTCGGTACAACCGCTTTGAGCTCACACTCGACACGGGCTGCCGGACCCTCCGTGATCCTCGACGACGTCAGCGCCCGGCCTGAGCGCGCGGGACAGCAGCCACGCGCACAAGCACCAGCGACGGCGATTGCGGAAAATCAGATTGTAATTTGGTCAAGCCCGACCCGGTTCCTGTCCGTCACCTCCGCCGCGCGCCGATTCGCCGACATCGTCAATCGGGCGTGCTACCGCCATGAGGCGACCGTCCTGCGCAAGAACGGCGTTCCAGTCGCGTTTGTTGCCGCCATGGCGCCGACCGGGATTCCGGCGGGCGAACTGGCGCATCGGTGGGCGCTGTTGCCGCGCCTGACGCGGCAGCCTTCGGCGATGAGATCGCCGCCGCGCGCGCGGAGCTCGCTGCGCCTGCCGATCCGTGGTCCTGAACGCGTGAGCGTCCTCCTCGACACCGTGGTCCTCATCGCCGTGGAGCGAGGGACCTTCGACATGCCTGGCTATCTCGCGGCGCTCGGACACGCGCCCGTCGCGATTGCCGCCGTGACCGCCTCCGAGTTGCAGCACGGCGTCGAGCGCGCGCGTGATGCCGCCATCCGGCAGCGCCGAAGCGCGTTCGTCGAAGGGGTGCTGACGAATGTACCGGTGATCCTGTTTGGTCTGGCCGAGGCACGCGCACACGAGCGGATCTCGGCTGAGCTGGCAGCGGCGGGTGTGCTGATCAGCGTGCACGATCTGCAGATCACCGCAACCGCGCTGGTTTCAGGCAGCGAGGTGGCGACGCTGAACGTCACCGAGATTGGTCGGGTGCCGGGACTGCCGCTGGCGCAGCTCGCGCCGTTCGTGCGGACCTGATGCGAGCGCACGGCGAGGCGCCGTCTGATGCGGCGCGCGCAACACAGTTCGCAGCGCACGCATGTCACTCGATCCTGTACTTGCTGCGCGGCTTGCGGTACGATGCGCGTGTGGCGATCCACGGGCTGCGGCGAATGTTCGTGTCGACTCCGCTCGCCTCAACCCTGAAGCTCTCCGGTGTCAATGATCCCCGATGGCGATGCGCACCTCCTGCCAGTCCCCGCGTCGCGGGTGCAGGCCATCACGCGCCCGGACCCGCAGCTCTGGACGCTGTACCTGATCTACTCGGTGCTGGCGAATGTGGCGTTCCCGTTCGCGGTGCTGCCGTACTACTTCCTGTATCGCACCCTACGCTTTCGTTTCGATGACGAAGGGGTGGCGGTGTCGCACGGCCTTTTCTGGCGACGTGAGACCTACCTGACGTACGCGCGCATCCAGGACATTCACGTGACGCGCAACATCTTCGAGCGCTGGCTCGGCATCGGCACGGTCAAGATTCAGACGGCATCGGGAAGCGCTGCCGCAACGGAATCGATCCCCGGACTGATCGCGTACCAGGACGTCCGGAACTTCCTGTATGCACGCATGCGCGGGCATCACAGTGCCGCGCCTGCAGCTGCCGCACGGCCCGGTGACCTTGGAGATGGCGCACTGGCGACGGGCACCGAGGCGCTCGCGGTCGAGGCGCTCATCGGAATTCGTGACGAGTTGCGAGCCGTGCGTCAGCTGCTCGAAAGCGAAGCACCCGGGGCGCGCGATGTATGAGTGGCTGAAATCGATCATCCTGCCTCTCCTCCGGATCGAGGGTGGTGAGCCGCACCCGCCAGCGGGGCACAGTGCGAGTGAGATCCGTCGCATTGAGCGTGCAGCGCCCGGCTATCTGCGCCTGAAACTGTTCTGGTGGGGGCTGTACGCGGCGGCGTGGGGGCTCGCCGTGGCCATCGCGAGCACGCTGCTGCTGCTCGCCGACACGCGTCTGCTGCTGGTGGTGATTCCACTGATCCTCGTCGCGATGGCGAAGGCCGCGACGCTCTATGTCACGATGCGCCTCGACTATGAGCTGCGCTGGTACGTCCTCACCGACCGGAGCCTCATGATTCGCGAGGGCGTCTGGAGTACGAAGGAGATCACGCTCACGTACGCCAATGCGCAGAACGTGCGTGTCACGCAGGGCCCGCTCGAGCGCCTGTTCGGCTTCTCGACGGTGGAGGTGGAGACGGCAGGCGGTGGATCGGCGGAGCACGGAATGACCCCGCACCGGGCGCGGTTGCCGGGCCTGGCGCGTCCGCACGAGGTGCGCGACCTGATTCTCGACGGGGTGCGTCGCGTCGGTACCACCGGGCTGGGCGATCTGGATGACCATCGGCCGCGCGCCATCGCGCCCGCCGCCGCTGGCATCGCGACCACGCTCCCGGCGGGACGCTCCCTCTCGGCGACGACGGGGGCAAATCTGGCGATGCAGCAAGCATGGGACGAGGCGCGGGCGCTGCGCGCCGCGCTAGAGAGCCGTCGAGGGCCGGTGACCGAGTAGCTCGGGGTCGAGTGTCGTGTTAGGACACGCGTTGCGATTCGAGCGCTATGCGCCACTCCTTCAGTACCACCACCGAGCTCCTTCGCAGCCAAGCCCGCTTCGCCCGCTTCATCGCTGACTTCCGGAAGGCGGCGCTGAACGCGTCCTGATCGAGCACGCGGATGTCACGCGCCAGCGTCAGCGCATCTTTCCCCGTGATGAACTCCCGCGCGCGGAACGGCGAATCCGCAGCCAGCTCCTGCGAGAACTTCACGTTCCATGGCAGACTGACTCGGAGATGTGTCGGTACACCAGTTTTGAGCTCGAGCTCTTCACAGGTCACCGAACGCTCACGCCGCCGCAGCCATAGCGCCCAGGCGTAATCCGGAGTTCGGACCCGGCCGACGGCGTGGTCTCCGCCCATTTTTCCGCACATGTGTCAGGTCGGTCCTCTCGCCATGAACGCCCATGGCTCCGCTGTTGTGACCATATGCGATCGGATATACTTCAGCATGAACCCGGTGCACCGCCTCCGCCTCACCGCCGGCCGGACCCAGCAGGACCTCGCCACGCTGGCGGGGACCTCACAGTCGGCCGTCGCCGCGTATGAAAGTGGGCGAAAGAGTCCGACGTGGCGCACGATCGAGCGGCTGGTGCTGGCAGCGGGCTACGAAGTCGAGCTGCGCTTCGTGCCCACGCTCACGCGTGAGGAGCGACGCTCGCTGCTGCTGCATGAGGCGGTCGCCGCGCGACTGCGTGCGGAGCCCGAGGCGGTGTTGACCCGGGCGCGCGCCTCGCTGGCCCGCATGCGCGCGCTCCATCCCGGAGCGCGTCCGCTGCTGGACGAATGGCAGTGCCTCCTGCGTCGCCCGCTCGACGCCCTGCTCCCGGTACTCACCGATCCCATGCCATGGGCTCGCGAACTCCGCCACGTCACGCCGTTCACCGGCATCCTGTCCGCGGCGGAGCGTGCACGGGTGTATCGCGAGTTCGCGCAAATTGAGCGCGGTGTCGCGTCGGCCCACGTGGCGTCGCTGGCGCCGGCGTCATGACGCGCGAGCAATTCGAACACGCCATTCGTGCCGCCGGTGCGGTGCTGGGTGTCACCGAACTGCTCGTGATCGGCAGCCAGGCGGTGCATGGCAGCATGGCCGGGCCATTGCCGGTCGAGGCAGCGCGCTCGGTGGAAGTCGATGTCGCGGTGCGTGGTGACGACGAGGGGCGGCTGGCAGACCTGATCGATGGCTCGATCGGCGAGGCGTCGATGTTTCATGACACCTTTGGGTACTACGCACGGGGCGTCGTCGAGTCCACCGCGCGGCTGCCTGAGGGATGGCAGGCGCGGCTGGTGCCGTTCGACACGCCCGGCACGCGCGGCGTCACGGCCTGGTGCCTGGAGCTTCACGATCTCTGGGTCTCGAAGGCGGTGGCGGGTCGCGAAAAGGATCGCGAGTTCTGCCGCGCACTCGTGCGGCGGGGGGTGGTCATGGCCGATGTCCTCGCGTCACGACTCGACACCGTGCCCGTGCTTGATCCCCGCGTCCGCAGCACGGCACTCGCGTGGATCAGCGCGTGAGCGACGGACGGCGCGCTTCATGTCAGCAGACCCTGTCTGACCGCTACACGCTCGAGCGCGAGCTATGTGGTGGCGGTATGTCACGGGTGTTCGTGGCGCGTGAGAACGCGCTCGGCCACAACGTGGGGTCAAGGTGCGTTCCCCTGAACTCTCGCCGCATGATCTCGTCATCATGCGACTCGGCGTGAACCGCAGGGTCTGAGCGTAAGCAGTATCCGTGAACGACATCACGCGCGAGATCGCATACCTCGCACTCGATCGCGAGCGTACCACGTTCGCGCGAGTGGGGTATCTGACGCAGACGCGTGATCAGCGTGCCAACACTGGCCGGTCCATCGTCGCAAAGAAGTCCCTGAAGATTGCGTCGCGGTCGAAATTCTCCCACAAGACAATGCTCCTCGTGTTGTCCGGCCGGTCCACCCACTTGCTATCGACCAGGCGTGGCGCGGGAATGCGGACCGCACGTGCCCAGGCCGGATTCTTCATGATCGCGACCGCCGCCATGTCGAACAACGCGCGCGCTGGCGGATCACCATTCAGATCGATGTGCTCGAACAGGTTGATCGAGTAATCGCCGAAGGTCGTGAACTGACCGCCGTGGCGACCGACGATAGGGGCTGATATCCGCGGACCCTTGCCCGGCATCCTCGACTTGATCTCCTCTCGCGTGACGCGCACCGCAGCCGTGCCCGGTGGTGTGCCACCCCAGCGCACCAGGACGACCTCGAATGGCACGTCCACGTCGAGGACGTACGAGAGCGCTCCCTCGTCGTTCTCCTGGTTGTACTCGCCGGGCTCAGGATAGTGGGAGCCGAGCCAGACGATTCGCACACGTGACGCGATCGACGGATCCTTCTTCAGCGCCAACGCGACGTTGGTCAGCTTGCCGACCGCCAGCAGCAGGAGCGGCTGCCGGCTGGGCTCATGCGCGCGCTGGATGATGAGATTCACCGCGGCAGCCCCGTCGAACGTACTCTCACCCAGGTGCGGAGCGATCTCGGCGAATGAACCATTGGCGCCGCGAATCACGCTGAACCGCTGCTCGAGGCCGGCGAGCGTCACGATCCGCTCGGCCTCTTTGGCCTGGTTTTCGACGTCGCCGCCGCCGCGCGTGCGGTTGACGGTGATGCCGGCGACGTCGAACACGTTGCCGTTGAACAGCATGTAAGCGATGGCGTGCTGGTCATCGACCTCGTTGTTCGCATCGGTGTCGAGCAAGACGCGGATGCGCATCGCCGCGACGGTGCCACGCGGCGACGCGCACGCGGACGCGATCAAGAGAAGAAAGACGGTTGTGATGCCGATCGCTCGTCGTTGGCCAGTCATCCCATTCTCCGGAGGTCTTCGAGAGACATCGTACAGTATCGCTTGAGCTGCCTTCGTCAGGCTGACTTCAGCCGCGGGCCCATACGTCAGAACGAGGCAAGTTTCCCTCCGCAGAGAATCGCAGTCTCTTCGTTCCAGCGCTACTAGTGGCGTGGAATCGAAGTTCGGATAGCACCAAGCCGGATGGGGCGCCAGGATGGCAAAACGAAAACCACAGCAATACCTGAGGTATTGCGAGGATTTTCAACGCCGCCAGCCGGGATGCTCCGACCGGCGACTGCTTCCTGAACTTCGGTTCCAGACCACTCGCGGTCGCGTATCCGATGCCGTATCCCGTGACAGGATTCTCGGGAAAAGGAAGCAATGCGATTTCATCGCTCGTGGCCGGTGCACGATACTGCGCGCGTGACCGAGGCGTTTCGCCGCGCCGTGCGCCGGTTGTTCGTGCGGCTCGAACGCTTCGACTCAGAGCAGGCTGCCGGCATGCTCGCCAGGCCGCATTCCGGGTTCCACGTGCACACAGCCCTGGGTCCCCAAGGACGATCGCGCGTTCCCGACGCGGTGGGCGGCGCTCCTCCCCAGTCGATCTTCGAGGTTGGCCCGCTGGCGTGTCCGTCCTGCTAAAGCGTCCGATGGGTCCCTGCCGGGATCGCCCCCCACCTGGACCGCCGTGCTCACGGCGCTCACGGCGCCCGAGCGAGATGCAGGGCGCGCCACCGACCGTCACGCGGCGCTGGCGGTGGGGTGAGCACGTATCGGCCGCACACCGACTCTCGCAGACACTGCGCGCACACTTGCCGCATGGCAGCTGCCTCCGTCGTGGTGAGGGCACGCCCCTTCGTGAAAGCCCGCGGCGCGGCGCAGCGCTTCCGGTGAGCGTGTTGAGGGCCAGCGCGGTCGTGGTCGAGCCGAAACCGCGTGTGCGATGCGAGCAAAGAGGGGGCGTGGTACGCACGCGGTCGCGATGCGGCCCCGGGGCCTCCGGGGCGTGGTGTGCGCACGCGTTGTTCCGCGCGCCGATTTTCAGCAGCGTGAGCCGGATGATCGTGCATTGGGCTTTCGCTAGGGCGGTGCCCGCGAGTCCGAGGCGCCGCAGTGCGGCCAGCAGGGTGAAAGCGACCGACGAGCAGTACAGCCGCAGCTGATTGGCACGCAGCGTCGCCGCGCTCGTCAGGGTGTCACGCAAGACCATCAACGCGGTGGCTCGTGGAGTTTTCGTCGCGTCCACCGCGCTGGCCCTGCAACTGAGCAGGGCACTTGAGCGTCCGGTTGAGGCACTCATTGCGCGCCCTGATCAGAGCTCGCGCGGAACGGCTGTCACTGAAAGGCCCCGGCCCCGGTCACGCCACACAGATGCCGAGTGCACGCAGCAACGCTGGATGTCACCATGGCTTTCCTGCAGTGCGCATGCTCAGTAAACGTCGTCCGCAGTTGCGGAAGAGTGTGTGGGCCTGCGGCCACCCGTGCCGTTGGCCCGCACGCCGTCATCCGCCACGTGGCCGCACGCCAGTGGCGCCTCCTTGGCCATTCATCGCAACTCCCTGACATCGCACACCGGTACCGTCCGCCTGAGCTCGTCGGCAGTACGGTGGCAGGCATCTTGCAATTGCTGAATATGCGAATTGATGCTGATTTGCCGATTCGAAGGAATGTCGGGTCCTTCGCTGGCGGCGCTGTGAACACACTCACCGTGTTCGCAGCGTCGTTTTTTGTGCGGCTGACCTCGCATGAACACATCAGCTGAGATCTTGAATCAGGCAGACGGTATCGATCGCGCGCTCCTGCCGGGCGGGTGGTTGACCCCGGTATTCCGAACACGTCTTCATCTCCCCGGAGAATCAGTATGCGTGCCAGTTCCATTGCGCTGTCGGTCGTCGCCCTCGCTGCCTTGTCCGCGTGTGGCAACAAGAACGAGAATGCCGCCGTCGAAACCACCGTCGGCGACAGCTCGGCCGGCGCCACCTCGCCGTCCGCCGCCGCGGCCGATGCCCGTGGCACCTCAATGATCCGTTTCGTCAACGCCATGCCTGGTAACCAGGCGGTGAGCGTCTCCACTGATTCCGTCGCATTGTTTCCGGATGTGAAATTCGGCGACGTGACATCGTATCGCGAACTCGAGCAGAACATCAAGACGTTCTCCCTTGGGGCGCCCGGTGCGTTGACTGGCATGGCCAGCAACACCGAGACCATGCGCGACGGCGGTCGATACACGATTCTGGCCCTGCCGGACCGGGATGGTGGGGCGTCGCTGAAAATCTTCCGCGACGAGCTGGCACCAGACGCTGGCAAGGCACGTGTGCGCGTCGTCCACGCAGCGCCAGGCATGGACGATCTGGACGTCATGATGACCGGGCAGACTGACCCGCTGTTTGACGATATCGACTACGGCAGCGAAGCCGGCTTCAAGGATGTCACGCCGGCGAGCGTCGGATTCACCGTCCGTCGCGATGATCGCAATGTGGCCGTCGCGAATCTCAAGACGATGACGCTCAAGGCAGGATCAGCGTACACGATCGTGCTCATTGGACGCCCGGGCAACAAGGTGGAAGCCGTGAGCTTCGTCGACGAGATGATTCCAGCCGGCATGGCCACTGGAAGTCCGCAGCGCTGAGCATGACGCGTATTGATCGCTGATGGATCGAAGTGCGCTCCGCGAGTGGTTCGCCCGCTCGTGGAGCGCACGCCGTCGCTCGCACCGCGAGTCTATTCGTGCGCCCGCATCACCCCGAACGCCACCGCGAAGTACACCACCGCCGCATCTGTCACTGGAGAGCGTACTGGCCGCTGTGACGCGATGCGCCCTGCGCTCAGCGGTCCAGCGGTGCGGAGAACATCTCGACGTTGCCCTCACCCGACTTCGCCCGATACATCGCCGAGTCGGCGTTCGCGACGAGTTCGCTCACCGTCACGCCGTCGCGCGGATAGACGGCGACGCCAATACTTGGCACGATTCGGAGTTGCGTGTTCGCGTGATCGAACGGCGCCGAGACGCAGGCCACGATCCGCCGTGCGACCCTGGTGATCTGCGCGTCGTCGCCGGCGTCGACCAGCAGGAAGAGAAACTCGTCTCCGCCCGCACGACACACACTGTCCTGCTCACGCGAACATTCTGTCAGCCGCTCTGCGACTGCGTTCAACGCCGCGTCTCCGGCACCGTGCCCATGGGTGTCGTTGATGGCCTTGAAATCGTCGAGATCGATGAACATGATGGCGACGGACCAGCCGTGCCGCTCGGCCAGGGCGATCGCATGTGCGGCGCGATCGTCGAAGAGCGTCCGGTTTGGCAGGCCGGTGGCATCGTCGTGCAACGCCCGGTGCTCGGCATCATCCACCGCTGCGTGCGCCGCTGCCAGCGCCGCCTGCGTCGTGACCAATGCGGCCTGAGCCTGCGTCAACTGGTCGACCGTCTCGCGTAAGTCGGAAATCCCATGCGCCAGCGTCTCGGTCACGTCGCTGAGGTCCGCCGCACACTCGACCACTTTCGCTTCATGAGCCTGATTGTCCTTCAGTGCGCTGCGTGCGGAAATCGTCGTCGCACCCGCGGCGATCTTCTCTTCGACGCCGCGATTGGTATCCGCCAGCGTATCGGCAATCTCCTCGACCTTTGCCTTCACCTCGTGACTCTGCTCGAGTGCGAGCTCCAGCGCCGGTGTCCGCACTGCGGACAGCGCGGTATCCGATTCGTCGCTGATCACTGACCCTCCAGCTTGAAGTCACGTACCTGCTTCGGCGCATCAGGCGCCGGCGCAAGGGTGGAAGGTATCAGATGGACCGCGCACAGCGCCTTCATGTGAATCCGCTCACGTTGGAGTTCGCACGTGAATTGCGCAAATCCGTGATGCGTGTGCCGGGCGGTGGCGACAGCGCGTCCCGCACGGCCCGTTGCGATGCCTCGACCGTGAGGCGGCACCCAAGTTCACTGCGTAGCTTTGCCAGATGACCCGCCGATCCGTTCAATCCCAAGCACTCGGCCTGCTCGGCTGGGTTGCACTCACGGCCGTTGCTGCTGCGATCGGTGGATTGGCGTCAACCAACGATGTCAACTTCTATGGGTCAATCGTGCGGCCGTCGTGGGCACCTCCGGCGTGGCTCTTCGGCCCGGCGTGGACGGTGCTCTACCTGCTGCTGTCCATCTCGGCATGGCTGGTCTGGCGTCGCCACGGCTTCGGCGCTGCGCGCAGCGCGCTGACGCTTTTCGTGGTCCAGCTGGCGGCCAATGCGGTGTGGACGTGGCTCTTCTTCGCCTGGCGGCAAGGTGGGCTGGCGTTGGCTGAGCTGATCGTGCTGTGGATCATGATCGCGATCACCATCGCGATGTTCTACCGTCTTCAGCGCGTTGCAGCGGCATTGCTCGTGCCATACCTGCTCTGGGTGACGTTCGCGGGCGTGTTGAACTTCACGCTCTGGCGCCTGAATCCAACGGTCCTGTAGCCCGCAGCATCGACGCGGCGTGCGCACGGACCTGCTCCGAGCACACGCCGACCTGAAGTCACTCAGCGGGCGCCGAGGATCTTCAACGAGAGATCGTCAGCGGCACGAGACTATTGACGTTCGCGCCACCACTGACGCGGATCAGCACTGACTGCGCTTGGGCTCCGTTGGTGTATGTGATCGTCGCTGTCGGTCTGCGATCGTTGGTCGTCTCCTCCTCGAGCACGGCGCCGGTGGTGGCGTTGCGGAGTTGAATGGTGACGGCTCGGCCGGCCGAGGTGGCCGAGATCACGAGTCGCTGCCCTGATGTCAGCGCCGGTACGATTCTGACGTCGCGGGAGCGGCAGTCGCGTGTGATGGCGGAGTTGAACGAGACACCCGTCGTGGCGAACGTGGTGGCACACAGTTGCTGTGGATCTGGGGTCAGCGATGTCGTGAGCACGTAGGTCTGCGCCGTCGCCGATGGCGCGGTCACGAGGAAACCAAACGTCCCCGCCCGAAGCACGACAATCGCGGTAACTGTGCCTGTTCCGACGTCGAGTTGCTGGAACGTGCCCGCGATGTTCAGCGGCACGAGTGCCGATGGACTCGTCGTCGAGAGCTTGAGCGCGTAGGAGGTCGTTGCCGCGACCGAGACGGAGTACTGATTGATGAAACGGAATCCGTACAAGTTCTGGCAGGTGCTCGAGTCGATGCGGCCGGTGAACGTGCTGCCAAGTTGCACGGCCGTGACCACGTTGCAGGCGCTTGGTGGTGGGGTCGGTGGTGGCGCTGGTGGTGGTGGTGTCGGTGCCGGTGGTGTCGGTGCTGGCGGTGTCGGCGCTGGCGGTGTTGGCGCTGGCGGTGTCGGTGCTGGCGGAGTTGGCGCTGGCGGAGTTGGCGCTGGCGGTGTTGGCGCTGGCGGTGTCGGTGCTGGCGGAGTTGGCGCTGGCGGTGTTGGCGCTGGCGGAGTTGGCGCTGGCG